>NZ_ABXA01000018.1 GCF_000173355.1 Anaerococcus hydrogenalis DSM 7454
ATTAAACGTGAAGTAAAAGACGGTTATGTAAGTGGTGGAACTAAAGACATGACTTACGAAACTGGTAAGAAAGAAAAAGATGGCTTTAAATTTGTAAGAACAGAAAATCCAGTAGATAATCCAAGCTACAACGGAAAAGGTGAAACAAAAGAAGGAAACTTTAAACCAGGTGTAAAACAAGAAATCACATACGTTTACGAAAAAACAGAGACACCATGGACACCATTGGAACCATCTAAACCAGTTGAAGAAAAAGGCTCATTCCAAGAACACCACATCTATATAACAAAAGATAAAGATGGCAAAGAAATTAAACGTGAAGTAGTAGACGGAAAAGTTACTGATGGAACAAAAGATATGACTTATACAACTGGAAAAGTTGAAAAAGATAAGTTCAAATTTGTTAGAGTTGAAAATCTTGTTGAAGATCCAACTTATGATAAAGATGGAAATGAAACTAAAGGAAATTATAAGCCAGGTGTAAAACAAGAGATAACTTATGTTTATGAAAAAATAGTAACACCTTGGACAGAATTACAAAAACCAAGAAAACAAGAAAAACCATCTAATAGTAATGAAACTGATAAAAAAATAGTAAAAGAAAATAAAACAAATGATGATATATATAAAGTAAAATATGTAAAACCATCATCAACATCTGATAATGTTCAAACAGGTATAAGTTCATTATCTGGAATAATTGCTACTTTATCTGCTCCACTTGGTGGATTGATAGTAAGCAAAAAAAGAAAGAATAAATAAATTTTAAGTAATATAAAACATTTTTAATATTATATTAGGATGTTAATGAATTTTTCATAAATAATGACAAGTCCTTTTGAGCTAAACCCCAAAATCCGGAATGCGGATGGAGGGGTTTTTTCATGCCAAAATACACAAAAGTATTTATTTAAAGAAACATCCCGATCGAGTGTAGCGAGCGGAGAGATCTCAATGATTTGGTTAAATTATGGATAAAGTTAATAAAGAGATCTCTCGACTAGGCTCGAGATGGGTAAATGTTGTATTTATTTTTGAGCTAAAGTTTAAATTAATATCATTATTCAAGCAATTTTAAAAAACTGATTTTACATACAAACTCAAATAAAGAAACCCATCTCGATCGAGTGAAAGGACTGGAGAGATCTCAAATTAGGGTATATTTTTATTAGGAGGAATTTATGGACAAAGTTTTAGTTTTTTTGGCGGATGGTTTTGAGGAGGTTGAGGCTTTAACTATTGTTGATTATCTTAGACGTGTTAATGTTCTTGTTGACACTGTTTCTATAAAAAATGATTTTTTTGTAAATGGATCTCATCAAATTATTGTTAAAGCTGATAAATTGCTTGATGAAATTAGTTTGGATGATTATAGTGCTCTTTATATTCCAGGAGGAACAAAAGGAGCTGAAAGACTCAGGGATGATCAAAGAGTTATTGATATTGTTAAAAAATTTGACCAAGATAAAAAGATTATAGCAGCAATTTGTGCAGGACCAATAGTTCTTGAAAGAGCAGGTATTGTTTCTGATAAAGCAGTGGTTTCTCATCCAAGTGTGAGAGAAGATCTTAAAAATATTGGCAAATATGAAAAAGATGAGCTTGTAGTCCAAGATTCTAATATCTTAACATCGAGAGGAGCAGGGTCAAGCATATACTTGGCTTTAAAATTGATTGAGAAAATTTCTGGAAAAGATATAAAGGAAAAATTAAAACCAGGCATCCAACAAGATTTTATTGAAAATTATTTTTCTTTTGAGTATTAAAAAATAAGCTGGAAAGTTATTTTCCAGTCAGACTGTTGACAAATTAAATTTTCACCCATTAGTACCATAAAAGTGTAAGTAGAAAAAACTTTCTACCTACACTTTTTTTAATATAATGAAGGTAACGGACGCAGCCCATTTGGGATAATACACCCGTACTCGAAACAGTCCGCTACCTTTCATTATCAAGAATTCGATTAAGCAGGTTGGGTTAATACACCCGTGTAACGAGCTAAACTGAGTGGATAATTGTGTAGGTAGGTAAAAATTTAATGGAGGTATTTATGATTTCAATAGGAATTGATGTATCAAAATCTAAAAGCACAGTTGCAGCCTTAGGATTTGGAAAAGAACTTATCTTTAAACCATTTAATATTTATCATGTAAAAAATGATGTAAATAGATTAATTGGTAAAATTAAATCTTTAGATGAAGATGTAAAAATTGTTATGGAAGCAACAGAAATTTATCATATTCCTATCTTAATTAGTTTAGTAAATGAAGGTTTTTTGTAAGTGTAATAAATCCATTAAAAATGAAAAGATTTTGCCAAGCCTTAAGTTTTAGAAATGTAAAACAGATAAAAGATGCTA
>NZ_ABXA01000017.1 GCF_000173355.1 Anaerococcus hydrogenalis DSM 7454
AAATTGCTGGAAGTAATATGACAGGTGATGATAAACTTACCAACACCAAACCATTCTCATCCCTTCTTCTTGGAGACATAAAACTATTTTCAGCAGGATTTAATAAGGGCGAAGGAATAGAAGAAGTTAAAAAGAAGACGGAGAAAAGTTTATAAATTATTACAAAAAGAAGGAAAATATTTGGGAGGAATCCTCTACAAGGATATACAAATTCCAAAATGACGTTAAAAAATAGTATTTGAAGGAGAAGATCCAAAAATACAAAACTTGGAAAGAAATTTTGGTATGTAAGAAAAAGCTCTTGGCTAAACCAAGAGCTCATACTGTTGACAAATTGTATTTCACCCATTTCGACCGAGTGCAACGAGCGGAGAAATCTCTTGAGATCTCTCCATGCGTTCGTTCACTCACTTAGTCGAGATGGTACTTAGCTTAATTTATTCAAATAAATATTATCTAATTCATACTTGTCTATGCTCTTAGCTCTTGGCTAAACCAAGAGCTTTTCTTAATTTTCTATAATCTCAATCGGACTTGTTTCATATACAAAAATCATTGAATCAAAAATTTCTTTTGGAGACTTTTCTATTCTGTATGAGTATGGGACAAATTTCATTACCCAAGTGTAGCCTTCGCCTAATGAGCCCATTTTTATTTTTGAATCTAGGAGATTTTTGCTATCTCCATCTTTTACTTTTGAAAAATCTAAATAATAGGAATTTTTATAATTTTTTGCCTGGTAGGCGAAAGGATCTGCTGATATAAATTTTTGTATTGTCCTTTGATTTTTTTGCATAGTTTTTATATTTACCTTTGTTTTATAAAAATCTGTTCCTATTGGAAAATATGATTTTTTATATTTTTCACTTAGATTTTCTCCCATATTTTTATACATTGATTCTTTTTTTCCAATATGACCATTGTGGCCTGCTATCATTATTCTTGAATTTTTTTCATAATCTTTTATCCAAGAAACATTTTCTGCCATTTTTTTATCCCTATATTCACTTGATTTTACATAATCTCCAACCATTTTATAATATGGAAAACTTGATAGAATATTTTCTATAAGTCTTTTTTCTTTTGTATTTTTATCAAGTTTTTCATCTAATTTTTTTAAATTTTCTTCCAAAATTTTCATCTTCGGATCTTTTATTGAAATATTATCTTCTTCTAAAATTTCTAGACTTTTTATGTTAAAATCAATATTTTCTTTTTTTACAAAATCTTTTACAAGATTTACAGATTTTTCTGGATTTTGCATATCAAAACCGTAAAAGGAAATTTTTTCGTCGTGATTTTGGTTGTATTTTTTTATCCAATTTATTAAATCATTCATTTCCTTCGTATGATAAATTGGAAAAGAAAAAATTTTTGATGGATTTTTTTGAAATTTTCCTGATTTTACATAAGAATCTATCTCCATTCCTTCTGAAAAATCACATTCCAAGGCAAAGGCCCTAACATTTTCATCTTTTACCAATTTTTTTAACAAGGTTAATTTTAATTCTTGAAATTCTTTATTTCCATGTGTAGCCTCGCCAAGACCAATGATTTCTACTTGGTCGTCGATTTTTATATCTTCTATTTTTTGAGCATATTTTCCTAAATCAGAAATTTCTTTTTTAGCTTTAAATTCTGGAATTTTTGTCCACAAAAATATAAACAAAAATCCTAATACTGAAATTGAAATTATTATATACAGTAGAATTTTAAATATTTTTTTCATTTTTACTCCTTATTTAATTTTCCCATTTCAAAATATATTGGAAGGGTTATTCTAAATATCATTATATAAATTAATGAGAAAATTATTATACAAATCGCCTCTATTTCAATAAATTTTCTAAGCTCAAGCATGGCAAACATTTGAATCATGCCAAAGGCAAGTTTTGATGCGATTAGAATATGGATTATTGAAATTATTAAGGGACCAAAAACGTAAAATAGTTTTGTTTTTGACTGAATTTTTATTTCTTTTTTGCTCATTCCAACTTTTTGTAAAATCTTTATATTTCTTCCATCTTCAAGGCCTTCTGCTGCTTGTTTGTAATAAATTACAATTATGGTTGAGATTAAAAATACTAGGGCTAAAATAAGAACAACAATGTAGGCTCCTGTATGGATTTTATCAAATTCCTTCCTATTTTCTATTGAATTTTTTACTAAAATATTATCAGATATATTTTTATTCAAATTTTTGTCCATGTAGTCAATATTTTTTTGACTTTTATCTTTTAAGTCAAAATATATTCCCGACACACTAGGGAAAGTCTTAATATTTTCACCATCAGATATTTTTTTTGAAAATTCATCCATATCATCTACAACTACAAGAATATTGTGAAAAAGACTTGTTGTAGGATCCATTAGGACATAGGAGGTATTTTTTACATTTTCTTTTACTTTCAAATTTTGATTTTCTAAAGAAATTTTTCCGTATTTTTTTGCTTTGGAATCAAAAACTATAGCCTCATCCTTTTTAAGAGAAATATTTGTCTTATTTGCCATATTAAAAGATTTTATATCTGTTAGGGAAATAATTTTGGTTTTTTCATCCATTATTGTTTTTCTTAAATCATCATCTTCAATGATAGAAAATTTTCCAGGTGATTTTTCACTAACTACAAGACCCTTTCTTCTAAATTCTCCAAGATTTTCTATTTTTTGCTTGTCAATATTTTTTTCAAGTAAATTTTTTCCATATTTTTCACTTTCCTTATCATTTTCTTGGTATTGGATCAAAAAATCACTTGGGGCAATCCTATCTAATAAATCATTTTTCCCAACAAACATAGCACTCATAACCACAAAACTTAAAAGAAAAAGAGAAGAGATAATGGTAATTGATGAAAGGGCCATGGCAGATTCCTTGCTTCTTTTGATAAGCTCTCCTATAAAGGTCATATTTGTACCCTTGTAATAAATTTTTTATTTTTCTAAAAAGTTTTAAAATCCAAATAACAAGAGACCTGAAGAAAAAATATGTTCCAATTATTACTGCTATACTTGCTGGCAAAAATTTTGGGAGAGCTTGAAATATTCCCCCATTAATTGAAAGGGCTGTATAATAACCATAGCCAATTAAAATTATGGCTAAAATCATAGAAATCACATTCGCCTTTGGTTCACTTTCTCCTTTTTGGGAAAGTTTTGAAAGCTCAATCGGATTTGTTTTTCTAATCGAATTTAAACTTATCAAAGTTATTAGAATAAAGATTATAGCAAAAATAATAAGTCCTAAAATTAACTTAGAAAAATTTATAGAAAGTTTGATTTGACTTTGAATTTTTAAAATTCTTGCAACCAAATTTATGAAAAGAGGTCCCAAAAGAATTGTAAAAAATGTTCCAATTATCAAAGTAGAAATTCCTAAAATTAAATTTTCTATTATCAGAATTTTTCTTAAAGATTTTTTGTCCATACCAAGTCCATACAAAAGTCCCAATTCCTTGTAGCGATTTTTGACAATGGTTTTTGCCATGTAGACAAGAAAAATCAGAGAAAAAATCGCCACAATCCATGAACCCATTTCCAAAAGACTTTCTATTATAGCGCTTCCTCTAGATTCTAGAATAAATTTTTCACTTTTTAAATCTATTAAAAGATTAAAAATGAAAAGCATAAAACTTGATGCCAAAATATAAGGAAAATACAAGAATTTATTATTTTTTATTCCCCTTGTCGCCATTTTAAAATTAAGCTTGTTCAAATCCCTCACCTCCAGATAAAATCATCATTTGAGATTTGACCAATTTTTCATACATTTGATCATTTGTCCTATCTCCCTTATAAAGATCATAGAAAATTTTCCCATCCTTTATAAATAAAACCCTAGAGGCCCTTGCAGCAGCCATGGTAGAATGGGTAACCATAAGAATTGTTTGTCCATTTTTGTTTATTTTTTCAAAAATATTTAAAAGCTCCATGGAAGAATTTGAATCCAAGGCTCCTGTCGGTTCATCTGCAAGTAATATTTTTGGATTTGTAATGAGAGATCTTGCAACGGCAACCCTTTGTTTTTGTCCTCCAGAAATTTGGTAGGGAAATTTATCCAAGAGATCAGAAATTTTTAAGGCCTTTGCAAGTGGATTCAATTTTTCCTCCATAATTTTATATTTTTCATTTGCCAAAACCAAAGGCAAAAATATATTATCCCTGTTGTTTAAAGAAGATAAAAGCGAAAAATCTTGGTAGACAAAGCCCAATTTTTCCCTCCTAAATTTTGCCCTTTCCTTATCACTCTTATTTTTTGTATTTTCACCAGATAAAATTACATCTCCAGCCGTTTGAGTATCAAGACTTGCTATTAAATTTAAAAGAGTAGATTTCCCAGACCCACTTTCGCCCATTATGGCAACAAATTCTCCTTCTTCGACCTCAAAATTAATATCTTTTAAGGCAACAACCTGAGTATTTTTATCCTCACTATTATAAACTTTTCTTAAATTTTTAACTTCTAATATATTCATATGATCCTCCTAAGCCTATATTACAAAAAATAAAATAAAAAATCCCTAATCTAAACTTACAATTTTTCCCATAAACTTACATTTTGTAAGATTAAAAAAAATCGGCAAATGCCGATTCATAATTTATACATAGTCGGTTTAGTAATTCATTACTAATTTAAAAATTAAACTACGCTACAACCCATCTCGAGCGTAGTCGAGAGATCTCATGAGATTTCTCCACTCACTACGTTCGGTCGAAATGGTCAAATTTTTAGTTTGTCAATAGTCTAAATCGGCAAATTCCGATTAATTTTCAATAATACCAGATTTTTTAAGATTAATAGAAAACACAGTTCCCTCTTTCTCCTTAGAATCAATTTTATATTCATATCCAAGCTTTTTTAAAATATCATTAACCAAAAAAAGTCCTATGCCTGTTGAATTTGCATCTCTTTTATCACTATCTCCACTAAAACCAAATTTATTAATATTTTTCAAATCTTCTTTTTTAATACCTATTCCAGAATCTTCAATTTTTAAGATAGAATTGTGGTAGGAAATTTTAATAAAACCCTTATCGGTATATTTTATAGCATTAAACAAAACCTGCTCAAGAACAAGTCCTAGCCATTTGGAATCTGAAATTATATTTTCATCTTCTATATCAAGGATTAATTTTAAATTTTTATGGATAAAAAAACTCCTATATCTTTTTACAATATCTTTAATCAGCCTTTCAATAGAAAAGGATTTGAAAGAATAATCTAGACTGTCCTGACCCAATTTTATAAAAGATAAAATTGAGGCAATATAATCGTCAATCCTAATAAGTTCTCTTTTTATGTCATAATTTTCTTCCCTCTCACTAATTAGAGAAATACTAGAAAGGGGAGTTTTTATTTGATGAGTCCAAATAGTCAAAAGATTTTCCAAATCATTTTGCCTTAGTTTACTAGAAATTCTAAGATTTTCTATCTCCTTTTCCTTTCTTTCAAAAATATCTTTCAAGTGTCTTTCATAAATATTTTTTTCAAAAAAAGAAAAAGATTTTTTTTCCAAGCACTTTTTCGCCTTAAAAAATCTAAAAATTCCTATAAATAAAAATATAAAAAATAAAATTAATAGGCAATAGGAAAAAATCCTAAAATCTATAGGAAAGGCCAAAGAAAATATTAAAGATGAGATAAAAAAATAAAAAGGAAAAAATATAAGCCCTATTAATGCTAAAAAACAATTTTAAATTTTTCATTTTATAAAATATCCAACTCCCTTTTTTGTTTGAATAAAATCATCTAAGCCAAAATCTTTCAATTTTTTCCTAAGTCTATTGATATTTACAGTCAAAGTATTATCATCAATAAAAGAATCAGTAGCCCAAAGCTTATCCATGATAAGCTCTCTTGAAACAATTTTTTGAGGATTTTCCATAAGAATTTCCAAGATCAAAAATTCATTTTTAGAAAGATTTATTTCTTTGTCATTAACTTTTAAAATCATCTTATCCTTAATTAAAGAAATATTTTTATAAGAAAGATTAAAATTATTCCCAGAAAAATCATAAGACCTCCTAAGAAGAGCCTTGATTTTCATATTTAAAACCTGCATAGAAAAAGGCTTTGAAATAAAATCATCTGCCCCATAATTTATGGCATTAATTAAATTTATATCATCAGACGCACTTGTTATAAAAATTATAGGAAGATTAGAAATTTCCCTAATTTTCTCACACCAATAAAAGCCATTTTCAAAAGGAAGCTTCAAATCCATCAAAACAAGCTTAAAATCTCTTTTTTGAAATTCATCCAAAATATTAGAAAAATCATCCGGCATAAAACAAGAATATCCTAAAAGACCAAGCTGAAAAGAAAGCTCCTCACAAATTTTTTTATCATCCTCAACAATAAATATATCCATAATAACTCCTTAAAATTATTATAATAGATTTTAATATTTTTTAAAAATTCCCACAAAAAAAGAAGCCTTTCGGCTTCCAGTCTGTTAACAAAATAAAACTTTTCCCATCTAGATCAGACAAATAAACGCCCGTTTCGGTTGTCTATCCCGATCCATAGTGTGCAAGGAGCTGAGAGATCTCAAGAAATTTCTCGACTCACTACGTTCACTCGAAATGGAAATAAATTTAGTTTGTCAACAACCTGATACTGCATTTGCAGTCTATATTTTTATAATTTCATTGAATTTTGTCTTCTTCTTAATTTTGTTATTGTTTCTTCTTCATCAAGTTCTATCATTGATAAATCTATTACAGTATCTTTTGGAATATCTACAATCGCTTTTGTATTTTTTGTTATTAGAGCAATAGGAAGAAGATCTTCTTTTATGGATCTTGTATGATCTGTTAATTTTCCAAATACCTTATCTGATCCTATTCCATCAAGATATTCGCCTTTTTTGATATCTCTTTTTGCAACAGAAACTGTATCAGCAACTTGACCATGAAGGGGTGCTATTGTTGGTTCGTTTTCCATTACAGCATTATAAATTGTAATTGGTGTTTCAAGACTTGTTAAATGATATGGTCTATTTAATAAATAATTTGGACCATCTCCAAAGCCTAAAAACTTCATCAAATCTCTTACTTCTTTTTTATCACTTGTTACAATTAAAAATACGCCTGGTGACATTCCTGGAGAAAATTCTACTGTTTTGTATGATGATAAAACTCCCCCATCTTCTTTTAGTTTAAAATCTTCTACAGCTTTTTCTGGACTTGTTGGTATTCCATGACATCCAAAAGTATCTGGTAAAAATCCTAGACAGTTACAAACTGAATTTAATTCTATCATTGTGTTTGTTCCATCAACAAAACTTGTAAGCATTCTTGGTGAAAGTCCCTTTTTTTCTGCCTCATCTTTTAAGATTTCTGCATTCGCATAGTTATCTAATGGGTTATTTTTTCCTTTTGCAGCAACTAATATTTCAAGACCTATTCCATAAGCAAAATCACAAAGCTCAATTATTGATCCTGGTTCATCTCCTGCAATTCCAGTATAAACAACTCCTGCTTTTTTTGCCATATCATAAAGAATTGGTCCAACTACTGCATCACATTCTACATTTAGTGTTATAAAATGTTTATGATATTGAATTGATTTTGCTGCGATTTCTGCTCCAAATGGTGGGTTTCCTGTAGCATCAATTACAGCTGTAATTTGTAAAAGTTTGTAAGCTAGTCTGTAATTTGAACTTACTACTACAAATCCCTTGTTCAAAGCCTCATAGGCCTCATCGTATGAGTCTGTGTTTATTATTTTATCTTCAGAAATTCCTGAATCAACTAGGGCAATTTTTGCTTTTTCTGGTGTATGTTCTACTACAAGAGAAACTTCAATTGCATCTATATCTCCCAATTGATTTATAAGGCTTGCACCCATTTTTCCACAACCAATTATTGCCAAAGAAATTCTTTCACCGTTGTGTTTTAATTCTTTTAGCTTTCTATTTATCTTAAACATTTAATCTCCTTATATCTTCTGAGGCAGTTTTTGCTGATGAGAAGGCCCATTGAATATTATATCCACCACAATCTCCACCAACATCCATTACCTCGCCTATAAAATAACAATCTTTTATTTTTAAAGACTTCATTGTTTTTTTGTCAATTTCCCCACAAGATACTCCTCCCAAACTCACTTGGGCGTTTTTCTTATCATTAATATCGATAATATCAAATGAAAGATTTTTCAAAACATTTACTAGCTTATTTAAATCATTTCTTGATATATTTTTTTCTCCAGGATTTATTTTAGCCCTTTTTATTATATCAATTATGAGTTTTTTATCTAAATTTCCTATTAATATTTCTTCTATACTTCTTTGAGGAAATCTTTTTACTTTTTCTTCTAATTTTAATAAAAGTCCCTCTTTTTTATACTCTGGATAAAAGTCTATGTCAAGCCTTACTTTCTTCTTATCTTTAAGGGCTAGGGAAATTTGGTTTGAAAGATCAAGAATTGCTGTTCCAGTAAGCCCATAATTTTGAAAAATTATATCATCTTGTGATGATTTTTTATATTTCCCATCTATTATTAAACTTGCTCTTGCATTTACTTTAACACCTTTTGCCCTTTTTGATAGGGGATTTTTAGCCTTAAAATTTGTTATTCCATAGGTAATTTCTTCTATTTTTGTGTGATTTTTTAAAATTTCTAAAATAGACCCATCAGAACCAGAATTTTTTAAAGTTATGCCACCTGATCCTATAACTAGGATATCATACTTATATTTTTTCTTATTTTCTGATATTATGAGTTTTTTATCAAAATCTATATCCCTTATTTTTTCATTAAATATAAATTTTGCATTTTCCTCTGCCTTCATCATTAAAGAATCTTTTACACTTTGGGCACTCATAGTCTTTGGATAGCACCTGCCTGATGGCAAGCTCGTCCAATCTATGCCCAAATATTCAAAATACTTTATCAAATCTTTGTTGGAAAAATTATCCAAGGAATAATTTATAAAGTCTTTTTCCTTTGAATAATAGTTTTCATAAGAAAGCTTTAAATTTGTAAAATTACACCTGCCATTTCCTGTGGCAAGGAGCTTTCTACCGCTGTCTTTGTTTGATTCTATAACTGTTATGTTTTTATTAGCTAAAAAAGAGCAGAAGGCAAGCGAACTTACCCCTGCTCCTATTACAAAAATTCTCATAATTCTTCTAAAACTTCCCTTATGGTTTCTTTTTCATTGTAGTAGGTTTTGATATTTGCATTAAATTTTAAAAATTTTTCCTCACCTTTTCCAAGCATAAAGACAAAGTCACCTTTTTTTGCATGGCTTATACCGTATTTTATGGCTTCTTTTCGATCTTTAATGATTATAGACTCACCCTTATTTTCATCAACACCCTCTTTTATTTGTTGTGAAATATTTTCAAAAGTGTCAAACTTTGGATCGTCTGTTGTTATTACTGAAAATACCCCGTATTTTGCTGATATCTTCCCAACAGCCTTTCTTATATCATAAGTCCTATCACCATTTATCCCATAAACTGCGTATATTTTTTTATCTTTTGGTAAGTCTTTAAAAAGATTTTCAAAGGCTTCTGGAGTATGGGCAAAGTCTACTACTATATTTATGCCAAGTTTATTTTCTATAAATTCAAACCTTGATTTTACCCCGATAAAATTTTCTAGGGCTTTTGAAATTTCTTCTAATTTATATCCTAAGTCATTTGCTATGGCTATGGCACAAAGAGAATTGTAAATATCGTAATGACCAAACCTATTTAGGTGAAATTTAACCCCATTTACTGTAAATTCTAAGCCTAAGTCTACTCTTTTTATATTTTTGGCCCTATATTTTGAATCTTCATTTATAGAAATTGTTAGGGCATCTTTAAAAATTTCCTTGGCCCTTTTTCCATAATCATCATCAAGATTTACAACTTGTTTTTTGGAATTATTTAAAAGAATCATTTTTGCTTTAAAATAATTATCCATTGTTTTATGAAAATCCATATGCTCCATGGAAAGATTTGTAAATACTCCGTATTCGTAATCTATGCCATAATTTCTTTTTAGGTACAAGCCGTGAGATGAAGTCTCCATTACTGCATTTTTAATATTTTCTTTTTTAGCTTCTATTAAAATTTCATTTAAGTCTGTAATTTCTGGAGTAGTATGCTCTGTTGGCATAGTCTTATTAATCAAGTCAGCACCGTCTGTTCCTATATTTGCACATGGTGATCCTAATTTGTTCAAGACAAAGGCAATCAAGTTTGCTGTTGTAGTTTTTCCATTTGTTCCTGTTACCCCAATCATCCTCATTGACTTTGATGGATAATTTGAAAGTAAATTAGAAATTTTAGCAAGGGCAAGTCTTTGGTCTTTTACTTTTATATAATTTATCCCTTCTTTGAAATTTATATCATCATTGGTATAAATTATTGTATTAGCCCCATTTTTTATTGCTGAATCAATATATTTATGACCATCAAATTCATATCCTTTGTTGGCTAAAAATATATAATTATCTTTTATTTGTCTTGAATCTGAAGAAATCCCTATAATTTCTTTATCGTTTTGAATTTTTTTTTGATATATAGGAAATTTCTTTTAGTATCTTTTCTATTTTCATTTAATGAACGTTGTATCCTTTCTCAGTAAGTAATTCTTTGATCTTTCTGATGTGGTCTTTTCCGTTTGTTTCAAGGGTTAGTTCAACTTGGATATTTTTATACCTGCTAGTTGCAGCAAGGCTATCGTGAATAACTTCTACTATATTTGCCTTTGTATAAGCTATAACATCAAGAAGATCTCTAAGCTTTCCAGGTGCATTTTGAAGCTCTACTGTAAATCTTGCAATTCTTCCGTCTTCATAAAGTCCCTTGTGGATTAGTTGAGAAATAAATGACATATCAATATTTCCACCACTTATTACACAAACAACATTTTTATTTTTGCAGCCAAGTTTTTTACTTGCAGCAAGACTCAATGCTCCTGAAGGCTCTGCTACTAGTTTATGTTTTTCCATCAAAGTAGTCAAGGCTACCATGATTTCTTCTTCTGTTACTGAGATATATTCATCAACATTTTCCTTGCAAATTTCGTATGTAATATCTCCAACTCTTGCAACAGCTGTACCGTCTGCGATTGTATCAGCAGAATCTAGAGTTATTGGACCATCATTTTCCATAGCAGCTTGCATTGAAGCAGCATTTGCAGGTTCCACACCAACAATTTTAATGTCTGGTTTAATTTCTTTTGCACATTTTGCAATACCAGAAATTAGTCCACCGCCTCCGATTGGGACTAAAATATAATCAGCATCTTCTAATTTTTCCAAAATTTCAAGAGCAATTGTTCCTTGTCCTTCAATTACATCTTCGTCATCGTATGGAGGAATAAAGGTATAGCCTTTTTCTTTGGCAAGTTCTTGGGCATATTTATTTGTTTCGTCAAAAGTTTGTCCGTGAAGGTCAACTTCTGCTCCATATTTTAAAGTTCCATCAACTTTAATCATTGGAGTTGTTTCTGGCATGCAAACTATTGCCTTAATGCCTTGGTGGTTTGCAGAAAATGCTACACCTTGGGCGTGGTTTCCTGCTGATGCTGTTACGATTCCTACGGATTTTGATTCATCATCCATTTTTGAAATCTTGTTATAAGCTCCCCTCAACTTAAATGAACCAGTTTTTTGTAAGTTTTCTGGTTTTATGTACACATTATTTTTTGATAAATCTGAAAAAATTTCAGAATAAAAAATATGAGTTGGGTTAATAGCTTCGTCTACTCTTTTTTTTGCACTTTTAAAATCAAACATAAAATGCCTCCTTTTTATTAAATTATATCACAAGGAAAATAAAATAAGAATGTTTTTCTTAAATTATAAAATAGATTTTTGATAAATAAATATTTTGTTGAATTTGTGGATTTACTCTCATTAATTTGATCTCAAATAAAATCATCCCTATAAGAAAAAAATAGAAAACGTTTTATTTATTGCTTTTAATTTTATAGAAAAATTCAATTGAAAAATAAAGATTTGCAAAAAAATAAACCATCCCAAGCCTATAAAAATTATTTCTTGGGATGGCTTATTTTATAAACCTAATTTTTCATCTACTAATTCTTTGTTAAATCCTACTATATCTTCACCTTCAATATTTATTACAGGAACACCCCTGTGTCCTTTTTCTACTAGGTAATCTATAGCTGACCTATCTTCGTCTACATTTTTTTCTTCAAAATCAATATTGTTTTCTCTTAAATAATTTTTTGCTGCCTTACAATGTGGGCATGTATTTGATGTATAAACTGTTACTTTTTTCATTTTTTCTCCAATCTTTTTCTTTTAGATCTATTTTTCTGCCATCACTATTATACTCAATTGATAATCTCTTTCAATCTAGCCCTTTATCTTTTCATATTCATTGGCTATATTTATAAAATCATCAAGGGAAAGATTTTCTGCCCTAAGATTTTCCTTTAAGGATAAATTTTCAAATATTTTTTCAAATCTTCTTTTTCTATAACGCTTGATAGGGAATTCAGTATGGTTTTTCTTCTTTTATTGAAACCTGCCCTAACTATAGAAAATAAAATATTCCTATTAACTTTTTCATCATACAATCTCAAATTTAATTTTAAAACTTGGGAATCTATTTTTGGCTGAGGCATAAAAACTGATTTTGGCACCTTAAATTGGCCCGTAATTTCTGCATAATATTTTATAAAAACTGAAAGTGATGAATAATCCTTGCTTTTTTCATCAGCCTTCATCCTATCTGCCACTTCCTTTTGAACCATAATGGTCATATCCTTACAAGGAAGGTCCTCTTCAAATAATTTTTCAATTATTGGTGTTGTTATATAATATGGCAAATTTGAAACCACCTTAAAATCTTCTCCAGAAAAATTTTCTTTTATTATTTTTTTAAGGTCAGTTTTTAAAATATCAGCATTTATGATATCAACATTTGAAAACTCTCCCAAATTGTCCTTTAAAATTGGAATAAGGGTCTTATCTATTTCTATAACCACAAGTTTCTTGCAAGTTTTTGCCATCTCTTGGCTTATTGTTCCAATTCCAGGTCCAATTTCCAAGATATTTTCGCCAGAAACTTCTGATAAGTCTATAATTTTATCTACAAAATTTTTGTCTACCAAAAAATTTTGTCCCAAAGATTTGGTAAATTTAAAACCATATAGGTCTTGGATTAGTTTTATTGTTTTTGGTGAATATAATTTTTTCATATTTTTTCTACCGCCTTTTCAAATTCTTCGCGGCTTATGCCAAAGGAATTTAATTTTGATAAAAGTTGCTTGGAATTAAAATATCCTATAGAAAGTATATCGCCAAGCTTTTCCCTTCTCTTTCTACTATCATTTGTAAGGGTTAGGTTATTGTCTAAGAGATCTTTCATAGTAAATTCTTCTCTTTTTTCACTTTTTGTTGCATGGGCATTTTTAAGGGCTTCTATTATATCTTCTTTTGAGGCGTTTTCTACTCCCAAATCTCCATTTTTTATGGCTTTTTTCCTATCAAGATAGGCGTGTTTTGCATTTGGTATTTCTTTTGAAATTTTTGCCCTTATTTTTTTCCTGCAAAATCTGGGTCGGTAAAAATTATTATCCCACATCTTTTGTCGATTTCTTTTAATCTTTCTATCAAATCTTTTCCAAAGGCAAGGCCATTTGTTGCTATAAGCTCGCAATCTATGGCAGATTTTATATTTGTTATATCATCTTTTCCTTCAACTACTATTGTTTCTTTTATCATACTACCTACTTTATATTAAAAAATTCTTTGGCATTTTTGCTAGTTCTTTTTGCAATCTTTGATAGTTTCATCCCACGAAGATTTGCAATTTCTCTTGCAACTTCCACAATTTTTCTAGGATCATTTCTCCTTCCCCTGTAAGGTTCTGGGGATAGATATGGGGAATCTGTTTCAAGCATAAGCTTATCCAAATCTACATTTATGGCTGCATTTTTTTCATTTTCTGCATTTTTAAAGGTTACAACTCCCCCGATTGAAATATAATATCCTCTTTTCATACATTCCATTAAGTGCATATATGAATAGGCAAAACAATGAATTTGTACTTTTAATTCGGGATAAGCTTTCAAAATTTCTAGGCAATCATCAATTGAATCTCTAGAATGAACAACTACAGGAAGATTTAATTTTTTGGCAAGGTCTAATTGCTTTATAAAAACATCCTTTTGCTCAGCCTTGTTGTCATCTTTCCAATAATAATCTAGGCCAATTTCTCCAATAGCCACAACCTTGGGATTTTTCGCCAAATTTTCTAATTTTTCTATAGAAGTTTCATCAAAAGATTCTATATTTTCCGGATGAAAACCAACTTGAGCATACAAATTATCAAAAGATTCGGAAAGCTCTACTGCCTTGTAAGAATTTTCTAAATTACTTGATGGAATTATTACACAATTTACAGCAAAATTAGACAGATCCTTTATAAGAAAAGATCTGTCTTCATTAAAGTTATCACTTGTTAAATGGGCATGTGAGTCTATTAATTTCATTAAGAAATCACCGTACCTGGTTTACAATCTTTGATTGTTGTAAGTAAAGCTGCATCCTTACCTGCTGCAAGAAGCATTCCTTCTGATAAAATTCCTCTCATTTTTACAGGTTTTAGGTTTTTGATTACTACTATATTTTTTCCTACTAAATCTTCTTTTTTGTAAAATTCTTTTATACCAGAAACAATTGTCCTAGTCTCACTACCTATATCAACTTTAAAAACAAGAAGTCTATCAGCATCTGGGTGGTCCTTAGCTTCTAAAATCTTACCAACTACAAGGTCAAGTTTTTCAAAATCATCTATTTTAATTTGTGCCTTAGCTTGAACTTCTTCTTTCTTTTCTTCCTTTTTAACTCCAAGCCTTTCTTCAACTAGCTTGTTGTTTAAATCGTGAAGTTTTTCAAGTTCTTTTTCTGTATCAAGTCTGTTAAATAGGTTTTGACCCTTATTTACTTTTGTACCTTCTTTGATTAGACCAAATTCTTTTGCAGATGCAAAGCCTTTATTTTCTAGACCCAATTGTTTTAAAATTTCTTCAGTTGTATTTCTCATAACAGGCTCAAGCATTTGGGCAACAATTCTTAAAGATTCAGCAAGGTTATATAAAACTGTATTTAATCTTTCATATTTTTCTTCACGACCCAAAATCCATGGTTCAGTTTGGTCAACATATTTATTTGATCTTCTTACAAGATTCCACAAACATTCCAAGGCCTCATTGAATTTAAAATCATCCATTAATTTTGTAAAATCATCATAAGTTTTATGGCAAAGATTTATTAAATCCTCATCATACTCATCAGTTTCAGAACCTTTTTTAATTATTCCATCATTATATTTTGAAATCATTGAAACAGTTCTTGAAAGTAGGTTTCCCAAATCATTTACTAAATCTGAATTATACCTATCCATAAATTTCTTTGAAAGGAAATTTCCATCAGAACCAAAATTAAATTCACGAAGTAGGAAATATTTTAAAGCATCAGTTCCATATAGTTCTACAAGTGGTTCTGGATACATAATATTTCCCTTGGATTTACTCATCTTATCATTATCAAATAAAATCCATCCATGGGCAAAAACTTTTCTTGGAAGAGGAATATCAAGAGCCATCAAAAGTGCTGGCCAAATTATTGTGTGAAATCTTACTATATCTTTTCCAATCAAATGCACACCAGCTGGCCAATATTTATTAAATTTCTCCATATCATGACCATAGCCAATTGCTGTCAAATAACAAGATAAGGCATCAATCCATACATAAACAACGTGTTCATTATCAAAAGGAACGTCAACTCCCCAATCAAAAGTATTTCTAGAAACAGAAAGATCTTCAAGACCCTTGTTAATAAAGTTATTTAACATTTCATTTTGCCTAAATTTCGGCTCAAGAAATTCTGGATGATCTTTAAAAAGTTCCTTTAATTTGTCAGTATATTTAGAAAGTTTAAAAAAGTAAGATTCTTCCTTGTGATGGTCAACTGCTCTTCCACAATCAGGACAGTTTCCTTCATCAAGTTGGCTTTCAGTAAAATATGATTCACAAGATTCGCAATAATATCCGTCATACTCACCCTTATAAATATCTCCCTTGTCATAAAGATATTGGAAAATATTTTTTACATTTTCTTCATGCTTTGGATCAGTTGACCTTATAAAACAATCATAATCAATATCAAGTTTTTTCAATAAGTCTTGAGTTTCAGCAGCAATTTTATCAACAAATGGTTGTGGTTTTGATCCGTGAGAAAGTGCAGCATTCATGATTTTTTGGCCGTGTTCATCAGTTCCTGTAGTAAGGTAAGAATCAAATCCTTGTAAAGTTTTATATCTTTTTAAAACATCTGCAATAACAGATGTATAAACATTACCAATATGTAGGTTGCTATTTGGATAATATATTGGTGTAGTTATATAATAAGTGTTTTTATCCATAAAATCTCCTTTGTAATAATTTAAATAAAATAAAACTATTTTTCTTTTTATATATTTATATTATAGCGTTTTTGTCTATTTTTTCCAATTTAAAATAGTTTTTATAATCAAAACTACCAGCTTAGCTGGTAGTTTGTACAGCCCTATAAGGCGCTAATACCGGCATGCCCCTATTGGGGCTGTCGAGTATTACATCACATGCACCACTTTCCCAACTATGATATGTACCATCTTTACTGGACAAACCGGTAAGGAGGGTATTTTATGAAATATAGTTATGAATTTAAAAAGAATGTGTACAGTTGTACAGAGAAGGGAAAATGGGCAGATACACCTGAAGGAATTAAAGAAAAAATATTTCATGATACAATCAGAAAATGGTTTAAATTAGAACAACTTCATGGTCCAGAAATTTTAAAACATGGAAATAATATCAAGTGGAAAACTGATGAGAAGCTAGAAGTGGTAAGCAAAGTATTATCTGGAAATACTATAGGGTCTGTAGCGATTGAAGTCGGTATTAATCCTGGACAACTTTATTCATGGGTTAACAAGTATAAAATTTATGGATATAATGGTCTTGTAAACAAAAGAAAGGTCGTAAACCTAAGAATATAACTATGAAAAACAAATATCCATAAACCAAAAAACTTGATGAATCTGAACGAGAAGAATTAATAAGACTTAGAGCGGAAATGAATATATAAAGGCAGAAACGAAATAATAAAAGAAATCGCCTT
>NZ_ABXA01000016.1 GCF_000173355.1 Anaerococcus hydrogenalis DSM 7454
TTTGCAGCTATAGTATATCTCATTGTTGCTTGAGATTCTCCTGCGAATGCAGTAATTAAGTTACTAGCTGTCTTTGTACCTTTTAATTCTGGCATATGTATGTCCTTTCTATTAATAATTATGTGTAACCGTTTCGTCTTTACAATTATTACTATAACCTATATTTTTTATTTGTCAAGAATGATTCTAAAGTTTTAATCATTCTAAATAGTGATTTTTATTATCATTATCAGTTTATTTGAGGGAATATTTTTATAAATATTGGTATTTAAACAATATTTTAGTCTTTTTGTTTTTAATCACTTAATTTTAAAAATTCTTATAGAATATTTTATTTATATTATTATTTATTTTATTATTTGAAATTTTTTACCAAGGTTTTCCTTATTTTATTATAAGGATCAGACTGTTGACAAAGTATACAAATCCTCACGCTAAGAATATCATACGAAAAAATTGATTTGATTTCAAATTTGAAAATTCGTAAAAATCGCACTGTTCGAGCGAACGCGAGTTTGCGATTTTAGAATTTTAAAATTTAGAAATCAACAATTTTTGGAGTCAGATATTCGTGCTTGAGGGTTTGTCTACGCTCTGGGATATTTTTTATCGCAATTTTTTTATTCTATTAATTTATCAAAATAAATTTTTCATATTTTCTAATAATGGGTATAATTTAACAAAAGGAGGATTTGTAATGAAAATTGATTTTAATAATGTTGACTTATCAAATCTAGATTCCTATAAAGAAAAAAGTTTAAAGGCTTTTTCTACTTTGATGAACAAAGAAGGAGAAGGTAATGACTTTTTAGGATGGATTGATAGGGCTAATAACCTAGATATGGAAGAATATGAAAGAATTAAAAAAGCTAGCAAGAAAATCCAAGAAAATTCCGATTGTTTGGTAACTATCGGTATTGGTGGTTCTTACCTTGGTACAAAGGCAGTTGACTATGCTATGAAAGGATATTTTTCAAAATCTGATAAGACTGAATTAATTTATGCAGGTCATCAAATTTCTGGGGAATATTTGTATGAGCTTCTTGATTATCTAAAGGAAAAAGAATTTTCTATTAATGTTATTTCTAAGTCAGGTACTACAACTGAACCTGCCATTGCCTTTAGATTTGTTAAGGAACTTTTAGAAGAAAAATATGGAAAAGAAGAAGCTAAGGAAAGAATATTTGTTACAACTGATAGACAAAAGGGCGCTTTAAAAGATTTGGCTGACAAGGAAGGCTATGAAACTTTTGTTGTTCCTGATGATATCGGGGGAAGATTTTCTGTAATTTCTGCAGTGGGTCTTTTACCTTTATGTGCAGCTGGAATTGATATTGATAAATTTGTAGCTGGATTTAGAAAAGGAATTGAAAATTATACTGTAGATTCTTTTGAAGATAATAAGGCTATCCAATATGCAGCTATCAGAAATATGTTATACGAAGACGGCAAGGCTCTTGAAGTTTTGGTAAATTATGAACCAAAATTAAAATATGTATCTGAATGGTGGAAACAATTATTTGCTGAAAGTGAAGGAAAAGATGGAAAAGGACTTTTCCCTGTTTCTGTAAATAATACAACTGACCTTCACTCTGTTGGACAAATGATCCAAGATGGTGAAAGAAATTTATTTGAAACTGTAATTAAGGTTCAAAAAGCTGACAAAGATTTGACTATCAAAGAAGATGCTGACAATCTTGATGGTTTAAATTATCTAGCTGGACGTGACATGAGTTTTGTTAATGAAAAAGCAATGGAGGGAACAATTATTGCCCACGTTAAGGGTCAAGTTCCAAATATTTTATTGACAATTGATGATGTATCTAGCGAAAGTTTGGGTGAATTATTCTATTTCTTTGAAATAGTTGTTGGTGTTAGTGGATATATGTTAGGTATCAATCCATTTAACCAACCAGGAGTTGAAGAATACAAGACTCAAATGTTTAAATTACTTGGTAAACCAGGATATTAAAAAATAAAAAATGTGTTTTACAAAAAATGAGGCTGATTTTACAGCCTCATTTTTCATCTTCAGAATATTTTAATGCTCCTCCCAAAATTCCATTCACAAAATCTCGGGATTCATAAATTTTATAATAGGAAAATTTCTTATCAAGAAGAAGTTTTGCCCTAACAGTTTTTTTCTCTTGTTTTTCATCGGATAATTCTTTGATAAAAGTCTCGTGGAGCCTATCTTTTTTCAAATTATCAAAGACATCTATGTAACAAACATTGCTAACTTCAACGTCAACCTCTAGCCCATCCTTGGTTTTCTTTTTATCCTTAACAAGTACATGCAAGTTTTTAAAATTAGCCTTTAAAAATTCTTCCTGCTCCTTTTTGTTTGTAGAATATGACTCTTTTAATACATCCTCCACCTTAACAATCTTATCAAAATACTTATTTTGCTTATCATAATCCAAATCTTTGATGGCCTCAACTGCCTTATTGATTGACCTTTGAGGAGTATTGATAAATTTTTGATAGATAAATAAAGGAGATAAGAGAATAAGAACAAAAACAACAAGGCTTATAATTCTTCTACGCCTGTATTTTTTTTCTTCTTAATTCTCTTTTTTTATTTCTAGATATCCTGTCGGATCTTTGCGATCTATTTCTTTGGCTTTTTTCGGCAAAAGCCTCACTTCTTTTCTTTCTTGGCATAATTTCCCCTAAATAATTTTCTTTTAGGCTGATATTATTATATAATCAAAGTGGTGATACTATGAAAAAACAAAAACTAATAATAGCAGACCTTATAGCAATTATTTTTACCCTAATTACAATATATTTACCCTTATTTACAAATAAAATAACGTTTTTGCCTATGTATTTTGTCTATATATTTGCATACTTTGCAGTAATATTTTCAAACCAAAAGGATAAAAAAGTCTTATCCTTTTTTATACCCTTTTTTACACTTAGCCTTATACTTATTTTATTAAATAAAGTAAATATTTACAACTTAAAAATAATAAAAACCCAAGTAATAGGAATTTTTAGGAAAAATTACAGCCTTATCCTATACATATTTGCCCTCTATTTTTTAGAAAGACTCTCTACAAAAATATTTGGCTCATATTTTAGCATAGGACTTGCCCTTATTTCTTTGGCCATATTTTTAATAATATTTAACACAAAATACATGGAAAATCTTAGAAAATATAAAGATTATTTCTTCTATATCTTTATATACTTCTCCTTTGCTAGGATATATCCTGCCAAAAAAATAAATAAGTATTTATACATAATAATAATCCTCTTATTTTTCCTAGAAGTCTTGGTAATAGACAAGTATCAAATCTTTATAGGCTTTCATATATCCCTAATTTTAATAATATATTTAATCTTAAAGTCAAATGTCTATGAAATAAATTTTGAAAAATACTTTCTAAACGGGCTCATATACTTATATCCCTTCATAAATATAATCTTAGAAAATATCCTAAACTTTGACTCTCCAATAAAGGAAGTGGCCACAGGCCTTATAGTTTTCTTCTTGACTTTAATTTTTTACCAAATAAAACTAGGATTTTTTGATTATTTATTTTTGGGTATTCATAAGGAAAAAAAATAAAGGTGATGTTGCAGAATAGGTAAATCTATTCTGCTCATCATCTTTTTTATTGTGTATCTATATCAAGCTATTAGATCTATAAAGTCTTGCTGTAAATGCCTATAAACTTATGGCAAATGAAGGAATAAAAATCCCTGAAGACCTTGGCATTATAGGTTTTGACAATATCCATGCAAGAGACTTTACCAACCAAGCCATAACTTCCATAGATCAGAGAATTTCCGACCAGGTTGATTTTGCTATAGATAATCTTCTAAAGATTTTAAATGATGAAAAGGCAGAAACAAATATTGTTTTAGAAGCAAAATCAATTGAAAAGGAAAGCGATTTTAGGGGTATTAATATATAAGAAGATTTTGTTTAGGAGAGCAAATATTCGATATGGAAAAATTGGAGGAATAATCATGACAAATTTTATTGAATCTTTTGATGGCACAGCTTTATTTTACAACAAGGAAGAAGCAAAAAATGCCAAGGCTGCAGTTGTTATTGTCCATGGATTGGCAGAATATTCTGGTAGGTACGATTATGTGGCTGAGAAATTTCACAATGCAGGTTTTTCGACCTATAGGTTTGACCACAGGGGCCACGGCAAGTCTGAAGGCGAGAGGGGATATTACAAGGACTACGAAGACATGCTAGAAGATGTAAATGTAGTTGTAGATAAGGCTATAGAGGAAAATCCTGATAAGCCAGTATTCTTGCTAGGCCATTCTATGGGTGGTTTTGCAGTAAGCCTTTACGGGGCAAAGTATAGGGATAAAAACCTTGTTGGAATCATAACTTCTGGTGGTCTTACCCACGATAATAATAAGTTGACTGAAATGGTAGGTCCTGGCCTTGACCCACACACAGAACTTCCAAACGAGCTTGGCGACGGAGTTTGCTCTGTAAAAGAAGTTGTAGAAGCCTATGTTGCTGACCCATTAAACCTTAAAAAATACCAACTGGGTCTTTTATATGCATTAAAAGATGGAATAGCTTGGTTTAAGGAAAATGAAAAAGACTTTTCTTACCCAGTTTTAATCCTCCACGGCAGGGACGACGCTCTAGTTAACTTCAAAGATTCCTTTGACTTTTTTGAAAACAACTCTTCTAAAGATTGCCAAATTAAAATCTATAAGGGTCTTTGCCATGAAATCATGAATGAATATGCCAAAGACGAAGTAATTGGCGATATCATTGCTTGGATAGATAATAGGCTATAAGCAAAAAATTAACATTAAAAACGCTAGGGGAAATTTCCCTTGGCGTTTTTTATCTTTATTGGGAAATATTTTTGATATATACGGAAAGTTGGAGCAAGTAATAAAATAATCGTAGTTTTTTAATAAGTATAATAACCTTATTACGGAGGATTGTGCTTTCTAAATTTTTTAAAAAAGTCCCAGCGGCTACAATAGTTGTGCCGATGATTTTGGCTTCTATATTAAATACCCTTATGCCTAATCTGTTGAGAATTGGAACAATGACTGAGGCTATTACGAGCAAAGAAATCTTAAATGCTATTATTGACATTACCCTTGTAGCAGTTGGAAGTTAGCTTACCATAAAGAGGCTCAGGCTTGCCCTTCACAGGGGTTTGGTCTTGCTTTTATCAAATGAGTTTTAGGCTTTATATTTTTTACAAGCCTTAGTTTAACATCATCTTGAATATATACTTATGTATTTATGTTTAATTTTAATTGAATTGTATCATTAACTAGTGTAAAATTAGTTAATGATGATGTATTACTATTTTGTTTCATAAATACACTGTATCAGAAAAAGACGAGGATGTTTAGGTCCCTCGTCTTTTTTCTATATTGGGACTTTTGCAACAGCCCCTTTTTTTAGTCTATTTTTTTGTATTGGTCTAGGATTTTTTCAAATAGACCTGGTCTTTGTTTTTTTGTTATTTCTGTGTATTTTTCTATTGCTTTTTCTATGCCATTTTCTTTTATATATTCTTGAATTTCCATTGCTTTTTCGTCTTCTTTGTTATCGTATTTGAAGGCGTAAGCTATGGCTTTTGCAAGGTAGTCATAGGATGAATTGTTATCGTAAGCGCTAATTGCTGGTGATACTAGCCTATCTGTTTTTCCTAATTTTCTTTGTGGGTCTCTTGCAACTCTTGCCACTTCGTCATGGCTTGCTGTTTTAAGGAACCTGTTTAATTTTGCTTCTTTGAATTTATCTAGTTGGTCTTTGTCAAAGCCGTATTTTTTGATTAATACTTCTGATGATTCTTCCATCAATTTTTTTACATCTGATAAAATTTCCTCATCTCCAAATGCCTCATCCATCATTGTATAGCCCTTGTGGTGGCCAAAGTATGATGTTGCTGCGTGCACTCCATTTACTAAGAATAGTTTTCTTTCTAATTCTTCGTCAATATTTTGTGTGTATTCAGCATCCTTTATTGGTTTTGATTTTGGATCTTTTAATTTTGTTTGTTCGATTACAGCTTCGAAATCATCAGATATTTCTACTACAGATCTTCCATCAACCATTTTATTTTGTACAATCCTATCTGTTACTGTGTTTGGGAAGGTAGCTAGTTTGTCTAGGTCTTCTTCTTTGAAGTTTGAGTTTTCTAGTATGTGATTTTTTAAGATATCACTTGCCCTAAAGGCATTTTCAAATGCCATTATATCAACTTTCGGGCTATTTGCTTCTTTTTTTTCTAAGCCCTTAACTAGGATTTTTGATGTTGAGTCTAAATTTTCCACTCTTACTGATGTTGTTATTATGTCAGCTTGGGCAATTTTTTCGTAGATTTTTTCTAAATCTTCTGTCTTTGTTGAGCAAAGGGCAGATACCTTATCTAATTTTATAGCTTCATTGTCATGGTCCATTAATTCTAAGCCTACATATCCATCTTCATTTATTTGATCAACTATTTTATCAAATACATCAACGAATACTAGCTCGTATCCTGAATCATGGATTATTTTTCCTAAAAGTCCACGTCCTATTGCTCCTGCTCCAAATTGAATTGCTAACTTCATTCTTATTCTTCCTCTCTTGTTAAAATTTCATATATTTGGTCTTTATTTCCATTTTCTACAAGTTCGTTTACAATTTCTTCTGTGTTTACATTATTGGCAACATTGGCAAGAATTTGTAAATGGTCATCACCTTTTCCGGCAATTCCTATTATTAATTTTACCAATTCTCCATCCCAATTTACACCTTTTTTAGATGTTATTACTACAAGTCCTGATTTTTTGATTTCTTTTTTAGTTTGGTTTGTTCCGTGAGGAATTGCAAGGCCTATGCCAAAGTGGGTTGGGGCTTCTTTTTCTCTTTGAAGCATGCCATCTTGGTAGCCCTTACCTACAAAACCAGATTTTTCCATCATTTCTTGAACTTTCGCTATGGCTTCTTCCTTGTTTTGGAAATTTTGGTCAAGAACTATATTTTCTTTTGTCAAAATATCTGCTTTTTCTTCTTTTATTTCTTCTACTTCTTCTTTTTTGCTATTTTCATTTGAAAGTTGAGGATTTTCACTTTCTTTTAATCTTTCTACAACTTCATCATATTCCGGTGCTTGCATAAAGTTATCTACTGATACGTGAATTGCGTTTGGTACAATTTGTTTTGCACGTTCTGTTAGATCTTTATGGGTTACAACAAGGTCAACGTCTTTTGGTAGGTTTGCAATTGCTACGTTTGTTATGTCAATTCCTTCAAGAAGGCCTGCTTGTTTTAATTTTTCTTTAAAATACTTGCACCCATTGCTGATGATCCCATTCCAGCATCACAGGCAAATCTTATTTTTGAGATGTTTGAAAAAGATTTTGTCTCATTTTCTAGTGATGATTTTGATGAGTTTTTGCTATCTGATAAATCTTTACTTGCTTGGTCAAAAGTTTTTGATGATTTTGAAGTTTTCAAGATAAATGATGCTACAAGAAGTGATACTAAAGTTGCTACTACAAATCCTAAAATTGTTGCAAGGTAGGATCCTTTTGGTGTCATTGCAAGCCATGCAAGGATTGATCCAGGGCTTGGTGATGCAACAAGTCCACCTTTTAAAATTTCAAGTGTAAATGTTCCTGAAGCTCCTCCAAGGATTGTAGCAAGGATTAATTTTGGATTCATCAATACATATGGGAAGAATATTTCGTGGATTCCCCCAAATACTTGGATGATTGCAGCTCCTGCTGCTGATGATCTTTCTTCTTTTTTTCCAAAAAATGTATAAGCTAAAAGCACTCCAAGACCTGGTCCTGGGTTTGATTCAATCATAAATAGAATTGATTTTCCACTTGTAGCTGCTTGGTCAAGTCCTATAGGTGTAAAAATTCCGTGATTAATTGCATTATTTAAAAATAATATTTTTGCAGGTTCTATAAAAATATGAACCAATGGTAATAATGATTTTTCCAATAAGAAATTGATTCCTGCTGCTAAAATTCCAGTTAAACCTGAAATAAGTGGTGCTACCAATACATATGAAATTAATGAAAGTCCTAGGGCTAAAAATCCTGCTGAAAAGTTATTTACAAGCATTTCAAAACCTTGTGGAACGTGTCCATCATAGGCATCTTGTAATTTTTTTAATAACCAACCAGCCAAAGGTCCTAATAGCATAGCTGCTACTAACATTACTTCATTTTCTGCTGCAGCAATCGCTCCCAACAAGGCTACAACTCCGACAACCCCACCCATTTTTGGATTTACTAAATTACCTCCTGTATAGGCAATAAGCATTGGAATTGCATATTTTAAAAGTGGGCCAACAATTTTATTAAAGTTTTCATTTGGCAACCAACCAGTTGGAATAAATAAAGCTGCCATAAAACCCCAAGCAATAAGTGCCGCTATATTTGGCATTACCATGCTTGATAGAAAAGATCCAAAGTTTTGAACTCTAGACTTTACGCTTTTTTTCTCTGACATAATATCCTCCTAATATATTTTATTTCTATATCATTATACCCTTTTTTTAAAAGAAAATATTTTCATAATTTTTTCGTTCAAATAAAAAAACTGACTAAAATTTTAGTCAGTTTAGAGCTTAGGGAAGTATAGTTTTAGCTAATATTTATTATAAATAAAAATTAAGCTACGTACCATCTCGACTAAGTGAGTGAAACGAACTCATGGAGAGATCTCACTAGATTTCTCCACTCACTACGTACGATAAATCGGGATAAACAACCGAAACCGACGGTTGTTTATCTGGTCGAAATAGCAAATTTTTAGTTTGTCAACAGTCTGAACTGACTAAAATCCTTAGTCAGTTTACATTACCTTTTCAATTTTTTCCTTGTAATCTTTTCTCAAGAAATACACACAATAAAGTCCTGCAATAAATTCTGCTATTATAAAGGAGTACCAAATTTTATCTATATCTCCAGTTCTTTGACCTATAATATACATCAATGGTAATAAAATTATAAATTGTCTTAAAAATGGTTCAAAAAGGGCGATTCCTGCACTTGATAGGGATTGAAAGATTGATGCACACACTATAGAAAAGCCTACCGGCAAATATGAAATTGAAATTATCCTAAT
>NZ_ABXA01000015.1 GCF_000173355.1 Anaerococcus hydrogenalis DSM 7454
TAAGTAGAAAAAACTTTCTACCTACACTTTTTTTAATATAATGAAGGTAACGGACGCAGCCCATTTGGGATAATACACCCGTACTCGAAACAGTCCGCTACCTTTCATTATCAAGAATTCGATTAAGCAGGTTGGGTTAATACACCCGTGTAACGAGCTAAACTGAGTGGATAATTGTGTAGGTAGGTAAAAATTTAATGGAGGTATTTATGATTTCAATAGGAATTGATGTATCAAAATCTAAAAGCACAGTTGCAGCCTTAGGATTTGGAAAAGAACTTATCTTTAAACCATTTAATATTTATCATGTAAAAAATGATGTAAATAGATTAATTGGTAAAATTAAATCTTTAGATGAAGATGTAAAAATTGTTATGGAAGCAACAGAAATTTATCATATTCCTATCTTAATTAGTTTAGTAAATGAAGGTTTTTTTGTAAGTGTGTAATAAATCCATTAAAAATGAAAAGATTTTGCCAAGCCTTAAGTTTTAGAAATGTAAAAACAGATAAAAAAGATGCTATACACATAGCTGAATATGGTTTAATGAACTGGAATGATT
>NZ_ABXA01000014.1 GCF_000173355.1 Anaerococcus hydrogenalis DSM 7454
TATCTGTTTTACATTTCTAAACTTAAGGCTTGGCAAAATCTTTTCATTTTAATGGATTTATTACACTTACAAAAACCTTCATTTACTAAACTAATTAAGATAGGAATATGATAAATTTCTGTTGCTTCCATAACAATTTTTACATCTTCATCTAAAGATTTAATTTTACCAATTAATCTATTTACATCATTTTTTACATGATAAATATTAAATGGTTTAAAGATAAGTTCTTTTCCAAATCCTAAGGCTGCAACTGTGCTTTTAGATTTTGATACATCAATTCCTATTGAAATCATAAATACCTCCATTAAATTTTTACCTACCTACACAATTATCCACTCAGTTTAGCTCGTTACACGGGTGTATTAACCCAACCTGCTTAATCGAATTCTTGATAATGAAAGGTAGCGGACTGTTTCGAGTACGGGTGTATTATCCCAAATGGGCTGCGTCCGTTACCTTCATTATATTAAAAAAAGTGTAGGTAGAAAGTTTTTTCTACTTACACTTTTATGGTACTAAATGGATGAAAATTTAGTTTGTCAATAGTCTGAGCATTCTTAGTTAATCTAGGAATGCTTTTTTATTTAAAATTTTTCAAAATTATTTTCAATTAATTTTTCTATGGCCTCTCCAACACCTGCCTTATTGTTTGATAAAGTTATATAATCAGCATGAGGTTTTAGGTAATCGTTGGCATTTTCCATAGCTACAGAAAATCCTGCCATATCTAGCATGGGAATATCGTTCATTTCATTTCCTATTGCCATAATTTCATCGATTTTGAAACCGAGTTTCTCACTCATCAATTTAATGGCATTTCCCTTGTTTGCGTTTTTATTCATTACCTCAATTAAAACTGGGGCAGTTTTTGCATAGTAATAATTTTCGTTTACATAGCTTGGCATATTGTCCATTACTTTTTCTATATTCCAAGGCCAGCCCATAATTAAAAATCTACCAAAATTTTTGTCTTGATCAAAATCATGGTAGGAGACTTTTTTAAGTTTTAGCTTGGTTAAAAAAGAATCGACCTTTGTAAATAAATTTGGATTTTTGTGCCTTGTATAAAAACTATCATCATCCATGGCTGAAACTTGAACCTTAAATTTTTTTAAAGAATCATCTAGGGCGATTAAATCTTTTGGTTTTTGAAAAACTCCTGTAATTACTTCCTTAGTGTAGTTGTCAAAAATATAAGAACCATTTTGAGAAATTGAAAAATGTCCTTCATGTTCAAGATCTAGTTCTTTCACATAGGGAAGAATTCCAGAAAACGGCCTACCACTTACAAGAGCGATGTGGCATCCTAATTTTTTTGCCTTTAATATCATTTTTTTGTTTTTTTCAGGTAGACGCCTTAAATCAGTTAGTAAGGTTCCGTCTATATCAATTGTAATTAGCTTAATCATAGATAGATTATATCATATATTTTTTGATTTTATCATTTTTATTAAGGATATTTTTATGCTATAATTACAAGATGAGAAGGAGATTTTATGAAGTTTAAAAGATTGTTAATTACCTTATTAACTGTAGCTACTGTATATTTCGGGTCTAATCTTTTTTTAAATAGGCTAGAAAATAAAAAAAATATTACAAATTATGGAAAAGAAGCTGCAAGTGAAAATAAATACCAAAAAGTTGACCATGAAATTTTAGTTTTGATGGTTGGGGTTGATGTTAATGAGAATAATGAAAATCCAGATTTTACAAGAACTGATACAATAATGTTGTGTAAAATAAATGCAGAAACTGGAAAAGTTGATCTTTTATCTATTCCAAGAGATTCAAGAATTAAGGTTAGAGATGAATTTACAAAGGCAAACCATGCTCACGCCTATGGTGGAATTGGTTTAACTTTAAAATCTTTGAGAGATTTTTTGGGACTTGATATAGATTATTATGTGGAAATTAATTATGACGCCTTGGTTAATATAGTAGATGGCATGGGTGGTTTAAAATATAAGGTTCCAAAGGGAATTTCTATTGACCATGGAGATGTTCATATTAGACCAGGTATTAATGATATGGACGGAATGGATGTCTTGTGGTATTTGAGAACTAGAAAAATTTATAATAATGGAGACCTTGGTAGGGTTAATGCTCAACAAGAATTTTTGAAGACAATAGTTAATGAATTAGTTAAAAAATCTAAAGAAATTAGCATGACATCTTTGATAGAAACGTATTTTAAGGATGTAAAAACCAACCTGCCTTTTTCAACCATGGTTGAGTTTGCAAATAGCATGTCTAATTTTTCATCTGATAAATTTAAAACTTATACAGTCCCAGGTGAAGCAAGTATGATTGATGGAATTTCTTATTATATTCCGGATTATGAGGCTACATGGGATATTGTAAATAAAGTTTTTCCTAAATATAAATTAAAGGGATGGAAGAAAGAAGATAGTTATTATTGGGAATATGAATATTATAATTATTCTTACAAAAATTATGGTTCAAATGAAGATTATAATAAGATAAAAGAAAATAAAGATAATAATTTGAACAATTACAAGGATTTTGACGATAATAAAGATGAGAGAAAAGAAAAAACTGATGATTATGAAGATAATTCATTAGATAATAAAAATTATTTGAATGATGAAATTGAAGATTTTACAGAAGATAATTATTAGGTGATATTATGGATGAAAAAAGAAGAGCAAGAAAAGATGAACATATTGAAAATTATCTTAGGAGTGAATTTAGGTCAAAAACTCTCTTAAATAATATTTATGTTGAACACAATGCCCTAAGCAAGATAAATTTTGATGAAATTGATACATCTATTGAATTTATGGGAAGAAAAATTTCTATGCCAGTTATGGTAAATGCTATGACAGGAGGAACAGAAATTAGCGAGGACATAAATGAAGATTTATCAAATATTTGTGCTGATTTAAATATTCCTATGGCTGTGGGAAGTGAGTCTATTGCCCTAAAGGATATCAAGGCTAGAGAATCTTTTTCTTTATTAAAAGATAAGAATAATGTTTTTAAAATAGGAAACCTAGGCCTTGAAAATAGTTTAGAAAATTTTGAATTTGCCAAAGATTTAATCGGGGCTAGTGCCATGCAAGCCCATTTGAATATTGCCCAAGAGCTAGTTATGGATGAGGGAGAAAGAGATTTTTTAAATAATTTTGAAAATTTGAAAAATATAAGAAAAAATCTTTCAGCACCTTTGATTGTCAAAGAAGTTGGCTTTGGAATGAGTAAGGAAGTTGGCAAAAAACTTTTGGATATTGGAATTGAATATATAGATGTCGCTGGAAAAGGTGGAACTAACTTTATTGAAATAGAAGATATGAGAATTTTTGATAAAGATTATTCAGAATTTTATTCTTGGGGCATACCAACAGCAAAATCAATCCTTGATTTAAGAAGTTTATCTGATGATTTTTTCTTAATTTCAAGTGGTGGTATAAGAAATGCTACTGATGTATGTAAATCTATAATAATTGGGGCTGATATGTGTGCAATTTCTGGAGAAGTTTTGTCATTTCTATTAAGAGGTGATTATGATTATGCCCAAAAATATTTGGAAGAATTGCAAACTAAAATAAAAATATTTATGGCCCTTGTCGGAGCAAAAAACATAGAAGAACTTAAAAAAGTTCCATATAAAATAACAGGAAGGTTAAAAGAATTAATTAATTAAATTTCTTGATAAACAAAGAAGGAGTAATCCTTATCAGACTGTTGACAAACCAAATTTTCATCCATTTCGAGCGAACGTAGTGAGTCGAGAAATCTCATGAGATCTCTCCATGCGTTCGTTTCACTCACACTAAAACATATTTGCTACGCAAACTTTTTCATGCTTTCGCACTTAGTTTTAGGGATAAATATGCCAAATCAAGGCATATTTATCTAGTCGAGATGGTACTTAGCTTAATTTTTATTTCGAAATAAAATATTAGCTAAATTCATACTTTGTCTACGCTCTGAGAAGGAGTAATCCTTCTTTTTTTATTACAAAATATTTATTTCTTGCTATAATAAAACAAAGAGAACTAGGAGGGAAAGATGAAATCTTATAAGAAAATTGCTATTGGGTTTGGTATAGGCTTGCTTGTCATTTTAGTTTTTTATTTTGGAAAAGGTTTTTTAAATTTAGGACCTAAAAGGGATAAAAATTCAAAAAATCCAGATGTTATTTTGAGTAACAATAAAGAGAAAAATAGTAATTCTAATAGCAAGGCTAAGGCAAAATATATTGAAAAAAGAGTTTCTATGAAAGAAAATTACCCACAAAAAAGTCAAAAGTTAGAATTTTCTGATAAGAAAAATTTCTTTACAATTCCAGGAAAAGAAAACATAAAAGAAGATAATTTTGGAGAATATGTTGATGGTGAGATTTTAGTTGATGTAGACTTGGATAAGTTTGATGAAAAAATATTTGATAAGTACGGGGCAAAAGTAATAGGAAAATGTGACATTTGGGGTGGTTATCAAATTAATATTCCAAATAAATCTATAGATGAGCTAGAAAAAATTGCTGAGAAAATTAAAAAAGAAGAGGGAGTAGTGGTTTCTAGAGTTCATTGGTTGATTCCAGTTGGAATAAATGAATCGTATCCGGATGATAATTTCAAAATTGGTAAAAAGAATTTTGATAAAAATAATTTATGGGATGGTTATGATTTAGATAAAGGATTTGATAGAAAAAATAAAATTAGTGAAGATGATCCTTATTGGTCATATAAAATAACAAACTTATCATATATGTGGAAAAATCTTGATTTTAAAGAAGAATCTCATGTTGGAGTATTTGAAAATGGAAAAATAGGAACCAGTAAAAACAAGGATACATTTATAGAAAAAGATTTAGACTTTCAAAATTTAAATACTCAAGTCATTGAAGATGAAAATAAAAGATCAAAGTCAGAAAAGTTCTATAAAGAAGCAACAAAAGATATGAAAATTCATACATATTTAGTTTCTTCAATATTAGCGGCGAGACATAATAATTTAGGATTTAGTGGTGTAGGTAAAGATACAAAAGTATATCCTACTGTTTTTGATTTTAGTATTTTTCCATACTTGTTGGCATATAGGATAGATAATTCAAGTAATCAAATAAAAATATTTAATTTAAGTTGGGGATATTTAAAAGAAGTTCTATATTACTTAAATACAGATAAAGAAAATATAGAAAAAGATTCTAAAAGCAAGAATAGGACTTTGCGTAGAATTGCGAAGTTCGGGCTAAGATCAGAGGGCAGAAATCAAAAACAATATTATAGAAGATTTCAATTATATCTTAGAGATAATTCTATGGTATATAATGTAGCTTTAAAGAAATTAAAAGAACAGGGCAAAGATTTTTTGATAGTAAATTCAGCAGGTAATGAAGGGGAAATAATAAGAGATATTGAAGAATATTCTGATGTAGAGATAAAGAAAACAACCTTTTTTGAAGAAGTAGATGATGATATTAAAAAAAGAATAATAATTATTGGAGCTTCAAAGCCAGAAATAAATAAAAATGGTAAAACTATTTTTTTGGAAAGACTCAACTACTAGAAATTTAGATATTGTAGCACCTGGTAATAATGTACCTGGATATGATGAAAATGGTAAATTGATGTTGTGGGATGGAACATCAGCTTCTGCTCCTTTTGTAGCAGGATTGGCAGCAAATCTTTATAGTGCCTATCCTGATAAAATGAATGGTGAATTGGCAAAAGAATTAATAGTTAAGTCTGGAAATATTGATGTAATAGATGAATTTAATGGTGAAAATTCAAAACTTGTTGATGCAAAAAAATTAACTGACCTTGCTAAGGAAAAATTTGAAGAAAAAAAAGAGGATAAGAAAGATCAAAAGAAAATTAATAGAAAAATTATTAGGGAAAATAAAAAGATGATAATAAAGGAAATTTAGAGCAAATTGAAAATGTGCCTTCTAATCAAAGTTCTAATAAAGATCAAGAAAATCCTCCAAGTGCTAGTAATGATGAAAATCTTTCTAAAGATAAGACCTATAAAGTAATTCAAGATGGAAAAGACCAAGGAAAAATTTCCATTTTGGATATGGGAGATGCTTATTTTATAGATGTGGATAAGTTAGATGAAATTTATTTTTCAGATTCGCCTTATTTAACAGATCCTGAGTATTCTAATATTGCAAATAAATACAAGAAAATTTTAGCAGAAAATCAAGGAAGGCATATAAAAGAAAATTCTGACGGAACCTATTATTTTGGATTATTTCCTGGAAATATAGATGTTTCAGAAAATATCCCTAATTATGCCTACCAATATTTTCCAGATTATGGGGTTTTCGCTTTTGCAAGATATGATTATATGAAAGAAGATAAGGTATGTTTTCTACCAAGTAAATATGCAGGGGTAATTCTTGATGGAAAATTATATGTAGATTCAAATTGGCTAGCTTGGTCGTTTGGTTTTGAATTGGATTATACAATTGATTCTAAAAATAAAATTTTTAAATATAGTAGAGAAGGTCACGATATTGGCCAAGAAGGAGTAGATTATATAAATATTTCAACAGAAAATTATGGAGATATTTATGAATTATTGGATGATAATTTTGAAAAAATAAATTAAAAATGAGGAGAAATTTCTCCTCTTTTTATTTTTTGGGTATAAAGATAAAGAATATAATTTTTAATAGAAAGGAGTATTATGTTAGCAGATATTTTATTAGCCCTGTCTTTTAGTTTAGCTTTTATAAGTATTGTGGCTATATTTTTTACTGACAAGAAAATTTTATTTTCTATAATAGCCCTGGCACTTTTTGCTTATTTTTATAAGGTGGGATTTGATAGGGGTCAGGCAGATTTGATAACTATTATTTGTTTTATTTCTGGTATCTTGTTACTAGTAATAGAGCTAATAACGCCAAGTTTTGGAATTTTAGGAAGCTTGGGCTTAGTTTTGACAATTTATTCTCTTATGGATTCACTAGATAATTCCTTGTTTGGAGTAATTGTTTTGATGATAACAGCAGCATCTGTTTTTATAAGTATAACCATTTTTATAAGATTAGGTTTTTCTGCTAAAGTTTTTGAAAAGTCAATTCTTACTAAAGTTCAAACAAAAGAGAGAGGTTATAATTCAAAAAAAGATTATTCCTTTCTTTTAAAAAAATCTGGAAGGACACTTAGCATTTTAAGACCTACAGGAAGGGTAGAAATTGATGGAAAAATCTATGATGCTAGAACTTATGGAGAATTTATCAAAAAAGATGTAGGAATAAAAGTAGTAGAAATAAAAGATGGAAACATTTATGTTAAGGAGGATATATAATGCCAATAATTATTCCAGCTTTGATAGTAATTTTAGTAGTAGTATTTTTATCTTTAGTTCCAATTGGATTATGGATAACAGCAAGATCATCAGGAGTTCCAGTTTCTATGGGCTCTCTAGTTGCAATGAGATTTAGGAGGGTAAATCCTAGACATATTGTTTATGCCTTAATCAAATCTCACCAAGCAGGTATACAAATTGAAAGTTCTGATCTTGAAAGCCATTTTCTTTCAGGAGGAGATGTAAACCAAGTTGTAGATGCCTTGATTGCAGCTGAAAGGGCAAATATTGATTTGACCTTCCAACAAGCAGCAGCAATGAATCTTGCAGGAAGAAATGTTTTTGAAGCTGTACAAGTTTCTGTAAATCCAAAAGTAATAAATACGCCAACAATTGCGGCAGTTGCAAAAAATGGAATTGAAGTAAAAGTAATTGCAAAAGTTACTGTAAGAGCAAATATTGAAAGACTTGTCGGAGGAGCAGGAGAGGAAACAATTATAGCAAGAGTTGGTGAAGGAATTGTAACAACAGTTGGTTCATCTCATACTCACGCAGAAGTTTTAGAAAATCCAGATAATATTTCCCAAACAGTTTTGGAAAAAGGACTTGATTCAGGAACTGCTTTTGAAATTTTATCAATTGATATAGCAGATGTTGATGTTGGACGAAATGTTGGGGCAGAATTACAAAGAGACCAAGCAGAAGCTGACAAAAATATTGCCCAAGCTAAAGCTGAAGAAAGACGTGCCCAAGCTATAGCTCTTGAACAAGAAAACAGGGCCAAAGTTGTAGAAGCTCAATCAAAAGTACCTCTTGCAATTGCCAAGGCGCTTGAAAGTGGAAATCTTGGAGTTTTAGATTATTATAATATGAAAAATATTAATGCCGATACTCAAATGAGAAATAAAATATCAGAAACCGATAGTAGAGATGAATATTAATGGCAAAAGATAGTTTAAAAACTAAGTTTTATAAATTTATCTACAAATTAGATAAGGAAAATAATAAAGAAGAAGGAAAATATACTCCTGATTTTGACACTTGGTTAAAAGAATTAAATAATCAAAACAAAAGAAAAAATACCACAAAAAAGAAAATGAGTTTTGGTCAGGCTATGTCCTCTCTTGCAAAAGATGAAAAGAAAATAAAAAAACTTTTGATAAGGCTTACAAAAAAGTTCAAAGAAAAAATAATAAGGATTCCTATAATAAAAAAATAAAACAATTCAAAAAATCTTCAGATATTTACTCAAAACAAATAGAGGATTATGAAAAAGAAAGACAAAAAATAAAATTAGATAAAAATGAATTGAAAAAGGCTATAATATATTCAGAAATTATAGGAAAGCCAAAAGCTAAAAGATGAGATTTTCTCATCTTTTTTATTTACCCTAAAATGGTATAATAATCTCAAAGGAGTGATTAAAATTAAGGAAATAATACAAATAAATAACACCGATATAATCATGGGTTTATTCGGTAATTTTGATAAAAATAGAAAATATATTGAAAATAGGTTTGATGTAAAAATAAAAACTGAAAATGGAAATATAAGTATAAAGGGTGAAGAGGTAAATGTAAATCTTGCCATAAGGCTTATTGAAGAAGTAATAGAAGTTATAGAAAAAGAAAAAAGCATTGATTTTCAAAAATTAAAATACTTTTCTGATATGCTTGTTTCTGAAAACAAGGAAGTGATAAAGTCATCCTTGGACCAAGTTATTGTTACAACTGCAAATGGCAAACCTATTAAGCCAAAAACCTTAGGACAAAAATCTTATGTAAGTATGATCAATAATAATGATGTTGTTTTTGGAATTGGGCCTGCAGGAACAGGAAAAACTTACTTGGCAGTTGCCATGGCCATAAGAGCCTTTAAAAATAATGAAGTAAATAGAATTATTCTTACAAGACCTGCTGTTGAAGCTGGTGAAAGTTTAGGATTTTTGCCAGGAGATTTGCAAGATAAGGTCGACCCATATTTAAGACCACTTTATGATGCGCTTTTTGAAATTTTTGGTTTTGAAACCTATCAAAGTTTAGTTGAAAAAGGAGTGATAGAAGTTGCTCCACTTGCTTATATGAGGGGAAGAACTCTTGATAATTCTTTTGTAATTTTAGATGAGGCACAAAATACAACCTTTGAACAAATGAAGATGTTTTTGACAAGACTTGGATATGGATCAAAGGCAATTATCACTGGAGATATTACCCAAATAGACCTTCCTCGTGGGAAAAATTCTGGCTTAAAATCTGCCTCAAGAATTCTTAGAAATGTAAGAGGAATAGAATTTATGGAATTTACTGCAGTAGATGTAGTAAGACATCCTCTTGTTCAAAGAATTATTGAAGCATACGATAAGGCTGATAAGGAAAAAGAAAATAAAGATGAAATTAATAATAGATAATACTACAAATGAAGATTTGACCCTTCAAAAAGATTTGGAAAAAGTCATAAAGGAAGTTTTGAAAGTTGAAAATGTAGATGAGAAAAAATGCGAGATCTCCCTTTCTTTTGTAGATGAGATAAAAATAAGGGACTTGAATAAGGATTTTAGGCAAACTGACAGGGTAACAGACGTTTTATCCTTTCCTATCGAAGACTTCTTCAATGAGGATAGAAAAACCTTACTAGAAAAACCATATTTGATGCTTGGAGATGTGGTTATTTGTACAGATGTTGCAAGAAAGCAAGCAAAAGAATTGGGACATTCTTTTGAAAGAGAGATAATATATCTAACCTGCCATTCTATACTTCATCTGTTAGGATATGACCATATGGAAGAAGATGATAAAAAAATAATGAGATTAAAGGAAAAACAAGTTATGAAAAATCTTGGAGTATTCAAATGAAAGACGAAAAACAATTAATTGAAGAAATTAAAAGTCAAGTTAAAGAAGAATTAAAAGAAGAAAAAAGAAGAGAAGACGAAGCCCAAAAATATATTCCAAAGACCAGATCTGCTGGGGAAAAATTTGTTAAGGGTTTTGACTATGCCTTTGAGGGTCTTGTTTTTGCTATAAACAATGAAAAAAATATGAAGTTTCATGTTTTGACCTCTATTCTTGTCCTATTTGTTTCCTTATTTTTAAATGTTTCAAGGGTAGAGATGATGTTTTTGGTTTTTTCTATTGCCTTTGTAATTTCTTGTGAACTTTTAAATACATCTTTAGAACAAGCAGTAAATCTTGCAGGTGAAGGGAAAAAATCCAAGGAAGCTAAGGCCAGCAAGGACCTATCAGCAGCTGCTACTTTTGTATCAGCCCTAAATACAATTTTTGTTGCCTACTTGGTATTTTTTGATAAGGTCGCAAATTTCTCATCCTCAGTTGTACTAAGGATTTCAAGAAGACCATCTCATCTTGCCCTTATTGCAGTATCAATAGTAATTATTTCAACCATATTTTTTAAGGGGATTTTTTATAAGGGACACGGAACAGCCTTTCATGGTGGATTTGTTTCAGGTCATACATCAATTTCTTTTTGTCTTGCAACAATTGGGGCTATGAGAGTTGATGAGGGACTATTAATATTTATATTTTATGGACTTGCTATTATAGTTGCAGAAAGCAGGTTTGAGGCAAATATCCACTCACTTCCAGAAATTATTAGAGGGGCAATCCTAGGTACGGCAATAGCACTTTTAATATTTGGAGTATTTTCATGAAAAAAGATTTAAAAGAACTAATAAAAGAGGCTATAGAAAATAAAAAAATTCTTATTCACCTTATTCAAAATTTAGGGTATCAAGTCTAGTTTTGACAAAAAAAGGAAATATTTATAAGGGAGTAAATATAGAAAATGCTGCCTATTCTGTAACACTTTGTGCAGAAAGATCTGCCCTATCATCGGCAATAAGTGCAGGAGATAAGGAAATTGGTACTATAATAATTACAGGAGATAGTGATATGACCTATCCTTGTGGAGTTTGCAGGCAATTTATGGCAGAATTTTTAGATTCAGATTCAAAGATTGTAATAGCAAATTCAACAGAAGATTATAAGATATATGGATTAAGGGATATTCTTCCATATAACTTTTCAAAAAAAGATTTGGAGGAGAAATGAAATCAGGTTTTGTATCGGTAGTTGGTAGGGCAAATGTAGGAAAATCTACCCTAATGGAAAAAATTTTGGGAGAAAAAATTTCAATAATTTCAAATAAACCCCAAACAACAAGAGATGAAATAAAAATAATATATAACGACGAAAATTCACAAATAATTTTTCTAGACACACCAGGTATCCAAACACCAAGAAATAAACTTCAAGAACACCTGCTTGAAGTTTCAGAAGATAGCCTTAAAGATTCAGATATAGTAACATTTATAGTCGATAATTCCCTAAAAATTGGAAGGCTTGATAAGATGATTTTGGATTTATTAGAAAAATAAAAGTACCAAAAATTCTTCTTATAAATAAGTGTGACCTATTAGAAGAAGGGGAAATTGATCAAATAAAAAAGACCTACATAGGTTTAAATGCTTTTGATTATATAATTCCAATTTCAGCCTTAAATGATGAAAATATTGAAAAATATATACAAACAATAAAAGAAATTTTACCTGAAGGACCCCTATATTATCCATCAGATATGATAACTGACAAAAATGAAAGATTCATAGTATCTGAAATAATTAGGGAGAAAGCTTTAAGAAATCTTTCAAATGAAATCCCTCATGGAATTTTTGTAAGAATTGATCAGTTCAAAAAGAGAGATGATAAAAACTTATATGATATTTACGCTAGTATAGTTGTAGAAAGACCAAGCCATAAAGAGATAGTTATCGGTAAAAACGGAAGAAAAATCAAAAAAAATCGGCATGGATGCAAGAGAAGAAATAGAAGTATTTATGGATAGCAAGATAAATTTAAAATTGTGGGTCAAGGTCGAAAAAGATTGGCGTAAAAACAAAAATTGGTGAATAGGTTTGGTTACAAGTGATAATTCAAATGTAGAAGGCTTTGTTTTAAGAGAATTTACTTACAAAGAGTCAAGCAAAATCATAGAAATTTTTACAAAAAATATGGGAAAAATTTCTGTGATTGCCAAGGGAGTTTTAAATAAAAAAAATACAAATCTTTCATCAACCCAAAGATTTGTAAAAGCTTCCTACAATCTTTATAAATCTGGAGACAAATTTTTTGGGATAAAAGATGCCTCATTAATCAAATCTTATTCGAAATCTAATAAAAATTTTGATATAATAGTATATAAATCGGCTATTTGCGATTTATTATTAAGAACAATTGATTTTGACCAAAAAGAGCTTGTCTATAATTTATTAGACAAGACTTTTGAGAGCTTTGAAAAAGCAAGTGAAAATTATTTAAATATTTTCCTTTGCTTTTTATTAAAGTACATATCTTTTTCAGGCTTCAAACCAAATTTGAAAGGATGCTCCATCTGTGGAGAAAATATCAAGCCAAATTATGTATATTTTTCTATAGAAGATGGGGGAGTGGTTTGTAATTCTTGTAGGAGGAGAGACCATCAGTTGATTTATCTTACAAAAGAAGAATATTTGTTTATATTAAAATTAATCTACACTCCAACTGATAAGGTAGAAAAAATTGATTTAAAAATAGAAAAGAAAAACTTTTAAATTTGATAACAGCTTATGTTTTAGATTGTTTAGAAATTAGAAAATTTAGCTCACTTGAATGGGTAATTAAATTAGTCAAATAAATAGGAGAGAAAATGTATTTTGAAGATTTAATGCTAAAATTAATAGAATATTGGGAAGGACAAGGTGCATCTTTCATGCTTCCTTACGATTCAGAAAAAGGAGCAGGAACAATGAATCCTCACACTTTTTTGAGATCTTTGGGAAAAGAACCTTGGAAAGTTGTTTATGTAGAACCATCAAGAAGACCAGCTGATGGTAGGTATGGAGAAAATCCAAATAGATTATACCAACACCACCAACTACAAGTTTTGCTTAAACCAACTCCAGAAAATATTCAAGACTTATATTTAAAAAGTCTAGAAGTAATTGGAATTAATCCAAAAGAACACGATATTAGATTTGTAGAAGATAACTGGCAATCACCAACTCTTGGAGCTTGGGGACTTGGCTGGGAAGTTTGGCTTGATGGAATGGAAATAACCCAATTTACTTATTTTCAACAAGTAGGTGGAATAAACTGCGAGCTTGAAAGTGGAGAAATAACCATGGGCCTTGAAAGAGTTTGTATGTACTTACAAAACGTGGACAATGTTTTTGATATTCAGTGGTCTGAAAATTTAAAATATTCTGATGTCTTTAAGTTACCAGAATATGAAAATTCAAAATATTCCTTCGAAGATGCTGATAGCGAAGTTTTGGAAAAATTATTTGAAATATACGAATCTGAAGCAAACAGATTAATTGATAAGGGACTTGTATACCCAGCTTATGATAATGTATTAAAATCATCTCACACATTCAACACCTTGGATGCTATGGGAGCAATCTCAGCATCAGAAAGAAGTCACTATATTAAAAGAGTAAGAGATATTTCTAGTAAAGTTGCAAAAGCATATATTGAAAAAAGAGAAGAACTAGGATATCCACTTTTAAGAAAGGATAAGTAATGAGCAAATATTTATTAGAAATAGGAGTTGAAGAATTTCCTTCAGCTTATATAAATTCAACAAAAAAACAACTTGAAGAAAAATTCAAAAAATTAATTGAAGAAAATAAATTAAGCCTGGAAGAAATAAAAGTAGAATCTACTCCAAGAAGATTTGCAATCTTGCTTGATGGACTTGAAGAAAACAAATCAGAAGAACTTGTAAGCGTAAAGGGCCCTTCCAAAAAAATTGCCTATGATAATGAAGGAAATCCATCAAAGGCACTTTTAGGATTTCTAAGAGGACAAAAGGCAGATATTTCTGATGTAATAATCAAAGATTTTAAGGGTGAAGAATATGTTTATGTAGAAAAAAAAGAAGAAAGCCCTTCTATAAAAGAAGTTTTGCAAAAAAATATTTATGAGCTTGTAAAATCATTAAACTTCCCAAGGTCTATGAGATGGGGAGGAAGATCAATTAGATTTGCAAGACCAATTAGGTATTTCTTATCACTTCTTGACGATGAAATTTTGGATTTTGATGCTGAAGGAATAAAAGTATCAAACACAACAAAGGGACATAGAGTTTTAGGAAAAAGCGAAATTGTAGTTGATAAAATTGATTCTTATTTAGACCTACTTAAAGAAAATTTTGTAATTTTATCTTACAAAGAAAGAAGAGAAATAATTCTTAGAGGCCTCAATCGCTATGCTAAAGAAATTGGTGGTAAATTTCTAAAAGATGAAGATTTACTAGAAGAAGTTATAAATATAGTAGAATATCCTACAGTTTTGATGGGTGAGCTTGACCATGAATACTTAAAATTACCAAAAGAGGTAATTATAACACCAATGAAAGATCACCAAAGATATTTCCCAATTGTAGATGACAATGAAAATTTGATGCCATATTTCTTACTTGTAAGAAATGGTGATGATTATGCTAAAGAAAATGTAATAAGTGGAAATAAAAAAGTACTTACAGCAAGACTTGAAGATGCAAAATTCTTCTATGACATTGACAATAATAAAAAGTTAGAAGAATATGTAGATCAATTAGACAGACTAACCTTCTTTGAAGGTCTTGGATCAATGAAACAAAAGACTGAAAGATTGATTTCTTTATCAAAAAATTACCTTGAAGAATTTAAACTTGGAGAAGATGTTTCTGATAATTTATTAAGGGCAGCTTATCTTTCAAAAGCAGACCTTGTTACAAAAATGGTTATAGAATTTACAGAACTTCAAGGAACAATGGGAAGAATCTATGCTACAAATTCTGGCGAAAATATCCAAGTTGCAAATGCAATAGAAGAAGCATATAAACCAAGAAGCTCAGAAGATTCACTTCCAAAGTCAGTTGCTGGAATTGTCTTATCAATAGCTGATAAGATTGATACAATAACAGGTCATTATATAATCGAAGATTATGTAACAGGAAGCCAAGACCCATTTGGACTTAGAAGATCTGCAATTGGTGTAATAAATATAATAGCTGATAAGAAAATTGATGTTGACATAAAAGATTTAGTAAAAGATTCTTTATTTGTATATACAGAAAAAAATGAACTTTCATTCGACTATAATCAAACTTTAGAAAAGATTACAGAATTTTTCATTGATAGGTTAAAAAATATGATGAATGATAAGGGATATAGGTATGATCTTGTAAATGCAGTATTAAATACTGGAGAATCAAATGTGCTTTCTGTAATTGAAAAGGTAAAAGCCCTAGAAGAATTTGTTAAAAGAGATGATAGCGAAGAAATTTTAAACTATTTCACAAGAATTAATAACTTTACAAAAGACTTTGACTTAATTGATGTAAATGTTGAAAAATTAGATGAAGGATTAGAAAGACAATATTATGATTGTATAAATAATCTTGAAAGTGAAAAATATCTAAGCCAAAAACTTTACCAAAAAGCTTTGGAAGAAATTGCATCAACAAGACAAATTGGTAACGACTACCTAGACAACACTATGATAATGGTAGATGATGAAGAAATAAAAAATAATAGATTGGCTCTATTAAATAAACTTGCTAAAGATATTTCGAGGGTATTTAATATAAAAGATTTAGTAAAATAGGAGATAAAATGGCTCGTGGTGTATTGAATGTTTATATAATAAGTGATTCTACTGGAGAGACGGCTCAAACTTTTGCAAAATCAGTTGTAACTCATTTTCCAAATGTTAATTTCAATATAAATAGAAAATTTAATATTGACAGTGAAAATAAAATTGATAAAATAGTTAAAAAAAATCCCTGAAAAATCAATAATAATCCAAACTATTGCTGAAAAAAAGCTAGAAGAATATGTGAAGGAAAAAGCTTTAGAAAAAAATATAGAAGTAATAGATATACTAGGACCGGCCCTTTCTTTGTTTGAAGAAGTTACAGGAGAGAAAGCCTTAAGGGAGAAAAAACTTACAAGAAAACTATCAAAAGATTATTTTTCAATGATAGAGGCAATAGAATTTGCTGTAAAATATGATGATGGAAAAGACAAAAGGGGAATAAAAGAAGCAGATATTGTTCTTCTAGGAGTATCAAGAACATCCAAAACACCAGTAACTATGCTTTTGGCAACAAAAGATTTTAAAGTTTATAATCTTCCCTTAGTTCCAGAAATAAGACTGCCAGAGGAAGTTTTTGATATAGACCCAAAAAGAATAATAGGATTAACTATAAATCCAGATAAATTATCAAAAATTAGGGAAGACAGGTCAAAAGGACTTGGTATAAATTCAAAAAGTGATTATTTTGATAAAGAAAGAATCAATAGAGAATTAGAATATGCTAAGGAAGTCTTTGAAGATTTGGATTGTAAGGTAATAGATGTAACTTTAAATACAATAGAACAAACAGCTACAGACGTTCTAGAATACTATAAAAAGAATTTTTCATAAAATATTGCTGCTTTAGCAGCTCTATTTTTTATAAAAGGAGAATTATGGAAAATACGAAACTTATACTATCAAGAAGGTTGATAATAAGAAGGTTTGAAAAAGAAGATTTGGAAAAAGATTTAGAATTTATAAAAGACCCAAAATTTTTCTATATGTCAAAAGTAGAAGATGAAAAAGGATTAATAGATACATGCCTTTCAAACTATGAAAATAAAAATAATTACAATTTTTGGCACATAGTAAACAAGGGGATGAATGATTCTATAGGAACAATAAGAGCAAACGAATGCGAAAATGGAGTTAGGATTTATATAATAATAAACAAGTCATTAAGAAATAGGGGCTATGGTAGGGAGGCCCTAGAAGCTGTAATAGATTATTTCTTTACCCTCGGGCAAGAAGAAGAAGTTTATGTAAAAGCAGGAAAAAATAATGAATCCTTTAAAACTCTTATAGATAAATTACACTTTAAAAAGTATGATGAAGATACAAAGTATAACTACTACAAGATGGATAATCTTGATTATATGAAATATTTTGCAATATTTGGAGAAATATAGGAGGGGTAGATGGAGAAAAAATCTGAAATAATGGTATTGGACTTCGGTGGCCAATACAATCAACTTATAGTAAGACGAATAAGAGAAATGGGAGTCTATGCAACACTTCATGATTGCGATGTTGACCTAAAAACTCTTGATCTAGAAAACTTAGATGGAATAATTTTGACAGGTGGACCACAATCAATCCATAGTGACCAAAGTTTAAAATTAAATCCAGAAATATTAGACTTAAACGTTCCAATACTTGGAATATGTTATGGAATGCAAGCCTTAGCTTTCCACTTTGATGGAGAAATATCCGAAGCTGAAAAAGGAGAATACGGTAAAACTCCTTTATTTGTTGACCAAAGATCAAAATTATTTGAAAATGTAGCACAAGAATCAATAATTTGGATGAATCACAGAGACCAAGTTACAAAAATTTCTGATGGTTTCAAAAAAATTGCCTGGTCATTAAATTGCCCAATAGCAGGATTTGAAAATGAAGAAAAAAATATATATGCAGTACAATTTCATCCAGAAGTTGCCCATTCCGAATACGGATTCCAAATGCTAGAAAACTTTGTTTTAAATATTTGTAAGGCAAAAAAAACTTGGATAATGAAAGACCTTGCAAAAGAAACAATAGAAAAAATAAAAGAAAAATATGCTGGAGAAAAAATGATTTGTGGACTTTCAGGTGGGGTTGACTCAACAATAGCTGCAACACTTGTTCACAAGGCAATAGGAAATGATCTACAATGTATATTTGTAGACCATGGTTTACTAAGAAAAGATGAAGCAAAATCTGTTATGGACCAATACAAAGAAATTGGTTTAAATGTAAAAATGGTAGATGCATCAAAAGAATTTCTTGATTTACTAAAAGGCGTAGAAGATCCAGAAGAAAAAAGAAAAATAATAGGAAACCACTTCATAGAAGTATTTGAAAGAGAAGCCAAAAAATTTGGTGATGCAAAATATTTAGTACAAGGAACAATATATCCTGATGTAATAGAAAGTGGAAAAGGAAAAGGCTCAGTAATAAAATCTCACCACAACGTAGGTGGACTTCCAGAAGATATGCTCTTTGAAGGAGTAGTAGAGCCACTAAGAGAACTATTCAAAGATGAAGTAAGAGCCCTTGGAGAAAGCATCGGAGTTCCGGAAGAAATGGTATGGAGACAACCATTTCCAGGACCAGGACTTGCAATTAGAGTTATAGGAGATATAACAGAAGAAAAATTAGAGATTGTAAGAGAAACCGATGCAATCCTTAGAGAAGAAGTAAAAAATGCAGGATTAAACAGAGACATCTGGCAATATTTCACAGTATTTACCCCACTAAGAACAGTAGGAGTAAAAGGTGACGAAAGATCTTATGACTATGTTGTTGTAGTAAGAGCCGTATCAAGTAAAGACGCAATGACAGTAGAAGCATTCGATATGCCATACGAACTCCAACAAACCCTATCAAACAGAATGATAAACGAAGTAAAGGGAGTTGGAAGAATAGTCTACGATATAACATCAAAACCACCAGGAACAATTGAATGGGAATAATCGCAAAATTTTCTAAAATGGCTTAATTACAAGCTATAAAGAGAATGAAAAATGGCTACTGGTACTCAAATGGTACTGGAAGTAAAAAAGAATAATTAAAATAATAGTTCCAAGTGGTTTACATTTGGACAAAAAATTAGACCGTAGTTTCAATGGTTCTATAATAAATGTTGGGATCAACCTAGACTCCAATATTTATTGTAGAACCATTTTATTAAGTTAAATCTTCAGGTTAGATTTAAATAAAACGATTGTATTAATTTGAAGCTAAGTTTAAGAGGTAAGCAATATGTTGAAGAATTTGAAAATTTATAAGTATAAACTACCTACAATTAATGGTGAATCTAAAGAGCATACAACAAATAATAATTCAATAATTATTATAGGGGCAAATGGTAGTGGAAAAAGTAAATTGGGTGCTTGGATTGAAGAAGAGGACCCCTTAGAAGTTCATAGAATTGGAGCACAAAGAAATCTTAACTTTAAAGAAAATATACCACTGAGTAATTATGATTACGCTAAAAATAGAATTTTTTTTGGAACTGATAATGAATATGACATTCAAAATAAAGATAAGGGATCTAGATGGGATTATGGAAAAGCATATACCACTAAACTTTTAAATGATTTTGATATAGTGTTAGCGGCATTAATTGGTTTATATAACAATGAGACGTCGAATTATTTTAATGATTGCAAAATAGCTGAAAAAAATAACTATCCTAAACCTAACATTTCATTTACAGTTTTGGATAAATTAATAAATATTTGGAATAGCATATTTCCACAAAGAACACTTATATTTGAAGATTCTAAGTTCTTTGCTTATGAAAGAAACAAACCTACTAAAAAGTATTCTGCAAATCAAATGAGTGATGGAGAAAGAGCTGTTTTGTATTTAGCGTCACAAGTTCTGGTTGTACCAGATAATAAAACTTTAATAATAGATGAACCTGAATTACATCTTCACAACTCAATAATGAATATTTTATGGGAACAGTTAGAGAATTATCGTCAAGATTGTTTATTTATTTATATAACACATGATACAAATTTTGCTGCTTCCCATAAGAATTCGGAAAAGATATGGATAAAGAATTATGATGGGGAAAATTGGAATTTAGAAAAAATAATTTCTAATGAATTACCAGAAAAGTTACTATTCGATATTCTCGGATCACGTAAAAATATTTTGTTTGTAGAAGGAGAAGAGAGTAGTTTTGACAATCAATTATATTCTATTTTATACCCAGACTATTTTATCATTCCTTGTGGAAGTTGTATGCAAGTCATTATGAGAACAAAATCTTTTAATTCAACCCAAAAGATTCATAATTATAGTGTTTATGGATTAATTGATCGTGACTTTCGAACAGAAGATGAAATAAATAAATTAGAGAAAGATAATATTTACACATTAAAGGTTGCCGAAGTTGAAAATCTATTTATTATAGAAGAACTAATTAGTTTTTTATCAGATTATTTAGGCAATAATTTTAATGAAATATTTAGTAATATCAAAAATTATGTCATAAATGAAAGGTTTGATAATCAAATTCGTGGTCAGATTAAGAAAAATGTAGTATCTCAGATAAAACATAAATTATCCTTGGCTGAAATTTCTGAGATTAATACAAAAGAAAGTTTAAAAAAGGCTATTGAAAATATTGATGCCGATAGAATTTATGAAGAAACATTAAAATCATATGAAGAAGCGTTGATAAGTAATAATTATAAAAAAGTGATAAAAATGTTTAATGAAAAAGGATTATCTAAATCAATAGGTCATTATTTTGGTCTTCAAAATAATGTTTATTTAAATATAGTTATTTCTATTTTGCGAAATAAGGAACAAGAGGAAGTATTTGGAATATTTAAAAACTATGTCCCAAGGCTTTCGGATTAAACATTGATATAAACTTAGTTCGGAACAATTATAATTTCTCCGGTACTGGGACTGGGACGGGACTAAAAATCTGAAAACATCCTATAATTAGTAAGATTTATTGGTACTATAAAAAATAGAACCTAGTATTTTGAATGGTTTGGGATATATCGGACATTTGGAAAAGAAGAATGGGAGTGATTAAAAATAGGTTTTAAAGCCTTATAATTAACCGTTTTGTGAGCGTTGTGCTTGCAAAGTGCTTGCAGATTATTATTTCATATAAAAAACGCTATTCAGTTTTAATGGATTGAATAGCGTTTTTGCAATTAACTCATTTTTTTATTAGTTTAGATACCGATTTTATAGCTGGGAATATAATTACACCTAAAGCAATTTTTCCTACTGGTTTGATGAATTTACCTACTTGACTTGCGGTTTTATAAATGTTTTTTCTTTTTATTGGTTGTTTTCATTATCCCTTGCCTCCAAAAGTTCATTACCTTTAAATTTTATTAGTATATTGCCATTATCAAGATTTTGTTCATAAGTGGTTAGTAATCGTGTTTTATAATATTCTGGTGATTTATACCACATTTTTTCAAAATTATCACGAGATAACATAGGTTCAATTTTTGATATTCTATATAAATTTTGATGTTCAAAAACTTTTTTGCTATCATCCAACAATGAGCATATTAGATGAGGCTGTTTTAAGTATGTGTATGCATATGCCATAGGCTCTATGGACATATAATAATATTGAAAATATTCTTGTATGTCATTATATCTTGTAGTTTGAGTTTCATAATAATTTGTTTTTTTAAAACAAGTCCATATTAGTTTTAGCTTCGATTCGGGAATTTCTTCCAAAGAATTTAATTTATCAATTAGTGTTTTTTCAATCAGTTCTCTTCCTTCTCTTAGCATAGAAAGTGAATCAAGTATGAGCTTTCTTTTTTCATCAAGATTACCTTTATAATTTAATGCATCTATTAAATGCTTTCTACCTGCATTTACCTTGGCGAATCTATCATTATCTTGTCCTCTTTCAATTCTTTTTGCAATTATATGCAACTCTTGGATTTCTTCCATTAGAAGTTGATATTGTTGCTGCTCAAACATATTATGTATGGCATTATGGAAATTTATCATGTCTTGATTTGTCACTTTTCCTTTAATTTCTAATCGAATTTTTCCACTTAAGCCTTTTTCGGTATAATCATATAAATCAGGCAATAAGTCCCCAGTTATTTTATCTTTTAGAAAACGAACATCGTGCATTTCCATTTTTTTTAACAATTCAGGAGTAAATTTGACTGCATAGTCTAATTCTGGGTTAATTATTTTGTTAGCTGTTTTTCCAATTTCAAAAGTATTTATCAATTGGTGTAACAATATCTTGGCATCAGTTTGATAGTCTTTCATGGAAAATGTATTGATATTATCATTACTACTTATAAAATGTTTTTTAGACAAATCTATTTTATAGTTTTGTTTTTCCAACTCTTTTTTCTTACTCAAATGAATGAACCCTCCTTATAATTAACTATATCTCTTGAAGCATATTACTTTTTTTGAGATATTCAATATGCTTTTTCACTCTTTCATCTCTTGACAGTGCTTCAAATTTTTTCTGTGTTAGTGGTAAAGAATAATACTCTACAGACTTATTTTTCATAGAATCAAACTGTTCTTTTGTAATAGAGCAAGACCCCAAGTCAAACAGGTTATCCGATAGTTCCTTTAAAATATTGCATACATCAGCATTAAAAAATCGGTTTCCTATCTCTTTCACGTCACGATTAATAGAGACTATATCATTTTCACAGGCGAAATATAGTGATACTATTGGATTTTCAGTTATATCTAATAGTTCTGTTGGTAATCCATTATGTTGACTATATGCTATAAAACTTTCTCTACTATCACTGTCTAACATGTAGCCAATTTCTCTAAAGTAATCACGTCTAGCTTCCCTTAGATTATTTTGAAATTGTGTTTTTCTATAGCCACTAGCTAGTAAAGGCTTTTTGTACTTAGCGCCTTAACCTCTAAAGAAAAATTTACTTCCATTTGATGTTATTTCTTGAAGAACTTCCATAAAACTAATTAAGTTTTTTATTTTAAATTTTTTCATGTTATAATTATACCACTTAATAATCGAAATAATACCTTATAGAATTGTTAGATAATATATATTTTGTTTGTATGCTTTAATAAGAGAAACTGGTGAGTGCTTCAGTTAAGTAAAAATAATGGTCAAGAATTAATAATAAAGGAATATGATGATACTTACAATCAAACTGATGAATAAAAAAATCAGGACTTAATTATAAAAAAACATTAAAAGCAGAAATAATATAAAAACAAATATTTAAATAATAAAATAACATTAGATATTACGTCTGGTTTGAGTAACGCATATTAATTTATTTAGAATTCTAGATCAAAATAAAAAAGATTGGTATCATACTGATGAAATTTTATAATTTCCAAACGTTAATTTAGGATTGTTAAAAAAAGAAAATATTAATACATGAATGAACAAATAATAAGGACAGCTGGTTATGATTAACCGTAAATTGTTATTATAACTATGGATTTTAATAAAAATATATTATTATTAGAGTAAGTGATATAATTTCTAAATGATATCTAGAATTGATTCAATAGAAATTAGTATAAGTTTAATAATCTATATACTTATTATGGAAGGATAATGATGATAATAAAAAATATTGAGTACCCTGAATTATTGGTAGAGTCAATAAAAAATGATAACCTTGTGATTTTTTGTGGGGCAGGTATATCGATGGGTGAACCAACCAATCTACCTAGCTTTAACGAACTTTCGGATAAAATAGCTGAATTGACTAATCAAGAAAAAAGAAATGATGAGTCCGATGAGCAATACTTAGGTAGAGTTGAAAATTTAGGTCATGATGTACACAGTAAAGTTTGCGATATACTCAATGCAACTCAGACTCAACCAAATACAAATCATGAAACTTTGATTGATTTTTTTAAAAAAGACATTCGTATTGTTACTACTAATTATGATATTATGCTTGAAAGTGCCTTAGAAAAAAAGGGAAGAAAGGCAAATATATATTCTTATCCAGCACTTCCATATGGTGATAAATTTAATGGAATTGTTCATTTACATGGTGATGTTAATAATCCTACAGATATTGTGCTTACAGATTCTGATTTTGGAAAATCTTATATGTATCATGGAAATATAACAATGTTTTTAAGAGGTTTATTTGAGTCAGAATATACTGTACTTTTTATTGGATATAGTTATAGTGATATTGTAATGAAGTATTTTACAAGGTCATTACCAGATTTATCTGGTAAAAAAAGATATATTTTTACTAGTAGTGACCAAGCTAGTAACTATAAACCACTAGGATTAACTCCTATAATTCATGAAAAAAATAATTATAAGCAAATATATGATTCCCTACTTAGAATAGCTAATTTAGTAACCAGGGATGATAATAGCTGGAGTTTAAGAATTAAGGATATTTCAGAAGAAGTACCCAATAAAATAAATGATGAATTTGACTTCGAAATCAAAGAAATATTAAACAATATACACTATTCTGATAAGTTCTTTTCAAAAATAAAAAGTAGGGACTGGGCAGAATACCTTTTTAACAAGGGATATTTTGATGAGATCTTTTCTAGTAATAAAGTAGATGATTTTGGTACTCAAAGAATAGAATGGTTATCTAGAGAAATAATTATAAATGAAACTGATTTGTTTTTAAAATTTTGTTATGATAAAGATTTTATATTGAGCAAGAAATTACAGATAGAAATTGCGACAATAATTTGTAATAAAAATACTAAAATTGAAAAAATCGAAAAATTAATTAATTTAATTGATTTTAATAATTTAGATTTTATGTTGGTAGATCTATTGTTAGATGTTTGTTATACAAATAGACCTAAGTTAGATTTTGTTGCAAACGAAATTTATTCTTCAAGTTTATCGTTCATATTAAATAAAAAAACAATCATCTCTACGGATAAAATAGGTATAGATTTTAAGTTCGAAAACAACATTATGAAACAGTTGTGGAATAAGTACAAATTGTTTAAGAATAAATATTATATTAATATACTAAATAATATATCAAATCAACTATATAACTTGAAAAGATATAAAATTATGGGATTTAATGTAGAAGAATTTGAATTTGATTCGTTCTATCCGAGACCTGAAGAGTATCTAAGCAATCATGAACAATTTTTTATTATTTTCAAAGAACTTTTATTAGGTATGGATAATAAGAATAAAGAATATTGGTATAAAACATATATTTCATCAGATATTCCTATATTACTTAGATCTTCCTTGTTAATATTAAGGCACATGTCTAACATTACAGGTAAAGAGAAATTAAATTTATTGAAATCTAATAATATTAAAATCTTAGATATAAGCTTAAGGGAAGAGTTATTTTGGCTATATGCAGATATCTTCCCTAAATTGGAAGATGATGATAAAAAAATATTTTTAAATGAAATAATGAATGAAGAAAAACTTAATAAAAATTTTACTGATAAATCGTACTTTTATCAAAAATATAACTTACTAATTTGGCTACAAAGGTTTGATAAAAGTAATCAGGATATTATTAATAAGATAAATTCTATTAAAAATAGATATGATTATTTTAAACCAAGAGAAAATCCCGAAAAATCAATTGGTCCTACTACTCTAAGATTGAGTGATGCACAATTACCATACACTGAAATAGAAATCGTTAATAACTTAGAAGGAATTATTGATGAATTATTATCCTATGAAGGAGATGGGTTTGAACGAGCGGAGAGAATAACGCTGATTAGAAAATTAGAGAAAATTTGTTCTGAAAATGAAAATTTTAGAGAGAAGCTTATAGAAATATTAATCAAGGAAAATGAATTAGATACCGATTTATGGAGAGGCATTATAATGTCTTTAGAAAAATCTAATTTATCTGAACAAAAGTTAATATATACTTTTAATAGGGTATTTTTTAATCCGATATTTGATATCTATAATCTTGAGATATCTCGTGTTATTTTTTCAATTGTAAATACAAGAAATAATATTAGTGATAAACTTGTAAATTTCTTTTATAAAAAGATTAATTTATTATGGAAATATTCTAGTAATACAGAAGAAAAATCACTTGATTATATGACTAGAGCATTGAATTCATCCAAAGGTAATTTAGCTTTATCATTAATTAAATTAATAGAAATTTCAGTAAAAAATAGTGGAGAAAAATATTTAGAGGATAGATTTAAATATTTTTTAGAACAAATGTTAAATGAAGAGGGATACAATGATTCTCTAGTTGTTATACTAGGGAATGCATCTTTCTTTTATAGTATTGATAGTGATTGGTGCAAAGAAAATATTTTATATAGATATAGATCTAAAGATAAAGAAACCGTAAATATAGCGTGGAATGGATTTGTACATCAATCATATTTATACACAGAATTTACGTTGATTTTTGAGCCTATATATCATGAAGCTATTAAAAACTTAGATATATTTGGTAAAAATCTGAGAAAAATAATATTAAAAGGATATGTATCTTTAATTTTTAAATTTTCAGAAAATCCTTTAAGAGATTATATTCCTAATATATTTAGTGGTGATATTGCAGATGCAACATTAGAATTATTTTATTTTGAGTTATCGAAAGGTATTGACCAATTAGATAAAGCTGGAAGAAAAGAAATATTTGATAAATGGATAAAAGAATTCTTAGACAGACGAGCAGAAAATTATCCAATAAAAACATCTAACCATGAAAAAAACCTTATTATCAAATTTTTAGTGAAATTTCCTTACTTTACTAGCAATTTAGAGGAAATATTAAAGAAATTTAATAAAGAATTTACTATAGAGCAATCTACTTTATATTTTTTCACACAAGCTATTGAAATATCAAAAGATAATGCAGAGCTGGTAAATAAATTAATGATATTTATTACTGATCAAATGATAAATAATACACAGGAGTTAATAACTTATGATATTAAAGAAGATTTGAAAAGTGTATATTATAAAATTTTAAAATATGAAGTGGATATATATAACTTAGAAGAAAACCTTAGGTTTATGAATATTATTCAATAGAGACTTATATATCGCAAGTAATCTAAGAAAAATTTATTTAGAAGAATTAAAATTTATCTCTTTTAGTATCTTTACTAAAGAATCCTATTAGACTGGATAAAAGAATACGACGTATACATACCAATTACTTAAATACTCTTTTGGCGTTAAATTCCTAGTTTTATAAAGTCAGTTATTGAAAATAGAAAATTAGTTTCAAATAGGAAAATGGAATGAAAATTACAAAATTTTATGACTATGGTGGGAAGAATTATGTTCTCTGTGCGGTTGGAACAAATGGTTTTATAGTAAGTTTTTACTCAAGATAGGAGCTTGTTATGAAAAAATTAGAGATAATATTAGATTTAGGTGATTGACAAGTAGCTAGTAACTATTACGACGAAAAATCTGATTGCTTGTTTACAGGCATAGATGTAGTTGACAATGATGAATACATTTAAGAATTAAATAATGAAATTCATGATTTATATTCATCACATTATAAAATAAATTACAATGATGAACTTGTATATTTTGACAGGGAACAAGAAAAAATATAAGTACAAGATGTTTAATTTACTTGAAAATATATAAAACGCCTTTATGAAGTAAATGACGGTTCCTTCGAGATTGATGATAGGGAAACTGAAAGAGTTAAAAACCCAAGGTACTGGGACTTCGATGGACCTAAAATTTAAAAATGTCCTATAATTAGATGTATTTAGTGATATTAGAAAAAATAGAACCTAGTATTTTGAATGGTTTGGGATATATCGGACATTTGGAAAAGAAGAATGGGAATGATGAAAAAAATTTATCAGAAAATGATTTACTATTCATTAGTGTTTCAGTAGGAAAATCACTGTTAGGCAAATTCTCTTATGGTCATAAATTACGTAGTTCACGCAGTAAAAATTTTTAATGAAACTTCCTTTAAATAATGATAAAATAGATTGGACCTATATGGAAACTCTAACACAGGCTATTAAAAAACTTGTAATTAAAGATCTTGTTTTATATACAGATCAAAAGATATCCGCTAGTAAAAAAGTTATTGCTAATAATAAGGAGTGAAAAAATATCAAATAACAATTTTGAAGTATTAAATGAATCAGAAATCCGTGGAAAAATTATTGTAAGGACGAGTATTATTGGAATAATAACCAATGTTTTATTAGCGGTCTTCAAGGCAATACTTGGGGTTTTGGTCAATTCCATTGCCTTAACCCTTTATGCTGTTAATAACTTGTCTGATGCTCTTTCTTCTCTTGTAACTATCATAGGAGAAAAATTTGCAAGCAAGGCTCCAGATAGAAAACATCCCATGGGTTATGGAAGGATTGAATATATTTCTTCAATGATCATAGCTGCTCTTGTCTTATATGCTGGAATCACTTCTCTAGTAGAGTGTGTTAAAAAATTATCAACCCAAGCCCCGCTTCCTACGCCAGGCTTTCTATTTTTGTAATTGGTATTGCTGTTGTAGTGAAGTTTTTCTTAGGAAACTATGTCAAAAGACAGGGAAAAAAAGTAAACTCAGGAGCTTTAATTGCATCTGGGTCAGATTCACTATTTGATTCAATTCTTTCACTTTCTGTTTTTCTTTCTGCCATTGTTTTTATGGTTTTTGGACTTTCTCTCGAATCTTATGTAGATCTTGTCATTTCTGTATTTATGATTAAAGCAGGAATAGAAATGATTCTTTCTACTATTGATGATTTAATTGGTCATAGATCCGATCCAGAAATGGTGAAAAAGATTGAAGACTTAGTAAAAGAAGAAGACCCTGTAATTGGAGTATATGACCTTGCACTTTTTAATTATGGTCCTAACAAATATTACTGCTCTCTTCATGTTGAGCTTCCAGACCATATGGATGTTGATGAAGTAGATAAACTTACAAGAAAATTACAATACAAAATCTATAAAAAAACTGGTATTATCTTGATTGCTTTAGGTGTTTATTCCTACAACACAAGGGACAAGGAAGATGGAGAAATTAGAAGAACAATTGAAAGAAAGATTATGAATCACGATTGGGCTCTCCAAGTTCATGGATTTTATATAGACAAAAATAATAAAAGTATTAGGTTTGATGTTATCTTGAGTTTTGATGTGGAGAGAGATGAAGCATTAAAAGTTATTGAAGAAGAAATTTCTAAACTTTATCCTGATTACAAAATACAAATTGTTCCAGATATTGATTTATAATTATAGGTCACTGAGTAGGAAGCACTTTTTTTATTTTATCACTGAATGCCCCCCAATTACAAAGAAATTTTCAAGTATGATATAGACACACTCAAACGCAGAGAATAAAAAATAGCTACTGGTATTCAAATGGTACTGGAAGTAAAAAAGAATAAATTGAATAATTCTTCCAAATACTTTACATTTGGACAAAAAATTAGGGGCTGTTGCAGAATGAATAAATTGTACCAATATCATTAGATGAACCTCCACGGAAAGTCTCACTAGGCCGACGGGCTAATATAGCCTCCATCATCTGGTAGGCGCCGATCGGCCCACCGGACAGGAGAGGTAAAATTTCCTAATAGAAGCTTCTAACGATGGTGCGATAATTATTCATTTTGCAACAGCCCCTTTTTCTATGCACAAATGTAAAGAGTTTCAGGGTCAAGATAAATAGTTTAATTGTATAAAATATGGTTGGAAACTAGGTCTAGATTGAGTTACTGGGATAGAGACGGGACTAAAATCTGAAAATTTCCTATAATTAGGTAGGTTTGATATATTTTTAAAATAGAATCTTGTATTTTGATTGGTTTGGAATATTTCTTATGTTTGGAAAAGAATAATGAGAGTAAAAATATCTATAAATGGTAGGATTTGGTTTATTATTTTTTTATTAGTTATAATTTAAAGCTTTCTACTTACTGGTCTTATATTTTTTTAATAAAAAAACTGGCTCTAGTAGTTAGTTTTATTGCTAACTTTTGGAGTCAGTTTCTAAAAGATTTATTTTATAAGATACCTAGTACTTTTTGTAGTATTAGGGTTATTGAGGTTATTGCTATGAAACACACGCCACCTAGGGCAATGGGTCTTGCTTCTGATTTTAATAGTTTTACTATATCACTATTAAAACCAATAGCTGACATTGCCATTACAATAAAAAATTTGGATAAGTCCTTAAAGGGTTTGAAAAATTCAATATTTACTCCTTTGGCTAGGGCTATGGTAGTAATCAAACTTGCAAGGATGAAGTAGATTATAAAGAATGGGAAAATTTGTATTATAGAGATTTTTTTATTATCTTCTTGATTAGCGTTTCTCATCTTAATGAGGGCTAGTCCTAAGCATATTGGAATTATTGCTAGGGTTCTAGTCAATTTTACTGTTACAGCCTTGTCAAGCGTCTGACTACCTAGATTATATATTGTATCCCATGTTGATGCACATGCTGTAACTGATGATGTATCATTAACAGCAGATCCTGCAAATATACCAAAGGCATGACCATCAGTAGTTGAAAATCCAATCATACGACCTAAGCTTGGAAATAAAATAGCAGATAAGATATTAAAAAAGAATATAACAGATATAGCTTGGGCTATTTCATCTTCATCTGCATCTATAACTGGAGCGGCAGCTGCAATTGCAGAGCCTCCACAAATTGATGATCCAACACCAACAAGAGTTGCGATATGTCCTTTTATAAGTCCAGACTTATAGGCTAGGTATGCGATTATAAGTGATGTTGATATGGTAGATAGGATGATTGGAAGTGATTCTTTACCAGTTTTTAAAACAATTCCAAGATCAAGACCAAACCCAAGGAGGATTACAGAATATTGAAGGATTTTCTTTGATGTAAATCTCACACCACCAATATAAGGTTTTTTGTCTTTTATAATTTGACCTAGGGCCATTCCAATTAGAATACCAAAGACTGCTGGGCCTACTAGTGGGATTTTTTTGCCGATTATCTGGGATATTATTGCAATTATAAGGCAGAGAATAATCCCTTTTATATTTTTTTCTATAGATTTTATCATATATTCTCCTTTCACTTTTTTTTATTATATAATAACTTTCACTTTTGTTATTATATAATAAATAGATATAATGTAAAATTATAATTATTTACTATATGATAAAAATTTGTTATGATAGATGTGGAGGATGCTATGTTAGATTTTAGAATAGAAAGTTTTTTGGAAGTATGTAAATATATGAATTTTACAAGGGCTGCTGAAAGTCTTAATATAACACAGCCAGCCATATCTACTCATATTAAATATTTAGAAACCTATTACAATTGTAAACTTTTTTATAGAAATAAGAGGAATTTGTGTCTAACAGATGAGGGCAGGATTCTAAAATCTGCTTTACTTTCTATGTCAAATGATCAAGATAAGTTGAAGATGATATTATCTGAGAAAAAAACTAAGAGTGAAAAAATTTCCCTGGGTTTTACTAGGTCGGTAGGAGAATATCTAATATTGGATAAGCTTATAGCCTTGATTAAAGAAAAACCTTCTTGTGATTTCCATATTTATTATGAAAATACGGACGAGATTTTAAATGATATTGATAGTGGGAGGATAGACTTTGCCATTATAGAGGGATTTATAAAATCTAGTGATTATTTTATTAAAAAATACAAAAGCGATAGGATTGTTTGCATCAGCCACAAGGACCACAAGTTTAAAAAACAAGTAAAAAAGTTAACAGACTTATTAGATGAAAGAATTATTATTAGAGAAGACGGATCTGGTACCTTAGATATATTAAAAAATTTTCTAAACATGGACAATATTGATACGAAAGATTTTGCAAATATCATAGAAATAAATAATATGCGTTCCATAGTAGAAATGCTCAAATCGGATTGTGGCATAAGTTTTATTTTTGAATCTTGTGTAAAAAAAGAACTAGAAGAAGGTATTCTCATGGTTATGGACCTAGAAGATTTCAATCTAGTTCATGATTTATCCATTGTTGCCAGTAAAAATTCAATATTTACTGATTTGTATTTGCAAATAGCTGAAACTTTTTATTAGAAAAAATTTCATAGTATTAGGATAAGCTAAGATAGCTAAAGAAAAATATCGTTTTATAAAATCAAAAAAATGGCTAATCTCAATGATATGTAACCCTCTTTACTGGACAAACCGGTAAGGAGGGTATTTTTATGAAATATAGTTATGAATTTAAAAAAGAATGTGTACAGTTGTACAGAGAAGGAAAATGGGCAGATACACCTGAAGGAATTAAAGAAAAAATATTTCATGATACAATCAGAAAATGGTTTAAATTAGAACAACTTCATGGTCCAGAAATTTTAAAACATGGAAATAATATCAAGTGGAAAACTGATGAGAAGCTAGAAGTGGTAAGCAAAGTATTATCTGGAAATACTATAGGGTCTGTAGCGATTGAAGTCGGTATTAATCCTGGACAACTTTATTCATGGGTTAACAAGTATAAAATTTATGGATATAATGGTCTTGTAAACAAAAAGAAAGGTCGTAAACCTAAGAATATAACTATGAAAAAACAAATATCCATAAACCAAAAAACTTGATGAATCTGAACGAGAAGAATTAATAAGACTTAGAGC
>NZ_ABXA01000013.1 GCF_000173355.1 Anaerococcus hydrogenalis DSM 7454
TTTGATCTGGTAAAAGCCTCCTTAAGACTAAGTGGACAGGACAAGAACTTTTTAATAAATAGATGTTTGTGCCATTGAAATTAAGTTATAGAAATTTTTTTAATTCTTCTATAAGCAAAAAATATAAATAACGAAGAAGAATACTATACTTATTGTATTTGCTAGCTATGTAAGAAATGTCTTTGTAAAACCTTAATTTATGTGATAGGAAAATCAATATTTAAAACTTTATAGTTTAAATTTGATAAATTCTATTTATTTCATTTCTTAAAATAATTAATACGAAATTTAATCTTAGCTTAAGGAGAAAAATAAATATCAAAAAAGACCAGCTTTAGCTGATCTTGTTTGTTTGGCAACTACCTAGTCTCCCGGGAGGTCTCCCTCCGAGTACCATCGGCGTTAGAAGGCTTAACTTCTGTGTTCGGTATGGGAACAGGTGTATCCCTTCTGCCATCGTCACCATTATTTTTAATATTACTGTTTTAACCTAATTATTTTATTCTCGCTTCGCTGCGAGTGCTCCGCACGGGTCCTCTATGAGCCGGACGGGCTGTCCTCTCTTAGCCGGACGGGCTAATTCAATAGCTATAAATATTTCCAGTCAAGATTTAAAGTTTAGTATCCATTAGCTTAATACATTACTGCACTTACACCTTGGACCTATCAAAGGTATTTTCTTTACCTACTCTAAGAAATCTTATCTTGAGGGTTGCTTCGTACTTAGATGCTTTCAGTACTTATCAATTCCGCACTTAGCTACCGAGCCATGCTAGTGGCCTAACAACTCGTACACCATTGGTGCGTCCATCCCGGTCCTCTCGTACTAAGGACAGCTCCTCTCAAATTTCTTACGCCCACGCTGGATAGGGACCGAACTGTCTCACGACGTTCTGAACCCAGCTCGCGTGCCTCTTTAATGGGCGAACAGCCCAACCCTTGGGACCTACTCCAGCCCCAGGATGAGACGAGCCGACATCGAGGTGCCAAACCTCCCCGTCGATGTGGACTCTTGGGGGAGATAAGCCTGTTATCCCCGGGGTAGCTTTTATCCGTTGAGCGATGGCCCTTCCATGCGGTACCACCGGATCACTAAGTCCGTCTTTCGACTCTGCTTGAGTTGTAGCTCTCGCAGTTAAGCTCGCTTTTGCCTTTATACTCTACGAATGGTTTCCGTCCATTCTGAGCGAACCTTTGAACGCCTCCGTTACTTTTTAGGAGGCGACCGCCCCAGTCAAACTGCCCAACTGACAATGTCCCATGCCCTGATTCAAGGGCTATGGTTAGAACTTTGATATTAAAAGGTTGGTATCCCACCAGTGACTCCATCTAGATTGGCATCCAGATTTCCTAGTCTCCCAACTATCCTGTACATTTAATCTCAAAATCCAATATCAGCCTACAGTAAAGCTCCACGGGGTCTTTCCGTCCTAGCGTGGGTAAGTCGCATCTTCACGACTACTACAATTTCACCGGATCCTTTGTTGAGACAGTGCCCAAATCGTTACACCTTTCGTGCGGGTCGGAACTTACCCGACAAGGAATTTCGCTACCTTAGGACCGTTATAGTTACGGCCGCCGTTTACTGGGGCTTAAGTTCTAGCCTTCGATTGCTCTAAGCCTTCCCCTTAACCTTCCAGCACCGGGCAGGTGTCAGCTCCTATACTTCATCTTGCGATTTTGCAGAAACTTGTGTTTTTGGTAAACAGTCGCTTGGGCCTGGTTTCTGTGGCCTGATCTCTCAGGCTCCCCTTCTCCCGAAGTTACGGGGACATTTTGCCGAGTTCCTTAACAAAGGTTCTTCCGCGCGTCTTGGTATTCTCTACCTCCCTACCTGTGTCGGTTTTGGTACGGGCGCTTTGGTCTGGATAGTGACTTTTCTTGGCAACATGGAGTCATCAACTTCTCTACTTATGTTTTCGATACCTATAGGCTTTCAGAATTTGTGAAAGGCGGATTTGCCTACCTTTCTTCCTACGGCTTTAGACCATCATCCATCAGATGGCTTTGATTATCCTTTTGCGTCATCACTTCTCTCATATCGACTTCAAGCGGTACAGGAATATAAACCTGTTATCCATCGCCTACGCCTTTCGGCCTTAGCTTAGGTCCCGACTTTCCCTGAGGGGACGAGCCTTGCTCAGGAGACCTTAGGGTTTCGACGGGGATGATTCTCACATCCCTTCTCGCTACTCATGCCAGCATTCTCTCTTGTATTAAATCCACTTTTGCTTTCGCCTTGGCTTCGTCTCTAATACAATGCTCCTCTACCAGTAATAGAGGTATTAAGTTTAGCTATGAGTCCTAGTTTTTTAACTCTAACCAGTGATTGTTAGTTCATAATTTCTTATGATACCTACTTTGACTTTAGACTTGTGTTTTTTGAATATCTTATCTTATCTTAATATCCTATCTTTTATGTCTGCGTCTGAAATTTGCATTTCTTATATAATCTCTTCTGTTATTGTTTTTGTTAAATATTTCCTAGTCTCATTTGTAAACTTAATCCCTCTATTAATCCGAAGCTTCGGTATTGAATTTAGCCCCGTTCATTTTCGGCGCAAACCCACTTGACCAGTGAGCTATTACGCATTCTTTAAATGCATGGCTGCTTCTAAGCCAACGTCCTGGTTGTCTTAGTAGATTCACATCCTTTTCCACTTAATTCAAATTTTGGGACCTTAGCTGTCGGTCTGGGCTGTTTCCCTTTCGACTTAGAAGCTTATCCCCCTAAGTCTGACTCCCTGACTTGATTTTTTGGTATTCGGAGTTTGATAGGTTTCGGTACGGTAATCCGCCCTAGACCATTCAGTGCTCTACCCCCTAAAATCTTAGGTCAGAGGCTAGCCCTAAAGCTATTTCGAGGAGAACCAGCTATCTCCGGGTTCGTTTGGTTTTTCGCCCCTATCCACAGTTCATCCGATGCGTTTTAAACCGCACCCGGTTCGAGCCTCCATTGAATTTTACTTCAACTTCACTCTGACCATGGATAGATCACCCGGTTTCGGGTCTATTCCATCTTACTTTCGCCCTATTAAGACTCGCTTTCGCTACGGCTTCTGATCTTAAATCATTAACCTTGCAATATAGAATAACTCGCTGGCCCATTCTACAAAAGGTACGACATCACGTTCGCTCACGCTCTGTCTGCTTGTAGGCACTAGGTTTCAGGTTCTATTTCACTCCCCTTTCGGGGTTCTTTTCACCTTTCCCTCACGGTACTTGTTCACTATCGGTCACATGTTAGTATTTAGCCTTAGGGGATGGGCCCCCTATCTTCACACCGGGTTACTCGTGCCCGGTGATACTTTCCCTCTCGTATCTTAAAGCTTTCGTCTACAAGACTGTCACTTTCTTTGGTTTATCTTCTCAAATAATTCGACTAACTTTAAGACATCGCTAATGAGTTAGGCTCTTTTCCTTTCGCTCGCCGCTACTTAGAAAATCGATGTTTCTTTCTCTTCCTCCTGCTACTTAGATGTTTCAGTTCGCAGGGTATCGCCTTACTAAGCTATGTATTCACTTAGTAATGATTGTGTCTTCCACAACCGGGTTGCCCCATTCGGAGACCTAGGGGTCAGTGCTTTTTGTGAGCTCACCCTAGTTTTCGTTCACTTACGTCCTTTATCGCCTTCATGTGCCAAGGCATCCACCTTGTGCCCTTTCTTTCTTGACTGGAAATATTTATAGCTATTTAATTTTTTTAGGTTCATTTTAATGCCCTGTTCGAGTTTTGTTTGGTTATTTACTGTAACCTAACGTTATTTTTCTTATTTACTTCGCAAATGTCGAAAAATAATGAAAGATTTCAAAGAAATCTTTCACCCCTCGATTATGGGCTTGGTGGAGATGAAGAGATTCGAACTCTTGACCCCCTGCGTGCAAGGCAGGTGCTCTCCCAACTGAGCTACACCCCCATGTAACCTTTAATCTACAAAGTTTACTTTGTTCCAAACAAAGTTTTTTTATTAATTTTCTTTTGGTAAAAGTCAGCGTACCGACTTTTTACTCTTAGAAAGGAGGTGATCCAGCCGCACCTTCCGATACGGCTACCTTGTTACGACTTCACCCCAGTTACTGACCCTACCTTCGACTGCTGCGTCCTAAAAGGTTCGCTCACAGGCTTCGGGTATTGCCAACTTCCATGGTGTGACGGGCGGTGTGTACAAGACCCGGGAACGCATTCACCGCGACATTCTGATTCGCGATTACTAGCAACTCCAACTTCATGTACTCGAGTTGCAGAGTACAATCCGAACTG
>NZ_ABXA01000012.1 GCF_000173355.1 Anaerococcus hydrogenalis DSM 7454
TGGCCAATATGACCTACAACGCCTATAGTAATGCAAGGAGTTGCCAGGAAATGGAAATTCAAAAGTAAAACGCAAGAGAAACGGCAAAATTTTTAAACCTCTATCCACCAATAGGAATTTTTATAATGAGCACAGACGTACAAAGAGGTTCAAAATTATATAAAATGAGAGAAGAAGGATATTTTAAAGAAACAAGTAACAGAGAAAACCTAGAAGAACAAATAGAATTATTAAAAAAATCTAGATGTTCCGGGAAATGTCCTCTACTCATCAGGCCACATAGTAAATCTTGTAAAAGTAACATCTCACATGAGAAATAAGAAAAATGATAAAAAATTAGAAGATGCCCTAAAAAATCTAGATGAAAAAATCCTAGATTCAAAAATAAGGGTAGGGCTATTTAGACTGTATGGTCTAATAGCCTCAGAGCGTAGACAAAGTATGAATGTAGATAATAATTTATTTAAATAAAATTAAGCTACGTACCATCTCGACTAAGTGAGTGAAACGAACGCACGGAGAGATCTCATTAGATTTCTCGACTCACTACGTTCGCTCGAAATGGGAAAATTTTTAGTTTGTCAACAGACTGGGACTATTTAGACTGTATGGTCTAATAGCCTTATTTTTTTCATATCTTTTTCTTCAAATAATCCCAAATCATAGTGGTTGGTTATTATTATTTTTTTGCCATTTTTGTTTAAATCTTTGATTAGATTCGCTATGTATTTTGCTTTTTCTTTGTCAAGTTCATTAAAAGGTTCATCTAATAAGTATAATTTTTTATCAGTAAATAGAAGTAAAATCAAATATAAAAATTTAAATTCTCCACCTGATAGGTGGTAGAGGGTTTTATCGAAATTTTCATTAATAAAATTATTTATGTAAGAATTTTTTCTTATTTTTTCTAGAAGATTTTCATTATTTATTTGGTCAAAAAATTCCACAAAATCTTTCACCTTTATTCTTTCATAAAAAGAAAAATGTTGGCTTAGATAGATTATATCTTTTTTGTCTATATGAGGTTCTATCCTAACCTTATTATCAAAATAAAGGCCATCTAAAAAAAGAGTCTTTCCTGAACCGTTTTTGTCACAAATATAATTTATTTTATCTGAAAAATCTATCCTATTTATTTTGAAAATCAAAGTTTCTATATTAAAAACACTAAACATCATCTACGCTCCTTTGAAAATGGACTGAAATTTTTTATTGAATATAGAGATAAAGCACTAGTTAAGACAGATATTAAAATATAAGTTCCTATATAGGAAAAATTTTTATCTATTAGGGCATTTATCAATAAAAATATTTGATAAAAAGGATTTATAAGATTGATTTTTGAAGGAGAATTTAAAAGAAAAACTCCGACAAATACGCAAATATCAGTTATAGTTGATATAGAATTTACGTGGACATCTTTTAAAAGAGTTAGGTTATAAGATAAAAATCCTATATTTATCAAAATGAAAACTAATACCATATCGTAGGAAAAAAGTTTTAAAAAACTTATTTTAAGAGCAAAGCTTGCACCAATACAAAATATTAGGCTGCAAAGACTTGCATAAATAATTTGTGATATGAGAAGAGCCCCAAAATATTTTGTTTTTTGATAATTTAAACCGAAAATAAATTTACACATACCACTTTCTCTTTGTCTTAGGGCCCTTAATCCCACCCCATAAATATAGGAAGTTACTATTATATAGGCACAATAGATTAAAGCTTCATTGATATCAATTTTTTTGTGAGAATTAATAAGCAAAAAAACTAGGGGAAGAATTATTGACCAAAATATAGAAATTTTGTCTTTGAAAATTATTTTGAAGTTGAATTTTATTAGCGATTTTAACATAATATTTTCCTTATAATTATTTTTGAATAAGCAGAAACACTTTCTCGTATTATAACATAAATATATTAGAGGAAAAAAATTTGAAATAAAATTTAAAAATAAAATTTTTAAAATATAAATCCTTGTAATTGATAATAAATCTTGAAAAAAAACATATTTTATGCTAAAATAAAAGCAGTATTTAGGAGGGAGTGAGTTTTGCACTCCCTTTCCTTTTCGTTATTTTTATAAATTTACGAAAAAATTGAAAAAATATGATTTTATAAATTAGTCAAGATATTATATAATAAAAGTAATATTTTAAGGAGGACTTATGACAGAAACAAGAGTTAGATTTGCACCATCACCAACAGGTTACCTCCACATCGGTGGACTTAGAACAGCACTTTTTAATTACCTTTATGCAAGACATACTGGTGGAAAAATGCTTTTAAGAATTGAAGATACAGACAGAACCAGATTTGTTGAAGGAGCCTTGGAAAATTTATTAAAGACTTTAAAATGGTCAGGAATTGAAATTGACGAAGGCGTTATGCTTGATGAAAATGGTCAAGTTACTGAAAAAGGAAATTGTGGTCCTTATATCCAATCTGATAGGGTTAAGGCTGGAATTTATGATAAATATATTGAAAAATTAATCGAAGAAGGCAAGGCTTATTATTGCTTCTGCTCAAAGGAAAGACTAGATAATTTAAGAGCAAGACAAAAAGCTGATGGTCTTACACCAAAATATGATGGACTTTGCCGTTCACTAACATTAGAAGAGGCAAAAGAAAAAATTGCCAATGGTGAAAAATATACTGTAAGATTAAAACTTCCAAAAGATACAGATATTTCTTTTGAAGATAGGATTAAGGGAAAAATTACCTTTAATACAAATGATATGGATGACCAAGTTTTAATAAAAGAAGACGGATATCCAACCTATCATTTTGCAGTTATTGTTGACGATCACGAAATGGGAATCACCCATGTTGTAAGAGGGGATGAATGGATTTCATCAACTCCAAAACACGTATTTTTATACCAAGCTTTTGGATGGGAGGCTCCAGAATATATCCACCTTCCTACAGTTTTAAATAAAGATCACAAAAAATATTCTAAGAGAAATGGAGATGGAATGGTTGAAGATTTCATCGAAAGAGGATATTTACCAGAAGGATTAATAAATTATTTGGCTCTTTTGGGATGGTCACCTGATAGTGAAGAAGAAATTTTTACAATGGAAGAACTTGCTGACCAATTTACTTTTGATAGGGTAAATAAAACTGGAGCAGTTTTTGATGTAAGAAAACTAGATTGGGTTAACGGTCATTATGTAAGAGAAATGAGCGTTGAAGATTTGGCAGCTGCTATAAAACCATATTGTATTGAAGCAGGATTTTTCGGGGAAGATTATCCAGAAGAAAAATTAAATCTTCTTGCAGCTACTTGGCAATCAGCAATTGATAAATTTTCTGATATAAAAGATGAAGCTTATGTTTATTATGTAGATGATAAAGATATGAAATGGACTGATGAAGCAGTTGAAGCTATAAAGACTGATGAGGCTAAAACTTTATTTGATGCCTTTATCGGAAAGCTTGAAGAAGTTGATGAAGTTGAGCTTGATTTTGCAAAAACCATAATGAAATCTATCCAAAAAGAAACAGGAATAAAAGGAAAGAATTTATGGTTCCCAGTTAGGGCAGGACTTACAGGAAATGTTCACGGACCAGAACTTGTAAATGCCTTTGTAATTATGGGCAAGGAAAAAATGATCGAAAGATTAAATTACGTTAAGGAAAATTTTTAAGATGAAAATATATAATACATTCACAAGAAAAAAAGAAGATTTCAAAACAATCGATGAAAATAAGGTAAGAATGTATGTATGCGGCCCTACAGTTTATGATTATATGCACATAGGAAATGCTCGTCCTTTGGTAATTTTTGATACAATGAGAAGATATTTAAGATATCTTGGAAATGATGTAAAATACGTTGTTAATTTTACAGATGTTGACGATAAGATTATAAACAAGGCCATAAAAGAAAATATATCAACTAAGGAAGTTACAGATAAGTATATAAAAGCTTATATGGAAGATGCAAAAGATTTAAATCTTGACGAAGAGCACACCATTCACCCAAAAGCTACAGAAACTATGGATGATATTATAGATTTTGTAAAAGAATTGGTAGATAAGGATTGTGCATACGAATCTGATGGAGATGTTTATTTTGATATTTCAAAAGCAAAAGATTATGGCCATCTTTCAGGAAAAAATATTGAAGATTTAAGAGAAGGCGCATCAAACAGATTAGATGATAAGGATAAGGGCAAAAAAAGAAATCCTATGGATTTTACCCTTTGGAAAAAACAAAAAAGAAGGAGAAATCTCTTGGGATTCTCCTTGGGGCAAGGGTAGACCGGGCTGGCATATAGAATGTTCAACCATGAGCAAAAAATTATTGGGAGAGACAATCGACCTTCATGCTGGTGGAGAAGATTTACAATTTCCTCACCACGAAAATGAAATTGCCCAATCAGAAACAAGGTCAGGCAAAAAATTTGCAAATTATTGGATGCACAACGGCATGATCCAAGTTGATGGAACCAAAATGAGTAAGTCTTTGGGAAATTTCTTTACCCTACACGATATCAAAAAAGAATACGACCTTATGGTTGTAAGATTTTGGCTATTATCTGCAGGTTATAGACTTCCAATAAATTTCACAAGAGAAATAATAGAGCAAGCCAAAAATTCCCTAGAAAGATTAAACAATGCCAAATTTAGGATGGATGATCTTTTAGAAAAGGCAAGTGGAAATTTAAAAGATGAAGAAAAAGACTTGGTAAAAGAGCTTGATAATTTTGAAAATAATTTTAGAAAAGTAATGGATGATGATTTAAACACAGCAGATGCCCTTACAGTCTTATTTGAAATTTCAAAATTTGCTAACACCAAACTAGATTCAAATTCTTCAAAAGAATTTGTAGAAAAAACAAGAGCTTTATTTATAAAACTTGAAGATGTACTTGGTATAGAAAATAGGAAAAAAACAGACGATTCCCTTGATGAAGATTTGATAAATAAACTAATTGATGAGAGAAAAGAAGCTAAAAAGGCAAAAGATTTTGCAAAGGCTGATGAGATTCGTGACAAACTTTCTGACATGGGAATTATAATCAAAGATACAAGAGAAGGAACCAAGTGGGAGCTTAAATAATGGCAAGCATATATGGAAGAAAATCTGTACTTGAAACCATTGATGCAGGGGAAAATATAAAAAAAGCCCACATCCTTGATAACAAGGGTAAAAATCACAAGTTAATTGATAAGATTATAAATAAATTAGAAGATAAAAATGTGCCAATATTTTTTGAAGACAAGGATTATTTTTCAAAAATTTCTGGCAACCACCAAGGTGTTGAAATCGAAGTAGAAGATTACAAATACAAGGACTTGGATGATTTAAAAGATAAAAAAAGACTAATGATTTTAGATCAAATAGAAGATCCCCACAATCTTGGTGCAATAATTAGAAGTGCAGAGGCCTTTGGATTTGATGGAATAGTTATTTCAGAAAGAAGATCTGCTAAAGTAAATTCAACAGTATATAAGACAAGTGCCGGAGCAATCAACAACATAGACATAGCCATGGTTAAAAATATAAATAGGGCCATAAAAGAAATAAAAGAAGAAAATTTTTGGGTTTATGGACTAGCTGGAGAAGCTGATGGCGATATTACCCAAACAGATCTTACAGGAAAAATCGCCCTAGTTGTTGGTAATGAAGGAAAGGGACTTTCAAGACTTGTAAGAGAAAATTGCGATGGACTAATAAAAATACCCATGCTTGGCAAAATAAATTCATTAAACGCATCGGTAGCAAGTGCAATCGCAATCTATGAAAGTCTAAGACAAAATGGCTTTAACTAAAAAAAATATAACCTATGTTGATGGCTATAACATAATAAACTCTTGGCCTGACTTAAATCATATAAAAGAAAATTCCCTAGAGCTTGCTCGTGAAAAATTAATAGACGAGATGGCAGAATATGCCTCTCTTTCAAATGAAAAAGTTGTAGTAGTTTTCGATGCCTATAATTCTGATGGTGAAAAAGAAAATATATTTGAAAAATTAGGAGTAGAGATTGTCTATACCAAAAAATTTCAAACGGCTGACACCTACATCGAAAAAATGACCAATCAATATGCACGTCGCCACAATGTAAAAGTTGTAACCGACGATGGGCAAGTCCAATCACTTGCCTTTGAAAGAGGAGCAAGTAGGATTACTGCCCTTGAGCTTAGGAATGATCTTTTAAATAAAAGGGTAAAAATAAAAAGAAGTCAAAAAAAAGACTTTTCAAATAATTTCAAGCAATTTCCCTTATCAGATCACATAATAAAAAAACTTGATGATATAAAAAAGACTTGGAAAAATAAATGGTAAAGGTAGATAAATTCAATTTATAAAAATTCAAATCATTTTTATAAGAACTTGGCTGCTTAGCAGACCAAATTTATGGTGGTTATATGGATAAAATAAATTTTAATGATGAAGAAATCTTTGAAAAATTTAAGGATTTCTTTGACGAAGAAGATATTGATCAAAAAGAGGCAGAAAAATTATATAAAAGCCTAACAGAAGACGAAAAAGAAGAATTTGACCAATACTTAGAAGACGAACAATTAGAAGATGACGAAGAAGAAAATATACACAAAATAAAAAACTCCCTAGTGGCAAAAAAAAGAAGTGATATAATAAGGCTTTCCGACTTAACAAACGAGCAAATTGTAGAACAATTTCAAGAAGGAAACCAAAATGCCCTTGGAGCCTTGGTAGATAAAAACCAAGGGCTTGTAAGAAGTAGGGCTTCATACTTTTATCGCTCACACGGAAATGACCTTGAACTTGAAGATTTGGTCCAATCAGGCATGCTTGGAATGATTAGAGCTGCTGAAAAATTTGATTTGACCTTAGGATACAAATTTACAACCTACGCCTACAAGTGGATTGATAAGGCTATAAGAAAAGCAATCAACAAAGAAGGTCACACAATAAGAATACCAGCTGGGAAATATTTAAAATTAAACAAACTAAAACAAATATTAAAGGCAAATCCAGAAGCAAGCGAAGAAGAATTATATAAGATTTTAAAACAAGAAGGAATCGACAAAAAACAAGCTGATGATTTATTCCTAATAAATAGAAATCAAGTAAATTCTACAAGTCTAAATATAAATCTAGACTCAGAAGACTCAACAGGTGATGAGCTAATGGATATGGTAGGAGATGATTCAATCCCAGTAGACGATCAAATCCTAAAAAAAGATATGGAAGATTTCCTAATGAAAGCCCTAGACCAACTGTCAGATAGAGAAAAACAAATAATAATCTACAGGTATGGTCTAGACAACGAAAAACCAAAAACCCTAGAAGAAATAGGAACAATCTATTCCCTATCAAGAGAAAGAATCAGACAAATAGAAAACCAAGCCCTAGGAAAACTAAAACAATACAGTGATCAAGATTAGATAAATAGCTTAAAAACGCCCCTGTGTGGGCGTTTTTAATATTTATCCCGCGAACGAAACCGAAGATGAAAAATTCTGCAAAATAAATCTTTATGCTAGTTTATTAAAAAATGAGTGATAAGTTAGCGTTAATTAGCTTAAAAACGTGCCAGTGGCACGTTTTTAATATTTATCCCTCGGACTAAAACAGAGAATTACAAAAAGCAAAATAAAATACTATGCTAAATTATTAGAAAAAGAGTGATAAATTAGAGTGTAAATTAGCTTAAAATCGTGCCAGTGGCACGATTCAGAATGTAGACAAAGTGTGAATGTGGATAATAATTTATTAAAAAATAAAAATTAAGCTATATACCATCTCGACTAAGTGAGTGAAACGAACGCACGGAGAGATCTCATGAGATTTCTCCGCTCGTTACACTCGGTCGAAATGGTCAAATTTTTAGTTTGTAAGCAGCCTGAATCGTGCCATAGGCACGATTTTTAAATTCATAAATAAAAAAATCTCAAAAATCAAAAGTTTAATCAAGCCCATATCGGGTAAGCTCTTAATAAGAATGTTTCTACAAAAAATGAAAGGAGATTGTTCATGAAAAATCCTTTAAATAAAACTTTATCAGTAATGGGTTTGGTTTTTATTATAACTTTAATTTTAAATCTAATCTTAGATATTGAATTTTATAATACAAATGCAAGTATAAGTTACCTTGCTTTTGCCCTTGTATATTTTTGTATAAAAAAATTTACAGGAAAAAATAGAGATTAATATATGATAGATTTAATTTTAATTATCTTAACTATCTTTGTAGTCTTATTTGCAGTCTATCAGGCTGATAAAAATAAGAAAAAGAGCAATAAAAGCCTAGAATATAAAATCTCAAAATTTGTTGCAAATATCTTGAATTTTATAACATTTTTAGATTTTTCTGATGTAAATAATTTGATAGGTGATATAGAAAATGACGAGTAAAAAAGGGCTATGCATATTTTGCATAGTCCTTTTTTAAACTCTATAGTATTATTTAATTTTTCTTTTTATAAAATGTAGGGCTGAGGATAGTCCTAAAATACTGAAGACTTCTATTAAATTATTTTCTACTCCCATTTTTGGATTAGAATTTGTTAATGTTTTTGTATTTTTATTTTCTATAGTTTTTTCAAGTCTTTTAACTTTAGGTGCTTGAGATCTAGTTATATTTATTTTCTTATCTTCAGGTTTTTTAACTTTAGGTGCTTGAGCTCCAGGTATATTTCTTTTCTTACCTTCAGGCCTTTTACTTCCAGGAGTATTTCCTTTATTATTTTCAGGTCTTTTGCCTTTAGGTGCTTGAGCTCCAGGTATATTTCTTTTCCTATCTTCAGGTTTTTTGCCTTCAGGCCTTTTACTTTCAGGAGTATTTCCTTTGTTATCTTCAGGTTTTTTACTCTCAGGATTTTTAGATTCAGGCTTAGAATCTTTGTCTTTTCCAGGATTTTCATTTTCAGGTTTTTGCGTCTCTGGATTTTTATTTTTATCTGGATTCTTAGGTAATTTTGATAAGTCAAATTCAGGTTTTACATTTACTAATGGCTTACCCTTTGAGGATTGGAAGTTTTTGTCTTTTGATGGTTTTGTTTCGGGTTTTTCTTTAGCTTGATTTGGTTTTTCTTTACTTTGATTTGGTTTTTCTTTACTTTGATCTGGTTTGCTTTGACCTTTGTCTTCTTTTTCCAAAGCTTGCAAAGACTTTTTACTTTTATCTATATTTAATTTTAATTCCTCGATTTCCTTTTCTAAGGCTAGTATTTTTTCTTTAAATCGTCAATTTTTTCTTGGATAAGATTTTTATTTTTTCTATCTGTTCTTTATTTTTCCTTAGATTTTCGATATTTTCTTTTGCTTTTTCTATTTCCTTATCAAGATCTTTAATTATAGCATTTTTATTTTGGATTGATGTATCCAATTGTTTTATCTTTTCTTTATTTTCAGCGATTTTTTCTTCTATTTCTTGTTTTTGGGCTTTTAATTCTTTTAATTTTAAATCTTTATTTTCTAATAAGTCCAAGTCACCTTGTTTTTCTTTTATTGATTTTTTGATTTGGCTTAATTCATTGCTTGTTTTTTCAACTTCTTCTCTTTGATTAGCTATTTCTTTTTCCTTATTATCAAGGTCTGTTTTTTCAGAATCTAGATTTTTCTCAAGCTGTGGCAGGGAGTTTCTTATATTATTAATTTCTTTTTCAGTGCTATTGATTTCTTTTTCTAGTGCTTCTTGTTTTTCTATTAAGTTAGTAATATCTTCTACTTTGTTTTCTGCTATAGTTTTATTTGCAAACTCTTCTTGTTGGTCTAAGATTTCGAAAGCTGATTTTGCCCCCTTAATTCTATTAGATAAATCTTTAATTTCTTTATTTAAATCAGCAATTTTTCTTATATCATTTTCATTTTCTCTTTTTTCTTCTTCTATTTGTTCTAACTCACTTTGAATTTGGCCCGCTTGTTTTTGTTTTTCAGCTAAGGATTTTCTTGCTCCATTTATATTTTTATCTAAGTTTAGATTTTCATTAGTTAAATTTGAAGATATATTTGTTTGTTCTTGTCTATTTTGCTTAAGTGTATTAACTTCAGCATTTAAGCTACTTAGTTGAGATTCTACCTCTTTAATATCTTTTTCAATTTGTGCAATTATTGCGTCAAAATCAGGATAGTTTTTATCCATATTTTGTGAAGCTTTATCTTTTGAAGCTTCTTCAAAATTTTTCTTAGCCTCTTTAGCTCTTTCTAAGGCAAATTGCTTATTTTGAAGGCCTGCTTCTTTTTCCTCAACTTGTTTGCTTTTTTCTTCAAGAAGATTATTTATCCTGTCAATTTCACTTTTAGCCTTTAGAATTTTTTCTTCATTATCCTTAATTTTTTGAGTGCTATTTTTTATAGTATTATCAAAAGGAGCCATTTCTTTCTCTAAACTATTAAATTCATCCTCTTTTGATTTTATATAATCATCAGAGTATTTATGGTAGTTAGGATATTTTTTAAGAAGGTCATTTAGTTCTGAGCTTTTTTGATTATATTGTTCTTGGTTGGATTTATTTAATTTATTAAAATTATCCCTTTGTTTTCTTATTGATTCCAAATGTTTTTTAGCTTTTGATATTTTCTCTTGAGGGATTTTATTTTTTTCCTTGATTTTCTCAACTTGTTCATCCAAATATTTCTTTTCATCTCTTATTTTCTCAAGATTTTTAGGATAAATTTCCAAATCTTTCCTTAATTTATCAATATAAGCCTTATCCCTAACATAGCCTTGCTTTTTCTTAGCGTAAGCTTGTTCATTAGATTTTAAACTTTCTTCAAGTCCCCTTTTTTCTTTATTCAAATTTTCGAGCTTTTCTTTTTTACTAGAAATTTCTTTTTCTATCTCTAATTTCTTATCACTAACAATATTTTCTTTTGCTTTCTTAATTTCTTCGTCTTTATTTTTTAAATCTTCTTCTAGTTTTTTATTTTTATCTGCAATATTATTCTTATCTTGCCTATGGGTATCAATTTTTTTTTCTTCGGAAGTCTTTTTTTCATCAAGCTCTTTAAGCCTATTATTTTCTTTTTCTATTTCTTGGTCATGGTTTGATTTGATGTTAGAAAGCTCATTCTCATTATTATTTTTCTCTTTAATCAAGTTATTTTTTTCCTTGATTTTTCCTTCCAATTCACTTTCTTTTTTTGCTATGTCTTCTTTAATAGTATCTTGTTTGCTCTTTAAATTCTCATTATTATTTAAGGAAGTATCTAGTCCAGATACTTCATCAGCCTTAACCTTGTCAGTGTTAGAAAATAAAACACTAGACGACAGGGCAAGGACTAAAGCAAATTTAAAAATATTATTGTTCTTTTTCATAGTTTATACCTCATGTTTAATATTGTATTATATATGTTTCATATATGTTGAAATAATTCTACCAAAATAAAACTAAAAAGTCAATAAAAAATTTTAATTTAATTGCACACTCAAATTTATCAAAATTATTTTATAAAAATCAGTAAATATGTGGGTTTTATGGAAGTGGATTTTATACAAAATATGTAGAAATTTTAAAAAATCTAATATGGATTTTATTTTTAAAAATATATCTAAAATATTTAGCTTATTTATCTATAAAATATTAATTTCAACTTAGATAATAAAATAATAAATAAAAAATAGACTGTTTGCATAAAGCTACAGTCTATTTTAACTTTGGAAAATATTTATAATAAATTTTATTTAGAAAAATCCAACTTCATATCTCCATCTTTTATCCAGCCTATTTTTCTTACAAAATAATAAATTATCAAAGAAACTATGGCTGGAAGGATTATGTGCATTAAAATTACTACAGATAATAATTTGAAAAATCCTACCTGGTTCATTGCTGTGAAGGTTGAGATTTGTCCTACCAAACCGCATGTTCCCATGCCTGCTCCTATTGGGGAATTTTCTAGTTTAAAAATTATTGTTGAAACTGGTCCAAGGATTGCTGATGCAAGAGTTGGTGGGATTAATATTTTTGGATTTCTCATTATGTTTGGCATTTGTAACATGCTTGTTCCAAGTCCTTGGGCAATTAAGCCTTGGGTTTTGTTTTCTTTAAATGAAATTACTGCAAAGCCAATCATTTGGCAACAGCAACCAATTGTTGCAGCTCCTGCGGCAAGGCCTGAAAGGCTTATGGTCATACAAAGAGCAGCTGATGAAATTGGAAGTGTTAAAACTATTCCAACTATTACTGATACAATTATTCCCATTATAAAAGGTTTTTGTTTAGTTGCATCCATTATTATAATTCCGATTTTTGTCATGAGTGTTTGGATAAAAGGTCCAACTAAATTTGCAATCATTACTCCAACTAAAACTGTAACAATTGGGGTCAAAACTATATCGATTTTTGTTTCTTTTGAAATCATTTTAGCAATTTCTACACAAAAAAGTGTTGCTATAAAAACTCCCATGGGTCCACCCAATTTGTTTGCGGCAAGCCCTACTATTGTTGATGAAAATAAAATTAATCTGTCAGCATTTAAGGCGTAGGCAATTGAAACTGCTATTGCAGGGCCGGTTGCTTCTTGGGCAAGGGGCCAGACAGTTTTAGATAAAAAGTCAATTCCAAAAGAGTTTCCAATTGTATTTAAGATTGTCCCTACCAAAAGTGTTGCGAAAAGCCCAAAGGCCATTGATCCTAAGGCATCAATAAAATAAACTTTTGCCGATAAGCTTATTCCTTTTCTTTTTAAAAAATTTTTCATTTTTCCCTCCTAAAATTCTTTAAATATAATTTTATATTATAAATAAAAATTTGTAAATATTCGCAAAATTTGTTTATTTTTTTATAAATATTTAGATAATTTGTATTTTATCAAACTATTATACAGGCGAACCATATTAAAATAATCGAAAAAATTAAGGATATAGTTTTTTTATTAAAAGAAAAAAATAGGGTATAAATATTAAGGAATAAAAATTTCATTATTATGTCTTTTTTATTGCTAGCAATAAGTTTTTATATAAGCTTTTTGTATTTTAAAGAAAGGATGATATTATGATAAATTATTTTAAAGAAGCAGAAGAATTAAAAGATGAATTAGTTAAAAATCGTAGACATATACATGAAAATCCAGAATTAGGATTAGTCTTACCTCAAACTAAGGAATTTGTAATAAAAAATTTAAAAGAAATCGGGGCTGAAATAAAGGAAATTGGAGAAAGTGGAGTTCAAGCTACTATCAAAGGAGAAAAGGGTCCTGGTAAGAGAATTTTAATAAGGGCTGATATGGATGCTCTCCCAATGGATGAGGAAAGTGGTCTAGATTTTTCATCAAAAAATAAGGGAGTAGCCCACACTTGTGGACACGACCTTCACACATCAATTGGTCTTATTAGTGCAAAATTATTAGCAAAGCATAAAAAAGATTTTAAGGGCGAGGTAAGATTTATGTTCCAACCTGCTGAAGAAATTTTTAAAGGATCAAAGATGATGATTGAAGAAGGTGTACTTGATGGGGTTGATGTTGCACTTGCCCTTCACACAAACCTAACTCATGAGGCTGGATCAGTTTCTTATTATGAAGGATATATGGCAACAAGTTGTGATAATTTTAAAGTTACAATCAAGGGTCAAGGAGGACATGGTGGTTATCCTCACACAACCAAAGATCCAATTAATGCAGGAGTTATGATTTACCAACAATTTAATCAACTTATAAGTCGTGATGCAAATCCTTCTAAGCACACAACTTTAACTTTTGGACAATTTTCTTCAGGTTCAAATTCAAATATTATTCCTGATACAGCAATTTTACAAGGAACTATGAGAACTTATGACCCAGAAATCAGGGAAAAATTATTAAAAAGAATTGATGAAATTGTAGAAGGAGTTTCAAAGGCAAGTGAATGTGAAGTTAATTTGGGATATTTTGCCTCAGTTCCTTCACTTTATTCAGATCCATCTCTTACAAAAGAGCTTGTTGAATATGTAGAAAAATCATCTGATATTGAAATGATTTCTGGTGAAAGGCTAATGGCAAGTGAGGATATGGCCTTTGTTTCAAGAAAAGTTCCTACAGTTTATTTCCTACTAAATTCAAAAGTTCCAGGAAATAATTATTCTCACCACAATCCAAAGGTTGATTTTTCAGAAGATGCAATGCCAATAGGTGTAGGCTTATTTTTGACCTGTGCTATTAATTGGTTAAATAATAATTAATTTTTATAGGCTAAGTTTATTAGCCTATTTTTTATTTCTCTAAGGTACAGAATTTATCTTATAAATTTAAGCTATGAGATCTATCGACTACTAAAACTCAATCGCTTTGCAGCTTTTTCGTGTTTTCCAATAGTTTTAGGGATAAATATGGCAAATCAAGGCATATTTATCTGCTCGAGATGGGTAGTTTTTAGATTTGATTTATTGCTAAAGGAGGTTTTGATTTATTTGTAATTAGAATAATTTATTTAATTATAGGCGATATTTAAGAAAGAGATCTCTCGACAGGCTCGAGATGGGTAATTATTGGCTTTAATTTTATACTGAAGAAGTTTTTAGAATTTTTTTAAATTATAATTTTATTTATTATTCTATTTTAGATTAAATAATAAGTAAGAATGAATCAAATACATCAAACTTTAGCTTAAAATCTTTTCTATTATTTCTCATCTCGAGCGAATGTAATGAGTCGAGAGATCTCTTTTTTTGTTTTATTTTTTTATTTTATTTTTAAGTTATTCAAAAAAATTTTGAAATTTTACTCCTTATTTAATCAATTAGATATCTCGATTATGCTCGAGATGGGTGATTTTGGGATTGGGTTTAGTGCTGAAGGATATTTTTATTTATTTTTAAATTTTTAATTTGTAAATTCTATTTCCAAATTCAATTATTGAGTTTAAAGATTTAAGAAAAGAGTCAAACAATTTAAACTTTAGCTTAAAGCTATATTTACACATTACCCATCTCGGCCGAGCGAAGTGAGCGGAGAGATCTCTTTTGTTTTATTTATTTTTTAATTTTTGATTTCTTTAGTAATTCAAATAATTTTTTTATTTCTTTAATTCTTAAATTTTATCAATAGAAAAATCCCTTTATATAAGTATAATTTTTATAAAAGGAAGTGAATTATGGAAAAGGAAAAACCATTTGTTTATATAGATACTAATTTTAGTTTGTCAGAAATTTTGATGTTAAAGCTTGCTTTTAATTCTAATGAGTTTGAAATTGTTGGGATTTCTTCTGTAAATTCTTTTATGGATGCAAAAAGTGCCGCTTTAAATATTTTGTCTATGACTTGTATGGAAGATTTGATTTTGCCAATTTGCCAGGGCTCATCTTTTAATTTAAAAAATCAAGAGATTTTGACTAGGGGAGAAAATTCTGTGATTTTTGATAAAGAAGATGACTACTTGTCAGAAGAAGATCCTGAAGATTTTCTTTATAATTTGGCAAAAGACTGCGGAAGGCTTGATATCATTGCAACAGGTCCCCTTACAAATATAGGAAAAGCTATAGAAAAATATGATGATTTTGTAGATTATATAGACCATATTTTTATTTTAGGATCAAATTTTTCATCAGGTGATATTACCAAGTCATCAGAATTTAATTTTTTTACAGATCCAAAGGCTGCAAATATTGTTTTGAAAGAAAAAATTGAAACTTTTATTTTACCAATTGACCTTTCAAATTCTTTGACCTTGCCTGACGAGATTTTGAAAGAAAATTCTTCTGACCCAGTTTTAAATAAGATAAAGGAAATTTATAAGATTTACCCAAAAAATGAAAGGGAATTGAAGGCTGCTATCTTGCTTTACATGGTAGTAAAACCTCAAGCCTTTATTTTTGAAGAAAAATCAATCAAGGTTAATGAAGATTTTGATAGGGGAGCTATTAGTGAAATTTCTTCTAAAAACAAAAAATATGTAGCAAATAGGCTAAATGACCAAACATTTTTTGACTTTTTATTTGATAGGCTTGGAGTATGAAATTTAAAAAACCAGGGCAAAGAATTTTCAAAACTTCCCTAGCAGTTTTTTTTGCCTTTACCTTATCTCATTTTAGGTCGGCTCATGCTCTTCCCTTTTATTCGGCTATTGCTGCAATAATTTGTACAAAAAATGATGTAAATGGATCTATTAATATTGGATTAAATAGAATTTTGGGTACTTTTATTGGTGGTTTTGTTGGCTTTTTATATCTTTTATTTGTAAAGAAAAATCTTACAAATGAGATAGAAGAATATTTTTTGCTTTCTGTGATTATGGCATTTTTGATTTGGCTAGTTTCATCATTTGAAAAGCCAAATGCTATTTCTATAATGTGTATAGTTTTGGCATCTGTATCAATTAACCATGCAGGAGAAGATTTTGGAGCCATTGATTTTGCAGTAAATAGAGTTTTGGATACCCTAGTTGGGGTTTTGGTTGCGATCTTAATTAATTCTATTGATTTTGAAATTTTAAAATTTATTAAATATGAAAAAGATAAGTCATAGTTTCTTATCTTTTTTTATTGTATTTTATATGGTAAAATAATTATAAATAGGTAAAAAAAAATAAGGAGTATTTATGCTAAAAGTAGAAAGACTTAAAAAAAAGTTTTGGCGATCTTGATGCTTTAAAAAAAATAGATTTTGAAGTAAAAGATGGGGAACTTTTTGGAGTTATAGGCCAAAATGGTGCAGGAAAATCTACACTTTTTAGGTGTATAATGAACTTTTATTCAAAATATGAGGGCAGTATTACTTATAAGGGCAAAAAATTTTCAAAAGTTCCTTTGGAAAAAATTGGATTTTTGCCAGAAGAAAGGTCTCTTGATCCTAAAAGAAAAGTAGAAGATCAAATAAGATATTTTGCAAAATTAAATAAGATGAGAAAAATTTCAGATCAAAAATTAAAAGAATGGTTTGATTATTTTGAAATTGATGGAAAATTATCATCAAAAATAAAGGAGCTTTCCAAGGGAAACCAACAAAAAGTCCAACTTCTATGTGCTTTAATTTATAAGCCAGAATTTGTAATTTTGGATGAGCCTTTTTCAGGTCTTGATCCATACAATATCAGACTTTTGGAAAAAATAATCAAAGATGTAAATAAAGAAGGAACAACAATTATGTTTTCATCTCACAATATGGAAAATGTGGAAAGTCTTTGCCAAAAATTGATCATGCTTAAAAAAGGAAATATAGTTTTAAACGGTTCACCTCAAGAAATTAGAAATTCTTACGAAAGAAAAAAACTTGTGGTTGAATCAAGCGAAGATTTGTTTTTCCTAAATGATGAAAATATTGAAATGATTTCCCAAGATGGTGATAAGTGGACCTTTATTTTAAAAGATGAGGACTATGCTAAGGTAATTTTCAAAAAAATTGTCGATAATATTGGATTCGTACCATATTTTGACCAATCACCTCCAACATTAAATGAAATTTTTGCAAGAAAGGTGGAAGAAAATGAATAGGTTTATGACTGTATCTACCGATACTCTAAAAAAACATCTTAAAACTCCTACTTTTTGGATTATGGTTTTGATGCCTTTCATTATGGCAGTAGTTATTGGGATAATTTCCTATATTTCCTACTCAACCAAAACTCCAGACACAATCGCAGTTGTAACGGAAGAAAAATATAAGAAAAATTTCCAAAATAATCCTATGGTAGATTTTGAATTTAAGGAAAAAAATGAGGCCAAAAAAGCCCTTGATGATAAGGATATTTCAGCCTATCTTGAAGTTAAAAACAAAGATGGACTTTTAAATTTTGATTATTATGGAGATACAACTGCAAGGACTCCTATGCTTGTCATAAATTCTTTGGCAGAGAATATGCAAAGAAAAGAAAATTTGAAAAATTCAAATATAGATGCCAAGCAAAATGCCATAATTAGCCAAAAACCTAAGGTAAATCTTCACGAAATAAAAGACAATTTAAAAAATCCAGGAAATATGTTCGCCCTTTTTGCTACAATTTTCATAATGTATTTTGTCTTGATTTTTTACTCACAAATAATAATGCAAGATATAGCAATAGAAAAGGGCTCAAAAATGCTAGAATTTATATTCTCATCAGTTAAGGCGGGAACCTATATGGCAGGAAAAATTTTTGGAACAATCCTTGCCATGCTAGTTCATTTTGGAATATATGTAATTTTGGGACTTGTGGGATTTGCAGTAATTAAATTTACAGGTTTTTATGATAAGATAAGATCAATGCTAGATATAAATATTTCAGATTTATTCAAGGGAATAAACACCAACTTGGTTATTGAAATAGTTTTATTTATGGTTTTGGGATTGATTTTATATATAATCCTTTCAGCCATGCTTGGATCTTTGGTACAAAAACAAGAAGACGCTGGAAAAATGGCAACACCAATAATGCTAATAATAATGTTTTGCTATTTCATTTCCACATCATTTGTAGGAAGCGAGCCAAATTTATTTATAAAAATCCTATCCTACATCCCATTCTTATCAACATTCTTCATGCCAATGAGATTAATTTACGAAAATGCAAGTCTTTTCCAAGGAATGATTTCACTAATTATTTTGTTAATCGGAATTGTTTTAATGTATATAATTGCAGCGAGAGTTTACAAGAAAAATATCCTAAATTATTCAACAAATAAACTATTTGGAAGAGGAAAAAAAATTGAAAATTAAAAAGAAAAAGAAATAAAAAACGGATGTTGCAAATTATGAATTACTACCGTCTTACAATCATAAATTTTTTACGATTATTTTGAAAGGGTTAATAATTTTGCAACATCCTTTTTTATTTAAAAATTTTATTGAATTTTTGCTTTTATAACCATCAAATCACTATCTTCGATTGCCTTTAGGGCATGCATTTCATTAGGATCCATAGTTATTATATTACCAGGAACTATAATCTCATTTCCATTTTCTCCAGTAAAATCAACCTTGCCCTTATAAATTACAACTACTACACTTTTATCTGACTTATGACTTGGGACTTCTTCACCTTGTTTGATTTGAAGGTGGGTAATTTGTAGTTTATCCTCATCAAGCAAGTGTTCAAATTTACCATCTAAAATATTTGCGCTTAATTTTTTCATAAAGCCTCCTTATATATAATTAGTATTAATTCTTATCCTATAAAAATTTAAATTATTTCTTGGATAATTTTTTTAATTTCTGGCAGTGTTTCATCTTTAAAAAACTTGTTCTTAGCCATCCACCTATTATTCAAAGGACTTGGATGGACTAGGGGAAAGTATTCTGGCAGGTAATCTTTAAAATTTCTTACTGTTTCTGTTAGGTTTTTCTTAAAATCATCTTTAAGGTAAAACTTTTGTGCATAGGCACCTATCAATATAGTTAAATTTATATTTTTAAGCCCTTCAAGTAGGAGAGGGTGGTATTCTTTTGCTATAAATTTTCTTGGGGCCTTGTCACCACTTTTTGCCTTACCAGGATAATAAAAGTCCATGGGAATTATTGAAAAATTTTCGCCGTGGAGGGTATCCATACTTATACCGAGCCAATCAACTAAGTTTTCCCCGCTCTTATCATTAAATAAAATTCCACTTTCCTCAACTTTTTTTCCGGGAGCCTGACCAATTGTTAAAATTTTAGCATTTTTATTAAACTGAAAAATTGGACCAATTCCTCTTTTTGTGTAAGTTTTATTTCTAGGATCAGCCTTTAATTTTTCAATTATCTTTTCTATTTGCATAAACACCCCTAGTTACTTTTAAATAAAATTATATACTTTTATTATTATTTTATTTTTTATAAATTCTATAATTAATTCCACCAACAAGGTCTACTCCGTAAGGGGAATTTTCAAAATATCCTTTCAAAAATTCATACCTATATTCATGATAAGGTGAAATTTCTTCTTTTAATTCAAAACCATTTTTATTAATTTCAAAAGCTTCGTGGTGGTCGTGGCTATGGCCTCCTTCACAAGTGTTTGAAAGAGAATCTTCTGGATTTATAAAATCTTTAAAGTATCTCTCGTGGGTATTTACATTTGTAATTAAAAATAAGTCGCCGTTTTCATCAATTGTTGCAGAAAGACCATTATCACATGGCATGCCATCAAGAAGCATGGTATTTAAATCTTGAAAAATTTCATTATAATCAGAGAAATTTTTTCCCTCTCCTTGTTTTTTTCCAAATTCAAATAATTTTTCCTCTGTTTTTTTGCTATTTTTTATTGCAAAGGCAAGTCTATTTTCAACAACAGCAATTTTTGAATCAAGCCAACCGTGAATATTTTCTTGGTCAATTAGATTTTCTAAATTATCAGTTGAAACAGGGGCAATTTTTTCGTCAATTTCTTTTGTATTTCCATCCAAAAGAAAATTTGTAATCTTATCTTGAAACTTTATCTTATCATACATCATATAATGTATTGGTCCTAAAAATTCACTCATTTAAAACTCCTTTTTCTATTTTAAATTTATTATATTAAAAAAATAATTTTATTTCTGTAACCCATGTTACATTCTAATATTTTACAAGAAATATTTTAAAATTAAAGACTTAAATTTTTGTATATTTATAATGAAATTCTTGGGGAAAATGATATATTTACACAATTTTAAATATACTATATAATAAAAAAGTAATAATAAATTTATTGGGAGGGGTTATGAACAAATTAACTACAAAAAAAATTACATATACAGGACTTTTTATCGCCCTAGTTTTTATTTTCTCAGCATTTTTCCAAATTCCATTAAAAACTCCAATGGGAGATACAAGATTTCATTTGGGAAATGTATTTTGTCTTTTAGGTGGAATAATTTTAGGACCAGGACTTGGTGGCCTTGCTGCAGGATTGGGATCTGCAATTTTTGATTTAACAAATCCACTTTATTTCGCATCAGCTCCATTTACATTTATAAATAAATTTATGATGGGCTTTGTAGCAGGTTTAGTTTTTCATAAGGTAAAAATGAAAAATGAGAAATTAAGAGCTGCCCTTGCAGGCTTATGTGGACAAGTAACCTATATTGTTCTTTACCTACTTTATACTTTCATAAAAAATAAAGTAGCCATGGGCTTATCATTTGAAGCAAATATGGTAGAAGTTGTACAAAAACTTGGAGTTTCCTCAATAAACGGAATAATTTCAGTAATAGTTGCTGCTATATTTTCAATTGCAGTTTCAAAAAGAGTAAAAATGGACTAGAAATAGTCCTTTTTTAAATGCTGATTTTTTGTTTTTTATCTTAAATTTAATTTTTTTATAAAATCAATACTTCGTAATGTTAGGGCGGAGGAAATGGGGGAGTTTCGATTCTCCCCCTTTTTCCTCCCCCTAACATTACGAAGTATTAAAAAATAATTGTAATTTAGTATATTATAAAAATTTAATTTTAAAAATCAACAACTATCTTTTATTTGGGTATAATGTTTAAAGAATGTTTAAGTTAAAAGGAAAAATGAAAGGATTTTTTTATGGTTTATAAAAGATTTGGTGATAAGTTAGTTATTAGATTAAAAAAAGGCGACAAACTTGTGGAATCTGTTAGGGAAATTCTTGAAAAGGAAAATGTTAAGGCAGGTTTTTTGACAGGAATTGGTGCTACAGATAATCTTGAGGTTGGTCTTTTTGATCCAAAAACTAAGGATTATAATATAAAAAAAATATGAAGAAGATTTAGAGATTGCAAATCTTTGTGGAAATATTTCAAATAAAGATGGAAAACTTTATACCCACTTTCATATAACTTGTGGAAGGGTAGAGGATAATGCCCAAAAAGGACAAATTCCAGGATCTGCTATTGGTGGTCATTTAAACGAGGCTATTATTTCTTTGACAGCAGAAATTTTTGTAACAATTATTGATGGGGATATCAATAGGGTTTATGACGAAGATTTGGGATTAAATTTAATTGAGTTTTAATATGGATTATTTTGTTTTTGACATGGACGGGACTCTTTTTGATACCGAGAAAATTTATTACAGTACTTGGATTGAAATTAGTAAAAAAGAAGGCTTTCATTTTGATATAAATGATAAATTAAACTTATCAGGAAAACAAGAAAAGGAAGCTATAGACTACATGATAGAAAATTTTTCTATGGATTATGATAAGGCAATTAGGGTCAGAAAAGATTTAAATGCTTTAAGAGATAAGCGCTTTGGCGAAATTGATTATTGTATAAAAAAACCTGGACTTATAAATTTATTGACATACTTAAAGGAAAATGAGAAAAAAATAGCCCTAGCCTCTTCATCTTCAAGAAAAAGAATTGATTTTTTCCTTGATAAGGAAGGTGTGAGACATTATTTTGAAAAAATAGTTTCATCAGATGATATCACAAAGGGAAAGCCTGATCCAGAAATTTTTAATTTGGCTATGGAAAAATTGGGGGCTGATAAGGATAAAACTTATGTTATTGAAGATTCTTTGGCAGGAGTAAAGGCAGCAAGAGCAAGTGGAGCCAAGGTTGTTTTGATAATTGACCTTGATGATTCAGACCTTATAAAAAGTCAGGCAGATTTGGTATTCTCATCTCTTGATGAATTTTTGGAGTATATAAAAAAAAATACAAAAATAGATACTAGAAATAAGGATTTTAAATTATCCTGCCCATCTTGTGGGGAAAATTTTACAAAATCCTTGCCAACAGCAGTTTTTTCTATAAATGATAAAGAGTTTTTAGAAAATATTGGCCTTGTAGAATGTCCTTCATGTAAAAAATTATTTAAATTAAACTACAGATATGTTTACACAGATAATGACAAAAAATTAATGTTTGTAAATGACCCCAAATTTGCTCAAAAAAGAAACCAACTTGCCTTTAAGTCTTCTTTGAAACTTTTGGATAAGTTTAACAAGAATAAGGCAGGAGATTTCTTGATAAGAATGTGCCAAGATGATAAGGACTTGAAAGAAAAAATTTCTATTTTTAATGATGGCAAGATTGATAATATAGTTGAATTAATGAAACTTGTCCTAATCCAAAGTCCAGATTTTAAATTTGATAGGGAAAGTATTTTAAAAATTTATTATAAGGACAATGAATTTATTATAAACACTAAAGAAGGAAAATTTAAGATGCCCTTTATTGACGACTTGTATGAAAGTTTGTATGAAAAGTATATCCCTTTTATAGATATAAAAAATACAGAAATGATAGATCAAAATTGGGCTAGGAAAATAGTTAAAGAAATATGAAAATATACTTAGAAAATGAAAATTTAAGAAAAATTGTATATGATATTTTAAATATTTTTTATGACAAAAAAGACTTTTCTTTTGTAGGAGAAAATGAGGATATTTCAATCAAAAATGGACTTGTTAACACAAAAGATAAGTCTTACTTTTTTGATTCTAATTTGAAATTAAAAGAGATTCTATTTGAAATTTTTAAAGATGAATTGAAAAAATCTCCTCCTTGGGGGATTTTGACAGGATCAAAACCGTCAAAACTTCTAAAGAATCACAATCTAGAAGATTTGAAAAATATTTATAAAGTAAGTGATGAAAAAATTAATCTTTTAAAAAAAGTAAAAGAAAGTCAAGATAGGCTAAAATTTGCCCCAAATTCTTTTAACCTTTATATAAATATTCCCTTTTGCCCTCAAAGGTGTAAATATTGTTCCTATCCTACTATTGTGTCAAACATAGTAGATAAAAATCAATATGTAGATTTTTTATTAAAAGAAATAAAAGGGATAAGCTTAGATAAAAAATTAGATACAATTTATCTAGGAGGGGGGACTCCTTCAAATTTATCTCTTAAAGATTTGGATAGGATTTTGTCCTTATTAAATGAAAAATTTACTTTTGATGAATTTACCTTGGAAGCTGGCAGGGAAGACACCTTAGATTTTGAAAAATTAGACTTGTTTAAGGAAAAAAATGTAGGAAGAATTTCTCTAAATCCCCAAACTTTTTCAAAAAATGTTTTGGAAAATGTAAATAGGCCCATTGATTTTGAAAACTTTATAAAAATTTACAAATATGCCAAAGATTTGGGCTTTATTATAAATATGGATTTTATAATTGGACTCTTTGGTGAAAATAGAGAAAGTTTTAAGAAAAATTTTGAAATTTTAAAGGACCTAAATCCAGACAACCTTACCTTTCATGCCCTAGCTCAAAAAGTTGGGTCAAAATATTTTGAAGAAAATATAAATGGTGATATCAATGAAGCTATAAAAATATCAAAGGATATAGAAAAATTTACCAAAGAAAATTCCTACAAACCCTATTATCTTTACAGGCAAAAAAATATAATAGGAAATTTGGAAAATGTAGGTTATGAAAAAGGGAATACTGCCCAAAGATATAATATTTTGATAAATGAAGAGCTAGAAAATATTATAGGCCTTGGCATGAATGCAAATTCTAAATTGATGAATGGGAAAAAATATAGGAATGAAAGAAATTTAAGAGATTATTATAAGAATATAGAAAAAGAAATTTCTGATAAGAATAAATTAATAGAAAATTTTAATCCTTGATACAAGGCTTATTTTTTATATTATATAAATTTATATGATAAAATAAGCCTATAGATAATTTAGGAGGGGATATGAATAATAATATAAAACTTGTAGCTATAGATCTTGATGGAACTCTTTTAAATTCTGATAAAAAAGTTTCAAGAAAAAACATTGAAACTATAAGAAAATTAAGGGATAAGGGAGTATATATTACAATTTCCACAGGAAGGCCTGTAGGTGGATTTTCTTGGATTCTTGATGACTTATCCTTATTTGCAGATGATGATTATTCCATTACTAATACCGGATCTCTTATTATAAAAAACAAGGATAAATCAGATATTTCCAAGGAAGTTTTGTCAATGGATGATTATTTTAAATTAAAAAATATGATCAATGATAAGATGCAAATTGGAATTTACAATAAATATAATTTATACTCTAACAGCGAAAAAATAAATGAGCACTTTGCCTTTGAATCAAAAATTTTAAAAATGCCAATCGAAAAATTTGATGAATCTAATAAAAATCAAAGTGTTGATAGGATTTCTATTACAGGTGATGGGAAAGTTTTGGATATTTTTGAGAAAAATTATAACAAAAAGTTATTAGAGACCTACCAAACAGTTAGAAATGTCCCAGAAGTTTTTGAAGTTTTAAATAAAAAAGCTGATAAGGGCCAAGCCCTTCAAAGACTTTGCCATTATTTAAATATTGATATAAAAAATACCCTAACAATTGGAGATTCAAATAACGATAAGACCATGTTAAGTATATCTGGTCTTTCAGCAACTTGCCAAAATGGAAGAGAAAGTGTGAAGGAAATGGTCGATATAGTTTCAGCTTATTCAAACGATCAAGATGGAGTTTCTAATATTTTGGAAAAAATATTTTTTGATAAGTAAATTGAAAAAAGGCACAAAACCAGTATTATAAGATTAGTTATTTATGTAAGATTTTTTTAAATCTTACATATTTTTATGTTAAATTTTTTTAAAAAGATAGGAAGTATTATGAGTAAATTTTGCTCTCTAGCTTCAGGATCTTCGGGAAATTCTGTTTTTGTTGAGCACAAGGGATCAAAAATTTTGATTGATTGTGGATTTTCTGGAAGAAAAATTGAAAATCTTTTATCCCAAATTGATGAAAAGCCAAGTGATTTGGATGCTATTTTTCTAACTCACGAACACATGGACCATGTAAAAGGGGCAGGTGTTATAAGTAGAAGGTATGATATTCCAATTTATGCAAATAAGGGAACCTGGCTTTCTTTTATAAAAAATGCAGGCAAATTGAAAGAAGAAAATATTAAAATTTTTAGGTCAAATTCCTTTTTGAATTTCAATTCTTTTGATATTTTTCCAATTTCAATCCACCATGATGCAAATGAACCTGTTGGTTTTATTTTGTATTTGGATAATAAAAAAATTACGGTTTTAACCGATACGGGAATAATTGATGATAGGATTTTAAATGAAATAAAGGGATCTGATGTTTATTATTTCGAGGCTAACCATGACCTAGATGCCTTAAAAAGGGGGCCTTATACCTATCCTATGAAAGTTAGGATTATGGGAAAAATGGGACACTTATCAAATGATCAATCAGCAAAAATTTTGGCAGATGCTCTCCAAGGGAAAAATGAAAAAATTTTTCTTGCCCACTTATCAGAAACAAATAATTCAGAAGAACTTTGTAAAATAACTGTAGATAATTACCTAAAATCCTGTGGACTAGACACAAGTAGAGATATAAAACTAGAAGTTGCAAAAAGACATGCACCTTCAAGCATAGTGGAGTTATGATGGAATTAGTAGAAATTGAAAGATCGATTATAAAAAAATATAGGAAAGAAATTTGGTCAAAATTTGTAAAGGCTGTAAAGAAATATGAATTAATAAATGAAGGCGATAAGGTGGCCTGTGCTATTTCTGGTGGAAAAGATTCACTTTTAACTGCAAAACTTGTAGAAGAATTGCACAAACATTCAAAGGTAAATTTTGAAGTAGAATATATTTGTATGGATCCAGGTTATGATAAGGAAAACAGGGATTTGTTGGAGAAAAATTTAAAATATTTAAATATTCCAGCCAAAATTTTTGATTCAGATGTTTTTGAAATTAGCGAGAAAATTTCTGGAGACTATCCTTGCTATATGTGTGCAAGGATGAGAAGGGGATTTTTGTATGCTAAGGCAAAAGAGCTTGGTTGCAATAAAGTTGCTCTTGGCCATCACATGAATGATGCAATAGAGACAACCTTAATGAATGTTTTATATGCTGGAAACTATAAAACAATGAAGCCAAAACTTATGGCCCAAAACTTTGATGGAATGGAACTTATTAGGCCCATGTATTTTATAGAAGAAAAAGATGTAATAGCTTGGCGTGATTATGTGGGATTAGACGCTTTAAATTGTGCTTGTACTGTTACAAAAAAAAGTGAGTCTTATACAAGAAAAAAATAAAAAATCTTATAGAAGATTTAAAAGAAGACATACCAAATGTAGAAAAATCAATCCTAAGGTCAGCAGAAAATGTAAATTGTGATATGGTTTTGGGATATCAAATAAAGGGAGAAAAACATTCATTCTTGGAGGAATTTGAAAAATGATATTAGATTTGTTAAAGGTATTTATCCTTTCAATTGTAGAAGGGGTTACCGAATTTTTACCAGTTTCATCAACTGGACACCTAATTTTGGTAAATGAATTTGTAAAACTTGAACCGGAAAAATTTGCCAATGCTTTTAATGTAATTATTCAATTGGGGGCAATTTTATCAGTAGTAGTTTTATACTTTAGGAAATTAAACCCTTGGGATTTGGAAAAAACTAAAAAATATTTTCCAAAAAATTATGAAAAGCTAAATGGTCAATCAAAAATTTATTACAGGTTAAGCCACCCTCACAAAGAAACAATGGATCTTTGGAAAAGAGTAATAATTGGGGTTATTCCTGCAGGAGTATTGGGATTATTGTTAGATGATATAATCGATGCTTATTTATTTAATCCAATGGTAGTTGCCCTTATGCTTTTTGTTTGGGGTATTGGAATAATTTTACTTGAGAAGAAAAATAAAAATGAAAATAGACAAAGAGTTGATAATCTTTCCCTAATTTCTTATAAAACTGCATTTTTTATAGGATGTTTCCAAGTTCTTGCTATGATTCCAGGCACATCAAGATCTGCTGCAACAATAATTGGGGCTATGATTTTGGGACTTTCAAGATCTGCCAGTGCAGAATTTTCATTCTTTTTGGCAATTCCAACCATGCTTGGAGCAACTCTTTTAAAAGTTTTTAAAAATGTATCAGGTTTTAATGCTTATGAATGGATTTTAATTCTTATTGGAATGATTTTATCTTTTATAGTTGCCTATATAGTAATTAAGAAATTTATTTCTTATGTTCAAAAAAACGACTTTATAATTTTTGGAAAATATAGGATTATTCTTTCTATAATAGTATTTTTATATTTTTTAATAATTAAATAATAAATTTTAAAAGGCGGATTAATCCGTCTTTTTTTGAATTTATAAAACTTTAAAAAAAACAGCTTATAGTGTAAAATTAGTATATAAGAATTTGAAAAAAGAGGAATTTATATGAAAATATTGTTTTGGATTTCTGCCTTTGCACTTTTTTATGCAATGGTTGGATATCCTTTAACTTTAATTATTTTAGATAAAATTTTAAAGAAAGAAAATAAAAAAGATTATTCTTATAAGCCAAAGGTATCTATGGTTATATCTGCTTATAACGAAGAAAAAGTTATTGAGAAAAAACTAGAAAATATAATAAAATCAGATTATGAAAATTTGGAAATTATAATTGCAAATGATTGTTCAGATGATAGGACTGTTGAAATTTGTGAAAAATTTATAAAAAATCATCCGGACTTTGATATAAAAGTAAATACAGCCAAAGACCACTTTGGAAAAACCAATGCCCAAAACGAGGCAGTTGCTGTTGCAAGTGGAGAAATTATTGTATTTTCTGATGCAAATTCCATGTTTAAAGAAGATGCAATCAAAGAATTGGTTTCATTTTTTACCTCAGATGACATTGAATATGTTTGTGGATCTCTTATTTATAAAAAAGATGGGCAAATATCTTCAGTTGTTGCTGAAAATACTTATTGGGATTTGGAACTTAAAATGCGTGAAATCGAATCAAAAATTTCTACCATAGCTGCAGGAAATGGTGCTATTTATGCTTGTAGGAAAAAAGATTATAGGCACTATAACTTGGTTTCATCCCATGATTATGAAATGCCCCTTCATGCTGGACTTAATAAGAAAAGAGCCTTGTATAATAAGGATGCCATAGCAGTAGAAAAGGCAGGGGCGACAACCAAGGATGAATTTAAAAGAAAGGTAAGGATGCAAAGAAGGATTCTTACTAATATTTTTACAAATATAAAAAGACTAAATATATTTAAGTATGGTTGGTTTGCATTTTTCCATTTCAACCACAAAACATTAAGATTTCTGCAAGCATTTTTCCATATTTTAATATTTGTAGCAAATATATTCTTGATAAAAAGTGGAATTTTTTATCAAATAACAATGATAGGACAAATTTTATTTTATATTTTGGCACTTTTGGGATACTTAAGTAAATCAAAGGCAAAAATTTTATATTTTCCCTTATATTACAGCCTTATGATGCTTGCCCAAATAAGGGGAGCTTATAATCAGATAAGTGGAAAATCAAAGGCAACTTGGGAAAAAGCGGAGTCAACAAGATAGTATGAAAATAGAAGTAATAGTTTCAACTATGGGGCAAAAATCCATAGATTTTTATAAAAAATTAAATATAAAGTCAGACTGTCTTATTATTAACCAAACCGATCACGAATCCTATGAAGAAGTTTATGATAAGGAAAATAAAATCAGGATGATTTCAACAAAGACTCGTGGCCTTGGCAGGAGTAGAAATCTTGGACTTTTAAATTCCAAGGCTGATGTAATTGTTTTGTGCGATGATGATGAAGTATTTGAAGATGATTATGTTGAAAAAATTGAAAGTGAATTTAAAAATCATCCCCATACAGATTTTTTTATAATGAAAACAAAAATTTACCAAGATAATAAGGAAATTATTAAGGTTAAAAATGATGGAGAATTGAAATTTTTTAATTCCTTAAAATACGGATCAGTTCACTTTGCCTTTAAAAGAGAAAGGGTCCAAAAATATAATATGTCATTTTCAACATATTTTGGAGCAGGAACTGAAAATGGTTCTGGGGAAGATTCTCTTTTTATAAGAGATGGCTTTAAAAATAAATTAAAATTTAGGACATCAACAAAGCTTATAGCAAAAGTTTACAATGACGACTCTACTTGGTTTACAGGCTATGATGAAAAAATGTTTTTTGATAAGGGCCAGCTTGCAAGGGCACTTTTTCCAAAACTTTATAGGTTATATATAGAATATTACTTAAAAAACCATGAAAAATTCATGGAAAATATAGATAAAAAGACAGCTAGAAAGAAGATGCTAGAAGGGGCAAAATATTTTGGAGGTTAGGATGAAAAAGAAAGAATCAATATTTATTGTTATACAAAAGGCTTTGATTTTTGGAATTATTGTGGGAATTGGATTTTATTTCTTATCTGATCGTTTAGGTTTAAAAACTTACAAGGCACAAGCAAAAATCCTTACAACATCAAACGAAAAGATAAAAGACCAAGACAAAACAACCTATACTTATGCAGAAACAGTAAAGTCTAATGCAATTAAAAAAAGAGTAATAGAAAATTTAAAACTTGATATAAGTGAAGATGAACTTGATAAAAAAATGCAAATTCAAGCTATTCCAAATACTCATATTTTAAATATAAATGTTGAAGATTCTGTAAAACTTAGGGCAGAGGACATAGCAGATGAATACGCAGAAATTACAGTTTCTGTAATTAACCAACTTTATCAGGCAAATTCTTTGATAATTGACCATGCTTATCCGAATGCAGCCTTAGTAAAAACAAGTCAAAAAGATGCAATGAAAGTAGGACTTGCAGGATTTCTAACATATTTTATTTTTGGCTCTCTTATGCTTTTTATTAGAAATTCAAAAGTTGAAGAAAATGAAAAGATAGTTGAGGAAAAAGTTGTTAGAAAGGTAGTTTTTGAAGATAATGACAAAGAAGACTACCAATATGATAATCTTCATGAAGACTTTGTAGAAGATCAAAATAATGAGGATACTTTTGTAAAAGAATACCATGTAGCTGAAAAAATAGAAGATGAAAATCCAGAAGTTGTAGAAGATGATATAGATTATGATGAATCTTTTAAATATGTAGAAAGCCTTGATGAGGACGAAGAAGAGCTTGGGGTCTATGAAAATAAGGAAAACAACAAAGATTATACAATAATAGCAGATATGCCTAAATATGACGACGGTGATTTAGATGTTTAGCAAAAAAACAGACCATATTGAAAAATCTTTTGAAATATTAAAAAAGAATTTTTTGAAAGTTACAGAAAAAAATTCACTGGTTCAATTTGTTTCGTCAAATGAAAAAATAAACAAGGCTTCTTTGATTTTAAATCTTGCAAGAAGCCTTTCAAAAGATAATTACAAGGTAATTATAGTAGAGGCAGACTTTAGAGACCCTGAATTAGGAGAGCTTTGTGATATTGATTTTGATAGGGGATTTTTTGATATTTTAGAAAAAGAAAAACCTTATGAAAATTTTATAGTAAAAGATCACTTTTATGAAAATCTTGACATAATTCTTGCACCAAAGCAAAGAGAGGATGTTCATAGCATAATGAACTATGAGAGGGTAGAGAGCATATTTTCTTCATTAAAGGAAAAATATGACTATGTATTTTTGGATACAGCAGACAATGAAAACTATGATGATGCAAACTTTTATCCGAGCCTTTCAGATTTTGTAATAGTCTTAGCCCACAAAAAAGATTTTAGAAAAAAAAGACTAAATTCATCAATAAGAAAGCTTGAAAATGTAAATTGCCAAATAGCTGGCATTATTACTACAGATAATTAAGGAGAAGAAATGAAAAAGAAAATTTTATTAATACTAGCCTTGTCTTTGACACTTTCAGCATGTAAAAAGGACCAATATGTATCCCAAAGACATCCAGATGAAAATAAAAGTAATCCTGTATCAACATCTGTAAGCTATCAAGAAGAAAAAAATAAGGAAAATAAAATTGTATCTTCTGATTCTAAAAAAGCCTCATTAGAAAAAGTAGATGATAAAAATAAATCTAATGAGAAAAAAGAAGACAAAAAAGAAACTAAAAAAGAAGTTAAAAAAGAAGAAAAAACAGAGGATAAAGATAAGGAAGTAAAAGAAGCTGTAGGAACTTTTACAGTCAAAGATATTTCAAACATAAGAAGGGAAACAAACGAGGAATCAGAAATTGTAGCTACTATACAACCAGGAGTTGAAGTAGAAAGATCAGAAATCGATGGAAAATGGTCAAAAGTTTCCTACGACCAATACCAAGGATATATTTTGACAGAATTATTAACTGATATCCAATAAATTTTAAGTCTGGAAAATCCAGGCTTTTTTTATTACGATTTTTTAAAATAATTTAATAAAAATTAATCTTTTTAAAAACAATTTAAAAATAATATAAAAAAACAATTATATATAATTTAAAATTTATGATGAAAACACTTTTATTTTTTTTAATTTAGTGTTATATTAGATTTGTAATTAAATCATGTTTATGGAAAAAAGAATTTTATGGCCTATGCCGTAAAATTTTTTAAGTTGCAGAGGAAAATGATACCTGTTATCAAATTCCAAAAATTATTTTTAGGAGGATATATGGCTTACACAGATTATCTTATCAAAAAAGATGAGGCCAAGGATTTATTTGAAATCCTAAAATCCAAATACACAATTTTTGCCCCAAAAAGAATTGTAAATGGTGGAAGATATTGTGAAATGGATGCAATAATGTACGAAAATGTACAAAGTTTTGACGAAATCGAGTATAAGGAAAAGTCTACATATTCAGCTAAGGAAGCTTTACTTCCAATGACTGAAAACTTATTTTATTTTACAGAAGACGACTATACAGAAACAAAAGAACCTTACAAAAAAGAAGTTTTAGTTTTTGCAAGAGCTTGTGATATAAATGCAATCAAACATTTAGATGATATTTTCATCAAAAATGGACCATTTGAAGATATGTTTTATCAAAGACGTAAAAATAAAGTTCATTATGCACTTTTAGAATGTCAATCAGATATTGATGAACATTGTTTTTGCGTATCATGTGATGCAAACAAAACAGATAATTATACATACGCATTTAGATTCAATGAAGATGGATCTATGAACATAAAAGCAGAAGATGATTTAGACTTATCAGTATTTTCAAATGAAAAATTTGATTTAAAATTCCCAGAAGAAAATGAATTAAAAGTAACATTCCCAGAAATAAAAGATGATAGAGAAGCAAACATAATTGCAAATTCTGATATTTGGAATGAATACAATTCAAGATGTATAGGATGTGGATCTTGTACAACTTCTTGTTCAACATGTACATGCTTTACAACAAGAGACGTTACTTATACATTAAACAGACGTGTTGGTGAAAGAAGAAGAACTAACGCATCATGTATGACAAAAGATTTCGATCTTGTAGCTGGTGGTGGACATTTTAGAAACCAATTGAAAGAAAGATACAGATATAAAATCATGCATAAAATTTACGCTCACAACAAGAGATTTGGCGATGGCCCAATGTGCGTAGGTTGTGGAAGATGTTCAGCTCACTGCCCACAATTGATTTCTTATCCAGAAACAATTAACAAGGTAAATAAAGAATTAGAAAAAGTAAGAAGTGAGGTAAAATAATGCAAAAAAATGAAATAAAAAGATCAACAGATGATTATTTAAATTATGTTTTACCAAAATCTTATGAAATTTTGGATATCAAAAAACACACAAATAATGAATGGACTTTCAAAGTTGAATTTGATAAAAAAGTTGAACCAGGACAATTTTTACAAGTATCTCTAGTAAAAATAGGTGAAGCTCCAATTTCTGTTTCAGGAATGGGAGAAGGCTATGTAGAAATGACCATCAGAAATGTTGGTGAAGTTACATCAGAACTTTTCAAATCAGTACCTGGAGATAGAATTTATCTAAGAGGACCATATGGAAATGGATGGCCAGTAGATGAATTAAAGGGCAAAAATGTAGTTGTTATAGCTGGTGGTACAGGAGTAAGTCCTGTTAAAGGCTTAATCGAATACATTAAAGAAAACCCAGATGAATTCGAATCACTAAACCTAATTTTAGGATTTAAAAATCATGAATCAGTACTTTTCAAAGAAAATCTAGAAGATTGGAAAAACCAAGAAAAAATAAGCACTGTTTATTCATTAGATAATGAAGAAGTTGATGGATTTAAAAAAGGAATGGTAACAGCATTTATTCCTGATCTTCCATTAAAATCTTTTGACGGAAACTATGCAGTAGTTATGGTAGGACCTCCAATCATGATGAAATTTACATCTCTTGCTTTAATTAAAGAAGGTGTAACAGAAGATAAAATTTGGACAAGTTTTGAAAGAAAGATGTCTTGTGCAGTAGGAAAATGTGGACACTGTAGAATAAATGAAACATATGTTTGTCTAGACGGACCAGTTTTCCCATATACAGTTGCAAAAGACTTATTAGATTAAGGAGAAAATATGACATTAGATATTAATGTAGGAAAAGTTAGAAATAATTGTTACCGTCAATCTAAAATTCCTGGAGAATTTTTACTTCAATTAAGATCTCCTGGTGCATTTTTAGATGCAAAATGGTTAGAAATGGTACAAATGCTTTGCCAAAAATATGGAGATGGAAATTTCCACTTTGGTACAAGACAAACTTTTAATATTACAGGAATAAAATACGAAGATATTCCAAAAGTAAATGAAATTATTAAACCATATATAGAAGAAATCGAAGGTGATAGAAACGTAGATATAGAGTATAATGATGATGGATACCCATACATTGGACCAAGAAATATCATGGCTTGTATTGGTGGAAGACATTGTATAAAAGCTGCACAAAATACACAAAGACTTGCAGATAAATTAGAAAAAATAATATATGAATCACCATACCAAATTAAAACTGCAGTTACAGGTTGCCCAAATGACTGTGTAAAAGCACACTTTACTGACTTTGGATTTGTTGGAGTTACAAGACCAGTTTACGATATTGATCGTTGTATAGGTTGTGGAGCTTGTGTCGATAGATGTAAAGCTGTAGCAACAAGAGTATTGTCATTAAACGACCAAGGGAAAGTAGATAAAGACCCATGTTGTTGTGTTGGATGTGGAGAATGTGTAACAAGATGTCCAAATAATGCATGGAGAAGACCTGACAGACAAATGTGGAATGTAATAATTGGTGGAAGAACTGGAAAGCAATTCCCAAGAATGGGACAAATGTTCGCAAGATGGATGGACGAAGATGCAGTAATCCAAATGATGGAAAACTGGAAAGACTTCTCAGCTTACGTTCTTGACAACAAACCAGTATATCTTCACGGTGGCCACTTGATTGATAGGGTAGGATTCCCAACATTCAAGAAGATGATGTTAAAAGATGTCGACTTAAATCCAGAGTGTCTAATAGCTGATAGAATTAATTGGACAGAAAAAGAATATAGATCTTCAATAAATGTAATGAATGTTGAAGATCATAAAACTGTAAAATAAGGAGAAGTAAATGAGATCACAATTTCAACCAAAAGATTTACTAGAAACATTAGTAAAACTAGAACAAAATGGTCAAAAATTTTATGAAGAAATGGCAAAAAAATTCTCAGATGACAAAAAAAATAGAGAATTCTTTGAATTTTTAGCTGAACAAGAAACTCATCACGAAGTTTTATACAAAAATTTGTCAGAAAAACTTGATAATAACCAATCAATTGACAAAGAATACGATGATGAATACAAAGCTTATATCCAATCAATGATCGATCAAATATTTAACTTTGATTCATCAAATGTTGGAGATGACCCAATAGATATCTATAGATTTTCAATAGGAATCGAAAAAGATACAATTTTATTTATCAAAGAAGTTAGAACAATAGTTCCAGACTTTGAACCAGAATTAATAGATAGAGTTGAGGCTGAAGAAAGAGGCCACATCAAATTAATTCACCAATGGTACAATGACTATATAAAATAAAAAGTAAAACCCCATTTCGAATAAAGAAAAGTTTAAAAGCTAGACTTTACTTTCACCCGAAATGGGTGTTTTTTATTTTGTAAAACAATAAAATTCTTATGAAAGTTTTGATTTTTATAGGAATTAAAATAAATTTAATTTTTAAATAGCTAGCTTTAGGCTAGGACTTGACAATCGTTAACTGTTAATGTACACTATATACAGTAGGAGGAATAAATGGATATTAAGATCAAATACTCGAGTAAGGATCCCATATATTTACAAATTAAAAACCAAATAAGAGATGCAATTTTAAATGATGAGATAGAAAAAGACAAGGCTCTTCCTTCTATTAGACTTTTAGCAAAAGAGCTTAGAGTTAGTGTAGCTACAACGAAAAGAGCCTATGATGAACTTGAAAAAGATGGTCTAATTAATTCTGTTCCTGGTAAGGGAAATTTTGTTAAAGATCAAAATCCAGAATTAATCAGAGAAAAATTTTCATTAAAAATTGAAGACCATCTAAGAGAAGTTATTAAATTGTCTAAACTTGCAGGAATTTCAAAAAAAGAAATTATTTCTCTTATGGATATATTGGAGCAAGATTATGAATGATATATTAAAAATAAAAAGCCTTAGCAAATCTTTGAATGATTTTTATCTTGGACCTTTGGATTTATCTATCAAAAGAGGGTCTATCCTTGGCTATATTGGAGAAAATGGAGCAGGAAAATCTACTACAATAAAGTTGATTTTGGGCGATATGGAAAAAGATTCTGGGCAAATTTATATTTTTGGTAAAAAAATTGAAGATTTGACAGAAGATGAAAAGAAGAAAATTGCCTTTGTATTTGAAGATTTTTTCTTTCCTCAAGAGATGAATGTTAAGGAAGTAGAAAAATTTCATTCTATGTATTATGGAAATTATTGGGAGAAGGAAAAATTTAATAAGCTTGTTAAAAGATTTAATCTTCCAGAAAAAAAGAAAATTTCTACTTTTTCTAGAGGTATGAAGATGAAATTGTCATTAATTTTGGCCCTAAGCCACAAGGCAGAGCTTTTGATTTTGGATGAGGCGACAAGTGGGCTTGATCCTGTAGCAAGGGATGATATTTTGGATATACTTTTGGAATTTATCCAAGATGAAAATAATAGCATTATGATTTCATCCCATATTTTGTCAGATTTGGAAAAAATTGCTGATGAAATTGCCTTTATACATAGGGGAAAATTAATTTTTGTAGAAAGTAAAGATATATTGGAGGAAGAGTACGGTATAGTTTCTCTTTCCAAAGAAGAATTTGAAAGCCTAGATAAAAGTGCCATAATTTCTGTAAGAGATTATAAATTTGGCAAGGAATGTTTGGTGAAAAAACAATTACTTCCTGAAAGTCTTGAGGTTGAAAATGCAAGTGTGGAAGAGATTATGGTTTATATGATAAAGGAGAAATACAATGAAAGCCTTGATATATAAAGATTTGATTTCAATAAAAAAAGCCTTAATTTTACAATTTGTAATTATAATTGGCTTGGGACTTTATTTTTACAAAGAAAATCAATTGGTTTTAATTCCATTGTTTTTTATCTTGGTTCCAGTAATACTTTTGGGTATGGTTTTTGGAATTGACAACCAATATTCTACAAATAAGTACCTGGTTTCAAGTGGAATTTCTAGGAAAAAAATTGTTATTTCAAGGTATTTGATAATTTTATTTATGGCTCTTTTTTCAATATGCCTATCCTTTGTAGTAGGATTTGACAAAAATCCCCTTACAAAAGAAATTCCCATGCTCTTAATTTTATCATCCTTATTTTTTGTAACTAGCATAGTTGGAGTTATTGAACTTCCTTTGATGTATAAGTTTGGGGCAGAAAAGGCAAGGCTAGTCTTTGTGATTTTATACTTTGTCGTATTTGCATTTTTCTCAACCGTCTCTTCAAACAAAGAATGGCTTTTGGAATATGTAAATAAGGGCTTAAGCATGGATAAGACTCTTTTAGCTCTATTGATATTTGTCATAACAATAATATTTCATCTACTTTCAATTTTTTCTTCAATTAAAATTTTTGAAAATAAAGATTTTTAAAGACAGGATTTATTTCCTGTCTTTTTCATATTAATGATTATTTGACTTATTTTTTATAATTCATATAGTTATAATAGATATATAAAATTTCCTAACAAAGGAGAAAAAATGGAGTATATATATAAATTTGATACGGATAATGGGTTTGAAATGACTGATATATCCAGTTTTTATGATGTAATAGAAGATGATGATTTTTACTTAATGTATTTGGGAAAGGCAAGCTTTATTGATTTTGCCAAAACTTATAACCTAGATGATGCCATAATTGATTTACTTATGTCAGATACGGCAAAAAAATCTTATATGGCAGTTGAGGATAATTATACCTTTGCCATTCTTGAAATGCTGGATATTATGGGAAATCTTGAAACATCAGACCTAATAGGATTTTACATAGAAAATAACAGGCTTATAATTGTTGATATGTATGATAGAGACCAGTCAACAACAGAGGCCTTTAGAAAGATGCTTACAAAGAAATTTTCAGCGAGGTCTCCTGGAAGGCTTTTAAAATATTTTATAACAGCCCTTGTAAACAACCATACAAGAATTTTTAACCAAATAAAAAATTCAACAGCTGATGTAGAAGATGCTATTATAAAAAATAGAAATTTCAGAAATAGTATAGAGGTAATTTCTGATAACAGGCACAAGGCCCTTAATTTGTACGCTTCCTACGAAAGGCTTCTTGATACTTTGGAAGTTTTTATGGAAAATGAAAATGAAATATTTGATGACGATGATATAAAACACCTAAAGTCAGTTTTATTTAGGGTGGAAAGATATTCCTCAAATATTTCCTACTTAAGTGGATATATAACAAATGTCAAAGATTCATACACATCAAAAATGGATCTTTCTATGAATAATACCATGAAAGTTTTGACAGTTGTTACAACAATATTTACACCAATTACTATAATAACAGGTTGGTATGGAATGAATTTTGAAAATATGCCAGAGCTAAAGTGGAATTTTGGCTATATGTATGTAATTGGAATTTCTTTGATTAGTGTGATTTTAGTTTACTTATTATTTAAAAAGTTTGATAGGTAATATATAAGAAACTTATCTTAAAAAATATAAATATTAGAAGCTAAAAGAAAAGAAAATTAACAAATAAATATAATTAATAGATCTCTCGAAACAAAAACACATTTTCTAGGTGAATTTCTTCCTAATTTTACATTGTTTAGTAGTCGAGAGATCTCTTTTATATCAATACTCTCATTATCAAAATTTTAGTATTTCATTAATCTAAAACCTACAAGCCAAAAATAAACCTACAAATCCCAAATATTAACAAATGAACTGGATAGAATAAATAATTGAATAATTTATTTTGTTTTCCTTTTTCTCCATTATAAAACTGAATTGTCAAAAATCCTAAGAAACAGTAAACTTCTTTTATTATGACAAGGTAGGACAAAAGGCAGGATAGGGGTCTTTTGTTGTAGAAAAGGTAGAGGATAAAAATTATTATTATGGAATAATAATCGTAGTCAAAGGATAGAAGGGTTGCAATTATGGCATTTACTCCTACTATTAATATGGAAAGAATAAGCCAAGTGTATTTATTTTTGATTTTTTCTTTTAATTTATCGACAATAATTAGGGTCAAAAGTCCAAGAGCAAGGGCCCACATAATATTTTGTGATCTATTATTTATAAAAACTTTTGATTGGAACATATCATAGGGAATTTCTGATATTATGGCGAAAATCAAAAGATTTCTTAGATATTTAAATCTTGATTTTGTTTTATAAAAGCCTTCTACAACCATAAAGGCAAAAATCGGAAAGGCGATTCGTCCGATTATATCGAAAATTGTAGATATGGCCACAAGGGGCTGCTGGTAATTTAAATATGGGGTGATAATCGCCTTATTAAAATGGTCGATAAACATTGAAATAAAGGCAATATATTTTAAGACTGCTCCGTTTATTTGGTATTTTTCTTGTATTTGTTTTAATTTTTCCATGTTTTCCTCTTTCTTTTTGGTATTTTTATATTATACTATTATACTATATTTTATTTTACGTTATCTATTTTTGGAAATTATATTTACTGGTAATAAATTAAAGATTTTAAATTTTTATATAATTGGTTAAAAATTAAAGATATACTAGGTGAATATTATAAAGAGAATAAAAGAGATCTCTCGACAGGCTCGAGATGGGGTATGTATTTACCTATTTTTATTTACTATGAATGGAGTTAAATTAAGCTTAAAAATATTAAAAGGATTATAATAAAACTTAGAATGATTATTAGCCTTATACTTTAGCAATCAAACAAGGAAAATCAAACCCCATCTCGAGCGAAGTCGAGAGATCTCATGGAAAAGTAAGTATATAAATATAGTATGTATTTAAAAATAAAAATAAACTTAAAAATCACAAAAACCTATATATCTCATATAATAAAAAATTAGCTAAAAAAATAAGCTGCTACAAAAATTATTGTAACAGCTTTTATTTTTTTATATTAGATAAATAATCCTGCACATACAACAGATACTACTGTTATAAGTTTTACTAGGATATTAAGTGATGGTCCGGATGTATCTTTGAATGGATCTCCTACTGTATCACCTACTACTGCAGCGTGATGGGCTGGTGAATTTTTACCGCCTTCTGCTCCAGATTCTATAAATTTCTTAGCGTTATCCCAAGCTCCACCTGCGTTTGACATAAATATTGCCATTAATACGCCTGTAACTAGGGCTCCTGCTAATAGTCCACCAAGTGTTTCAGCTCCAAATACTTTTCCTACAAATAATGGTACTACTATAGCAAGTGCTCCTGGTATTACCATTTCTTTTAGGGATGCTCTTGTTGAAATATCTACACAAGATGCATAGTCTGGTTGGTCTGTTCCTTCTAGGATACCTGGTTTTTCTCTAAATTGTCTTCTTACTTCGTTGATCATTTCTGTTGCAGCTTTTCCTACTGAATTCATTGTCAAAGCTGAGAATAAGAATGGTAACATTCCACCTACAAACATTCCTGCAACTACTTTTGAATCAAGTAATGAAAGATTGTCAAGGTTTAATGTGCCTGTGTAGGTTACGAATAATGAAAGTGCAGTTAAGGCTGCAGATCCAATCGCAAATCCTTTACCAATTGCTGCTGTTGTGTTTCCTACTGAATCAAGGCTATCTGTGATTTCACGAACAGATTCTTCAAGTCCACTCATTTCAGCAATTCCACCGGCATTATCAGAAATTGGTCCGTAAGCATCAACTGTTACTGTTGTTGCTGTGATTGAAAGCATTCCTACTGCTGCTAGGGCAATTCCGTACATTTGCATTGTGTGGAATGATACTAAAATTCCTACAGCTATAAGGATGATTGGTCCAACTGTTGAAAGCATACCACTTGAAAGACCTGCTATAATGTTTGTTGCAGCTCCTGTTTGACTTTCTTCAGCTATTCTTTTTACTTGACTATATTTTTCAGATGTGAATACTTCTGATAAAAATCCTATTGCAATTCCTACGAGTATTCCAACAACTATACATATAGCAGCTTTTATATTTCCAAAGAAAATTGGTGAAAGTATAAATGATGCTATAAGAACTATTGCTCCTGATAGATAAATTGTCATCATTAGTGCTGATTGTGGTGATTTTTGTTTCTTTCTTAAGAATAAGAAAGCAGCAAGGATTGATGCGACAATTCCTATTGATGATAATACAAGTGGGAATCTAATTCCTGCATCTCCAAAGATTGAAAAACCTAGAACCATTGATGAAAGGATTGCTCCTGAATATGATTCGAAAAGGTCAGCTCCCATTCCAGCAACGTCTCCTACGTTATCTCCTACGTTATCAGCGATAACTGCTGGGTTTCTTGGGTCATCTTCTGGGATTCCTTTTTCAACTTTTCCTACAAGGTCAGCTCCAACGTCTGCAGCTTTTGTGTAGATTCCTCCACCAACTCTTGCAAAAAGTGCAACTGAACTTGCTCCAAATGAGTAACCCATAAGGATTGCTGGGTCTCTAAATATTAAATAAACAATTCCAACTCCCAAAAGTCCAAATCCTGTTACAGCAAATCCCATTACAGATCCACCAGCAAAGGCAACTTTAAGAGCTGAAGAAAGACCACTTTCCTTAGCTTCGTTTGTACATCTAGCATTTGAGGCTGTAGAAATTCTCATACCTACATAACCTGCTGCCATTGATAATAAGGAACCAAAGATATAACAAATCATGGTACTTACGTTGATAAAAATTGCTATAAGAATTGCGACAACAATCACAAAAATAATAACGTATTTATACTCACGAGATATAAATGCCATAGCTCCTTCTTTAATATTTCCTGATATAGCTCTCATTTTATCGTTTCCTTCGCTAACTGGAAGTATATTTGTTTTAATTTGCAATGCCATAAAACAAATTGCGATAACTGCTACTATAACAGGTAAAAAATCAGATAACATAAACTCCTCCTATTTTTAATATTTACCTTTCTATTATATAACATAATATAGATATAAACAATTGTTTTTGATAGAATCTTGGGAAAACATGAGAAAATTCTTGGGATTTATGAAAATTTTTAAAAATTTATAGGAAAATTAGGACTTTAGGAATAAAATAAATAAAACCCAAAGATAATCCAAGGTAAAAATCAAATTATCATAACAGTACAATCCAGAGATCTCTCGACTGGGCTCGAGATGGGTTATACTTCGTTTAGTTTATATTAACGTAAATAAATAATTAATTATAAAGTCAATATGAGAATATTGAGAAAACAAGAACTTTAGTAATAAATCAAAAAGAGCTATTACCCATCTCGAGCGAATGTAATGAGTCGAGAGATCTCATTCAAGAAGTAAAGCGAGATAAAAAGTAAATATTTAAAGAAATATCCTTAAATAATCCAAGGTAAAAATGGATTATCATCACAATACAATCCAGAGATCTCTCGACAAGCTCGAGATGGGTTATACTTCGTTTGTCTTATTATAAATGTAAATAAATAATTAAATAAAAGTCAATATGAGAATATTGAGAAAATAAGAACTTTAGCAATAAAATAAAGACAATAATCACCCATCTCGAGCTGATAAATATGCCTTGATTTGGCATATTTATCCCTAAAACTAGTGAAAAACACGGAAAAGTTTGCGAAGCAAACGAGTTTTAGTAGTCGAGAGATCTCATTGATTAAGTGAATATAAAAATAATTAATGCACAAAAAATAATAATTCACACAGTTAATAGGTTTATATGTAATAAGAAAATTTACGGTTTTAAGGCTATGGATTAAAAAATAATTGTAAAATTAAATAAATGTTTCGAGTAGTGGATTTATTCTCTGCTCGTTTTTTGTGTATAATTAGTTATGGAAATTGTCAAAATTTATATAATTATAAAGGAGAATTATGTTTAGTAAAATTTTTAGAAAAGTACCAGCTGCTTTGATTGTTGTTCCAATGCTTTTTGCAGCTTTTATAAATTCATTTTTTCCCAAGTTTTTTAACCTTGGTCCAACCTCATCTTCAATCGCATCTGTTGATGGGCTTAATGCTATTATTTCGATAACTTTAGTTGCTGTAGGAAGTCAACTTACATTATCTAGATTAAAAAAAGCCCTTAGTCGTGGTCTTACTTTGTTTATTTCTAAATGGGTAAGCTCTATTGTTTTAGGTTTTATTTTTATAAAACTTTTTGGAAATAAGGGGATTTTTGGTATAAGTAGTCTTTGTTTTATAGCTGCAATTTCTAATCAAAATAACTCTATTTTTGTAGGTCTTATTAATGATTATGGAGATGAATATGATATGGCATCAGCAGCTATTACTTCTATTATTTCTGTACCAATTTTTACTTTTTTAACTCTTTCAATTTTAAAAGTAGCCGATATAACTCCATCATCAATTCTAGATTTAGCCCTTCCAATTCTTGTTGGAATTTTTCTTGGAAATATTGACAAGGATTTTTGCAAATTTCTTGGACAAAGTCAAAAGTATATATTAGTATTTTTGGGTTTTTCTATCGGGGCAAGTATTAATCTTTCTACAATAATTGAAGGGGGACTAGGAGGAATTATTTTAAGTATTTTGACAGTTTTGTCTGCATTTTTATTTACAGTTCCAGCAGATATTTTAATAAATAAAAGACCAGGCTGGGCAGCAATTTCAATTTATACTGCAGCAGGAAATGCTATTATTGTCCCAGCTTTGGTTTCAGATCTAGATAAATTACGGCAAGCAACAAGGGCAATCTCTCAAGCTCAACTTGGTACAGTAGTAATTTTTACATCAATTTTGGTTCCTATTGTGGTAGGCTTGTGGAATAAAAAATTTGGTGTAGAAAAAATTAAAAGATAAAAATTTTAAGGTAAAAAAATATAATTTTAAATCAATACATAAATTTAGGTGAAAATATCCTATATAGACTATAAATATATGTTTATGTAGCATATTTATCCATAAAAGAAAGACGAAAATAAAAAAATGTAAATGAGAATAGCTTTAGTATGTTGTATTATAAATTAAATATAATTATAAATAAAGTAAGTACTTAAAAGATTAAAGATTTAGGTGAAAATTTAGAAAAAATATATCAAATAATAAAAAAAGGATATTTCAAAATACTTAATACTTTGAAATATCCTTTTTAATTTAGCTTTTAGCTTGCTTTAAATTCCCTTGACATACTTGCCATGCTGGTATTTCCATTTTTAATTCAAATTGTCCTATCAAAAATGATGAGATAATTGTTGTTAAAAATGAATAAATCAAGTGTCCAAATGGAATATAAATTAATGATAAGCCAAGGACCAAATAATCTGTAAACAAGTAGGCTCTTGAGATAGGCCACTTTGTTTTTTTGGAAATTGTCATTGCCAAGGCGTCATCGCCTCCTGCACATCCTCCGGCTGTAACTGCTATTCCACAACCACATCCTATAAATATTCCACCAAATATGGCAGCAAGGAAAGGCATATCATATAGGCTTGGAATTACTGGTCCAATAAAATCAAAAATCCAATAAAATACTGCAAACATTATAGTTGCAACAATTGATTTTTTTAAAAATATTCTTCCAAGCATTGAAAATCCTAAAAGATAGCATAGACCATCTAAAATTGGTGTTGTGTAGGCAAGATTCATATTAAAGGCTTTTTTTAAAAATAAACCGAGTCCCAAAACTCCACCTTCAGTTATTTGTGCTTGTTCGTGGACATTTATTACCCCAAAGGCCATAATGGCACAACCAAGGGAAATAATCAAAAATTCTTTTTTCGTAACTTCTAAACTTCTCAGAAATTTTCTGAGCATAAATTTCACTCCTAATCTCTGGCGATTAGCAAAACAAAAAAGACTGCTGTCTTAGTAATAACTAATCGCGCAATCTTCGGCTGGTGTTGATGCTTTTTTGTTTAGATTATTTTTTCTTGTAAAAACTCTGAGCTTATAGAAGAATTTAAGGCCAAGTAAATCCCACATCAGGCACTTAATAGGCACACTCAACTTCCATGCATCAGATAAAAACTACCGACAAAAATCGGCAACCACCGTTTTACAACAGTTCTTCGAATATTATGATACCTGCTTTTTTTAATTTGTAAAGTTTTAGGTTTATTTAGAGCTTAAACTGCAATAAGCCCAAAACCATATCGAGAGAAGAAGTTATTTGAGATTTATGAATTAATGATGGATTTAATTTATTTTTGCTTTATGATTTCTATGTTTAAAATTAATATTAGCCTTAAATAATCCATGAGATCTCTCGACTACTCTCGAGATGGGTAAATATGGTATTTATTTTAATGCTAAAGTTTGTATTTTTAAAAAGATTATAAATTTTTACTTATTTATAAAATTTTAATATAAAATTAAAAACGAAGCGAAACACATCTCGAGGGAATGAAATGAGTCGAGAGATCTCTTTATTAATTTTGAATTTTAATTTATTTTTTACCTGTGAAATTTCAATTTAATAGTTAACGATTCTTTAAAATGATATAATAACTTTGTTATCGTACCCAAACTGGTAACAGTTGGGAGGTGAGGTTATGGAAAAACTCGGTACCATTTTAATATCTGTCGTAGGTATGTAGTTGCTCATTATATTATCAAGTGGCTGGATAGATATTATAAACATGATAATTAGCACAAAAAAGACAGGAGTGGCTGCTCCTGTCTTTTTGTTTGGTCATGGATATAACTCGGTACCATGCTCAATATTATTATATAAGTTTTATTTTAATTTCAATTTAATAGTTTATGATTTTTCTAAATGATATAATAAAAGTGTTATCGTACCCAAACTGGTAACAGTGAGGGGGTGAAGTCATGAATTTTCTCGAATCTATAATAATATCTGTCGCAGCCAACATATTAGCTCATTATGTTATCAAATGGCTAGATAGATATTCAAAATACGATAATTAGCCTAAAAAAGACAGGAGCCGTCACTCCTGTCTTTTTTGTGTGCCATGGTATAATTCTCGAATCCATGCTCAATGTTATTATATAATTTTTATTTTATTTTCAATATATTCTTATTTTATAATTTTTTGCATACATTATAAATGAGATCTCTCGACAAGCTCGAGATGGGTAAATATGGTATTTATTTGAAGGCTAAAGTTTGTATTTTAGATTGAAATATAGGTTTAATGAATATATTAGTTTGATAAAACCGAATTAGATTATACTAAAGTAATGATAGACAATGAGCCGTTTCATATATTAATGAGAAAATATTTGATAATATAAAAAAATGATAGTATATGAAAAATATTTAAAGACTTAAAACCTGATGGGTATAATGACTATATAATGATATTTTCTATTTTAAATTGAGATAAAATTTTAACTTTTGGAAGAGGGGTATTTACATATGAATTTAGCAGATCCTAAAGATATTACTGTTAAAATATTTTTGTTGATTCCAATTATTTTATGCTTATTTTCTTCATATATGATAGATAAGACTAATGGAAATATTATAGCAGGATTTAATACTATGGAAGAAGATAAGAAAGAAGAGCTAATAAGAAAAGGATATCTATCTAAAGTCAAAAAAATGACTTTTATAATGAGCATACCTTTAGTTATTGCCTTTTTGTCTAGTTTTTTTGTTAAGAATATTAAGCTTTATAATGATATTCTTATGGGATCATGGGGGTTATTTGGAATAATTACGATTTTAGGAATTGTAGTTGTTAATTATTCTGTAAGAAAATAATTCCTAGAAGCTTTGAAATAGTTTGTGTATAAAACCTCCTGATTTTGGTAGAGAAAAACTAATCAGGAGGAATTTTTATAACTTATATTTTTAAAATAGATTATTATTTTTTACTTATTTATAAAATTTTAATATAAAATTCAAAACGAAGTCAAACCCATCTCGAGCAGATAAACAACCGTCGGTTTCGGTTGTTTATCCCGATTTATCGTATGAAATGAGTCGAGAGATCTCTTCATTAATTTTGGATTTTGATTTATTCTTACATTGAGATTTCTATGATTGAAATTTATGTTAAGCTTACATAATCTATGAGATCTCTAGACTCGGCTCGAGATGGGTTAATAAGATATTAAAATAATATCTAAAGAATTTATTTATTTAATTTTTCACTATAAATTAGATCACTTAAAAAATTTTTACGCCCAATTTCCATCAACAAATACATCAAATTCTTCCCCGTCTTTGTAGGCTTTTATATTTAAATCTTTTGCTCCTACCATAAAATCTTCGTGGATTAGGGAATCATTTAAGCCAATGGTATGAAGGTCTTTATCTTCAACTTCTGTTCCGCCTTTTACTGTTGTTGGGTAGGCTTTTCCAAGGGCAAAGTGGCAGGATGCGTTTTCGTCAAACAGGGTGTTAAAAAATAAAATATTTGATTTTGAAATTGGAGATTCGTATGGAACTAGGGCAATTTCTCCCAAATATTTTGCATTTTCATCTGATTCTAGCATTTCTTTTAGGGTATCATATCCCTCTTCTGCCTTAAAGTCTACAACTTTTCCATTTTCAAAGGTGAATTCAAAATTATTTATTATTACTCCATTATAAACAAGAGGTTTTACAGCAACAAGCCTTCCATCAACTCCGTCAAATTGAGGTGAGGTGAAAACTTCTTCTGTTGGAATATTTGGCAAAAATAAATCGCCTTTTTCATTTTTTGATGAAGCTGACATCCAAATGTGATTTTTTGGTAATTTAACCCTCAAATCTGTTCCGTTTTTTGACTTGTAATGAACTTCGTCAAATTGGTGAGAATTTAAAAATTCTGCCTTTTCATTTAATAAGTTTATGTGGTCATTCCAATTTTTTTTGGTTTTTTCCCAATCTTCATCAACACGGCTCACATCAAAAATTACTTCCCATAATTTGTCTACTGCTTTTTCTTCTGGAAGGTCTGGGAAAATTTTCTTTGCCCATTTTTTGGTTGGATAGGCAATAACAAGCCATGAAACCATATCATTCATGGTATATTTTACAAAATCTTTTAATTTCAAAGAATTTTCCCTAACAGCTTCTGCTATCTTTTTTTGGTCCAAATCTTTTAATAAATCTGGATCGTCACCAATTATAGAAATCCTGTTTGACCTGTGTTTTTCAAGTTGGTAGATATTTTTTTCAATAATATAATCTGGAACTTCATTTAAAGTTTCTTGGTTCTCGTAGGTATATTTTAATTTTGTTAGCTCTTCGTCTTTCCAATTAATACTTACAAGTCTTGCACCCTTCTCATAGGCATATTTTGCAATAAGTCTTGCAAGGCTTGGATCTTCCAAGGATGAATTTATCAATACATCTTCATTTTTTTGTACATTTACACCAAATTCAACTGCAAGTTTGGCATAATTTTCTAATTTATTTTTGTTTACTGTCATATTTCCCTCCATTTTTTTCATTATACTATATTGTGATGGTATAATAAAATGTAGAAATGGAGGGAAAATATGGTAAAAAGAAATGAAGTTGATATAAAAGAAACATGGAGATTGGAAGATTTATTTGATAGTGATGAGAAATTTTATGAAGAACTTGATAAAACAGTGAAAGCAAGTGAAAATTTCAAAAAAACTTACAAGGAAATAGACTCTTCCGATAAATTATATAAGGCCTTAAAAGATTTATCTGAAACTTATGGGGCCATGCATAGGCTTGGATCTTTTGCAGGAATTTCTACAGAAGTTGATGCCAACGATCCACACCCACAAAAAAGATATGCAAATTTTGGGTCAAAGGCAAGCGAAGCTTATGCAAATTTAACTTTTTTTGATGGACTTTTGACAAAAATTGATGAAAAAATCATAAATGAAGTGAGAGAAAATCACAAAGATTATGATTATTTTCTAAAAAGAGCCTTGGACAAAAAAGATTATATTTTAGATGATGCTGCTGAGGAAGTTATTTCAAAATTAGCCCCAACTTTTGATGCACCTTACGGTGAATATGCGTCCTTGCGTTATGGGGATATAAAAGTTGAGGATATTAAAATTGATGGAAAGGAAATTCCTTTAAATCACAATACTTTTGAAGAATATTACGAAAGTGATGAAGATACAAAAATTAGAAGGGAAGCTTTCAAAAATTATCACGAGGCCCTTTCTCGTTATGAATCAGGAAATGGGGCGATTTATAATACCCACATAAATAATGAAAAAATTCTCGCAAATTTAAGGGGATATGACTCAGTAATTGATATGCTTTTATCCTACCAAGATATTCCAAGAGAAATTTACGATAATCATATCAATACAATCATGGAAAAACTTCCAAAGCACATGAGAAAATATGCAAATATTTTGAAAAAAGTTTATAAACTTGACCAGATGACCTATGCAGATTTGAAACTTTCAATTGATTCTGGTTTTTCAAAAGAAATTGAAATCGAAGAGGCTAGAGATTATATAGTAGATGGCCTAAAAGTTTTAGGAGATGATTATGTAGAAATGCTCAAAAAAGCCTTCAGCGATAGGTGGATTGATTATGCACAAAACGAAGGAAAAAGAACGGGAGCATTTTGCGATACACCTTACGGATGCCATTCCTATATAATGACAACTTATAACAAGGACATGAGCCAAGTAATGACCCTTGCTCACGAATTGGGACATGCTGGACATTTTGAAAATACAAATAAAAATCAAGATGCATTAAACACAGATGTTTCAATGTATTTTGTAGAAAGTCCATCAACAGCAAACGAAATAACCATGGAAAGATATTTACTAAAAAACGCCAAAGACGATAGGGAAAAGTTGTGGGTTTTGGATACAATGATTTCAAAAACCTACTACCACAATTTCGTAACCCATTTTCTAGAAGCAGCCTTCCAAAGAGAAGTTTATGAGAGAATCGATAAGGGAGAAAGCCTAACAGCAGGAGATTTCAAAGAAATTTTTAATAAAAAATTAAAAGAATTTTGGGGAGATGATGTAAAACTTGTAGAAGGATCCGACTTGACTTGGATGCGCCAACCACATTATTACATGGGACTTTACCCATACACCTATTCAGCAGGACTTACGATAGGCACAAAAGTTTCTGAAAAAATAATAAATGGAGATGAAAAAGATATCAAAAATTGGAGAGAAGTCCTAACCCTAGGCTCAACCCTAAGCCCAATGGACCTTGCCAAAAAAGCTGGAGTGGATATGACAAATACAAAAGCCTTAGAAGAAACCATTGAATTTATAGGACAAATAATTGACCAAATAGATGAGCTTTGTGAGAAGCTTGGTCTTTATGAATAGAAAATAGTAAAAACAAAAAAGTATCAAAAAACCAAAAGGAAGGAGCCAATCCTTCCTTTTTTCTTTGATTTTTGGGGTAGGAATAGAGTAAGAAAAAATGGAGGGATATTATGGAAAAAGAAATGTCTATATTTGATAAGTTAGAAAAATCTTTAACAGATTTTGCAAAAGAAGATGAAAATCATGATAGTGATAATCTTGATAAGAAAAATCCTTATAAAGAAATAAAATTAAAAGAAGTTTTTGATGAATTTTTTGAAAGTTTAGAAAAAAATAATTCTGATTTTTCTTGGGTAGACAAGCTAAATAGAATAGATAAAAATAAAAATGCAGAAGATAAGGATAAGGTTGCTAATATTCATTATGGTTTGCCTTCTCATGTTCATGGAAATTACAAAGATGGCTCTATATATTTATGTTTATTTAATCCAAATGTTATAGGAATACTGGATAATAATTTGATTTATAAAAGTGAATCTTCTAAAAAGGAAAGTGCTAAAATATGCAGCTTAGAAGATTATTATACAAAACCACCACTATTAGAAGATAAAAAAGACCCTATAGATGATGAATTTTGGAGAATTATCAATTCTTATAAAGAATGGAAAAATGATGATAAAAAAAGAAAAGTTAATATAGAAAAACTTAAAAATTTAATAATAAGTGATGAATCTACCTTAACAAAAGAATTGAAAAACCCTGAATTAGGGACATACTATATTGATAATTATTTTGATAAATTAATTAATAAATGTGCAAATAAATTAAAAGATACGGATAAAATTGTAAATATGGAATTGTGTCCATTTAGATCTAAAAATGCTAGCACAATAAGCAATGATATTTTAAAATCAGAAATTTCTTTATTTGCTTGTTATATCATATGGTATAGAATAGGAAAATATATAAATAATAAAAATACCAATAAACCTATTTTTATATTTAGAAGCTATAGTAAATGGGAAGATATGTTAGAAGATTCTTTATATAAATTAAACAATAAAAAGATAACAAAGATAATTATTAGAGAATATATTACAAAAATTAGAAATGAGTTTTTCTATCATTTTCCAAATCAAAGTGGAATGATAAGTTCAAAAAACTTAAGAAAATTTGTAAGTGAAGAAGAATTTGATCATATAAGGAAAAATATAAAAAAGTCTGAAAATAAGTAAAATTTGAAACTTTAGCAATTAAATAAGATAAAAATAAACCCATCTCGAGTGGATAAACAACCGTTGATTCGGTTGTTTATCCCGATTTATCATATGAAACGAGTGGAGAGATCTCATAAAAAATTAAGAATAGAGAAAAATAGGATCGTAGATAATTCAATGAAAAGAAACATTGATTTCTAAAATTAATAAAGAGATCTCTCGACTGGGCTCGAGATGGGTTTAATTATTTGATATATTCAAATACTTCGAATTATTTAAAAAAATATATAAATAATTACTAAGAAAGCCATGATTTTATAATAAATACATAAAATTCAATCTTAAATTAAAAAAGAACTTATAACTTCCAAAAACAAAAATTAAACTTTAGCAATTAAAAATCAAAACTCATAACCCATCTCGACTGACCGTAGGGAATGGAGAGATCTCATGAATTAAGTAAAGCTGGAAATATGTATATATTTAAAAAAAAATCTTTCTTTTGGGTAAAAATATAAAAATGTTAAATTCGAAAGGAGTTTTATGAAGTATTTATCTAAAAGATTTACAGGAAAATATGGATTTTTTAAATTTATATTTTTACTTTTATTAATGTTTTTGGGACCGGTTCCTGCAAGTTATAGTATTTTAATTAGGGGAGTGGATAAGTCTGTTTTGTATATAATGACAGGGGCTTATCTTCTGGTAGCTTTTTTGTTTTTATAATTTTTTATAGGAGATTTAAATTTTCTGGTGGGTTTTTCCAAAATTTAATGATTCTTGTAGTCTCTATTCTTGCAATTTATGGACTTTCATTTTTGCTTGATTTAATTTTTGGATCAAATTTAACAAATCCTCAAAATCAAGAAACTATAGAGTCAATGCTGAGATTAAATTTTTCACCTGCCCTTATAGCTTATATAGTTTTTTTGGGACCCTTAGTTGAAGAGTACACTTTTAGGGAATATTTGCCGGGTGTTTTTAGGAAAATTTTTAAAAGACGTGACCAGGATGTGAAGGATATAATTGCCCTTATTATGGCAAATATTTTGTTTTCTCTTGCTCACATGCCTACTGATATTTATAGCTTTTTGGTTTATTTTTCAATAGGTTTTGTCCTTGTATTGGTGAGATTTTTTACTAATAATTTAAAATTATCAGGCCTTGTCCATATTTTTTGGAATCTTTTATCAACTTTAATTTTATATTTTGCCCTATAAAAAAATCCCAAGTTTTAAACTTGGGATCTCTTTTATTCTTTTTCTGTATCTACCTTATTAAATCCGTCATATTTTATCTTGTTTATAGCATCAGCCTCGTCAAGGTCTGAATAAGGGGTATGGATATTGTAATTTACAGCTCCATTATTTTCACTAATATCATCTACTTGATAAACTATAACAGTTTCTTTAGGCTCTAATTTTTCAACTTCATTATCATCATCGTCATATTTTTTGGATACTTTGTCATAAGTTACCTTATAAATATAGGCAAGTTGGAATTTATGACTTTTACCATTTTTGTCAACTCCATCATTAGAAATGGCTTCTTTTGGAACCTTGTTTTCAAAAACTCCCACAAGTTCCATTTCAAGATTTTTTGTTTTAGTTGAAAATCCACTTCCATCAGAAATATATTGGTCAGAAATTTTCTTTTGTATATCTCCTTCAAATTTATCCTTTGTATCTTGGCTAAGGTCCTTGTAAGAGTTTAAAAATTTATCCAAGCCCTTAACCTTAAATTTCTTTTCGATTTTGTCATCGCTAAAGGAAACTTTGTATGGAGGAAGAGCAGTGTATTCAACAGTTGCAGTAACAACATCACCGTTTTTTATATTTTTGTCCTTATCCAAGGTGATTTTTTGTGTGTAAGCTTCTTCAATATCTTTTTGCAAATATTTATTCTTAAATTGACTTAAAACTGGAGCATCTGTAGTTGAGGCAGATGCCTTGGCATAGCCACTATATCCTTCAACATTAAATTTAATATCAACAGCTGAAGTATCAAATTCAGCATCAGGTTTCAAAGCAAAAAATATTGATTTTGCAGCAAAAAATAAAATTATAGCTGCCAAAACTCCAAGACCAATAAAGAGGTATTTCTTTTGATCTTTAGAAAGATTTATGCTAGATTCCCCATTTGGATTAGTAGACTTTTTAAAGTCATCAGACTTGTTTATTTTTTCGGTTTTCTTAAAATTATCATCTACATTTTCATTATCATCATGGGATAAATCTTCATTTTGAGAGTCAAAATTTATTTTTTCATGATCAAAATCTTTTTTTTCATCTTGAATATTTTTATCCCCATCAAGGTCATCAGAATAATTTTTCTTAAAACCAGAAGAAAAATCATAGGCCCCGTGCCTAATTTCTCCACTATTAGAAGGTTTTTTCTCTTTTTTATCAAAAGATTCATTTAAAATATCATCCCTATTTAAAACACGAGTTTTATCAAAATCTTGGTCAGGATTTACCTTATTTTCAGAAAAATCTTCCTTCTTATCCTTAACTTCATTATCAGAATCTTCTTCTCTTAATTTCTTACTCAAACCTTCACTTGCATTTGCCAAAGTTCTCTTTGCTTCTTTATAAGAACCTTTAAAAGATTCTTTAACAGCTTCTAAATCCACATCATCGACATTTTCATATTTTTTCTTAGTAAGAGCCATTACCAAAAAATAAATAGAAGCTATGAAAGAAATTATAGCTAAAACAAGAAGAAATCCAGCAAATTTTGCCCTTCCAGGACTAAAAGTTAAAATTAAATTTTGTAACTGCAAGCCAAGATTTTCAAACTTTTCTTCAATTCCACTCAAGGCATCAAAATTAGGATTCATAAAATTGATTCCCTTAAGAGTTGATTTAGCTAAATTTAAAAAGCTAACTAAAGGATGGATCAAAATATATGAAATAAGCATAAGTCCACAAGATACAGCAGAAAAAACATATTCATAAAGATTAGCCTTAAAAATAAAAATAGCCACAAGTAGCAAAATGAGATTTATAAAAAATAAAAATTTAATAAAACCCATGTAGGAGATCATATCTTTAAAATTATTGATATATTTTAAAATACCAAAACCCAAACTTTCTACAAATCCTTCAATATTATCGCCTGCAAGTTGTAAAGATTGGTATAAATCTGATATAGATTTAACTTTAGCTAAAAACAAAGCAATTAAAATAACCAAAATACCTTGAATAGCAATTTGACCAATATAAAGAGCAAGCTTTCCCTGTTTCTTAGTCATAATTTTCTCCTTTTAAAAAATATTTTTTAAAAATTATTCACATAATTTACACATATTATTATATCATAATCTGATAAAAATTTCTGGTATTTTTGTAGGAAAATATTTTAATAAAGTAAATGGAAAAATTAAAAATACAAGTCTTATTGTAAAATAATTTTATAAAATCTAAAAATAAAAAGTTATTTTTAGTATTGATAAATCAATAAGATTTTTGAATAAAATTTCTTGCTATTGAATAGGTTTTTCTATATAATAGAAATGAGTGAGTTTATCACAACTTAAAGTGATAATATTTAAAAGTAAGGAGAAGTTATGAAAATAGCATCTATGGAATATAAAAATGGAATCTCTAACTTGCTCAACTCTAAATTTGATGAAAACGAAGTTGTTGTAAAAAAATATGAAAATTTTGAGGATATAATCCTAGAAGATGACCTATCGGAATTTGATTTGATTTTGGTGGATATGACCCATACAAGGTGCATTGAACTTATCCAATACATAAAACAAACAACAAATATTCCAGTAATCTATCTTACAGATAGGTACAAAAAAAGTCCTTACGAGGCAAAAATTGACGATAAAGATTTTGTAATTCATTCTTATTCAAGGGATGAATTTGTTAAATTTACCCTAAAAAAAGTCGAAGAGATTAACAATTCCAAAATTATTTCCTTTGGATTTTGCTCAATCGAAGTAGACAATGGTATTTTTAGGATAGGAAATGACATATTAAACCTTACAAAATCAGAGATAAGTCTTTGCACTATCCTTATCAAAAAAAATGAACAGGCCTGTTTCAAAAGAAATTATTGTAAAAGAAATGGCAAAAATGGGAATTGAAACAACAGATAGATCAGTTAGAGAACATGTTAGAAAAATCCGAAAAGAATTTAAAAAAGTAAAATTAGAACCAATAAAAACCATAAGGGGCCAAGGCTATTCTTGGGTTATGGAATCTTGTGATGTTGGAAAATAAAGTCAGCCTAGGCTGGCTTTTCTTGTTGAAAAAATATTTTTATGCTATTATATAAATATCTTCAGGGTGAGGTTAGATTCCTAACCGGCGGTAAAGTCCGCGAGTTTTTACTGAATGGGTGTAATTCCCATACCGACAGTTATAGTCTGGATGAGAGAAGATATTCTTTTTATGAGAAATTATTTAAGCCCTGAAAGGGCATTTTTTTTATGCCGAAATTTAGGAGGATATTATGAGTCATGATCAAAAAAAATTAAGAAATTTAGTAAAAGTTGGAATACTTTCAGCAATGAGTTTTATATTAATGTTTGTACAATTTCCAATACCAGTTGCCCCACCTTTTATGAAAGTTGACCTTGCTGATGTACCAGCCCTTATCGGTGGATTTTCAATGGGACCTGTTTATGGAGTTTTGATCCAATTAATTAAAAATGTATTAAACTTAACAAAAACTTCAACAGGAGGAGTTGGAGAAATTTCTAACTTTATAGTTGGGGGATTATTCGTATTTATTTCAGCAAGCATTTATAAAAAAATAAAACAAAGAAAAATGCAACCATAGCCATGGTTTGTGGTGTACTTGTTATGACACTTGCTGCAACATTTTCAAATGCCTTTGTAATTTTTCCCTTATATGGAAAGGCAATGGGAGTAGATATGAGTGCCTTTGTAGCAATGGCACATAAAACAAATGCATTGGTAAATTCATACTTTACCATGATGTTATTTGCAATAGTTCCATTTAATTTAATAAAGGGATTTATTGAAATTTTGGTAACAAAATTATTATACAAACATGTATCTTCAATCCTACACGATAGAAGATAAAATTTTAAATTAAAACAGACTTTAGGGTCTGTTTTTTTGATGTAATTTAAAATAAAGACAAATTATAAGCAGAATATAGTAAGGAGATCTCTCCATGCACTCCACTGCGTTGCGTTTAGTCGAGATGGGTAATTTTCTTATATGTGTAATAGCTAAAGTAGAATTTTTTAGTAGATTTATTAAATATATTTAGAATAAATTGATATAGGATAAGTAAAATCAAAGAAATAGATTTTAAGAATAGGGATTAAGATAAAGAAAATTCTTTAGTAGTAAAATAAGAAAAACATAAACCCATCTCGAGCCTAGTCGAGAGATCTCATGCATTAAGTAAATCTATAAAAAAAGTATATATTAAAATAAAACTTAGAAATTACAAGGTAAAAGTAAATTATAAGCAAAATATAATAAGAGATCTCTCCATGCACTCCACTTCGTTAATACTAAAACACGTTTGCTACGCAAACTTTCCCGTGCCTTCTCACTTAGTTTTAGGGATTATTGTGCCAAATCAAGGCACAATAATCTAGTCGAGATGGGTAATGGGGATATTTATTTAATTGCTAAGGTTTGTATTATTTAATATTAGAAAAATAAAAAATTAGATTATATAATAAAAATCAAAATATTATTTAGTAAATTCTTTAGTAATAAAAAAAGCTAAAGTAATCCCATCTCGAGCGAAGTCGAGAGATCTCTGTATTAATTTTATCTCAAAATAAAATTTAAACTTTAGCCAAAACAATAAAAGAGATTTCTCCATATCAACCACTTTCTTATCTCCAATCAATACAGGTAATTTTATTTAACAAATTTAATTGGATTTTTTTAATTTTAGCTTATAATATATTTTACAAAATGCCTTAAAATTAAACTTTTGTAGTATAATATGTGATAAGGAGTTTTTATGAGAATTAATTCTTTAAAAGAAATGGAAGATTTCGCTTTTGATTTTTCTAAAAAATTGAAAAAAGGCCAGGTTATAAATCTTATTGGTGATATGGGTAGTGGAAAGACTACTTTTGTTTCATATATTTGTAAATATTTTGGAATTTCTAATACTTCATCGCCTACTTTTGCTATCGTAAATATGTATGATGGTAAAAAGCAAGGGGAAGATTTTCCAATTTATCATCTAGACCTCTACAGGTTCGAAGATCCTGATGAGATTTTGGATATAGATTTTGAAACATATTTTTATCCGGAAAATGCCATAACATTTTTGGAATGGGCTGATAAGTCCGAGGATTATCTTCCAGATGATATGATTGAAGTAAATATAGAAAAGATAGACGAGAACACTAGGGATATTAGTGTTAAATTTTAGTTAGGAGATTTTAATGAGAGTTTTAGCTATTGATACATCTACCATGATTTCTACTGTAAGTATTTGCGAAGATGAAAAAATCATTGGAGATTTTAATGTAAATCAAGAAAAAACTCATTCTGAATCGCTTGTTCCAATGGTTGAATCTTTGTTAAAACTTTTGGGATTAAAGCTTTCTGATATTGATATTTTTGTAATTAGCCAAGGACCAGGATCTTTTACAGGTCTTAGGATTGGAATGACAATTGCAAAGACCTTTGCTCAAGTTGATAATAAAAAACTTATTCCAGTTTCAACTTTAAAGGCTCTTGCCTTAAATTCTTCATCAAATACAGGCAAAGCCGCTATGCTTGATGCTAGGGGAAGAAGAGTTTATGGGGCAATGTATGATGAAAATATGAATGAAATTGTAAAGGAAGATTTATATAATATTGATGAATTTTCAAAACTTTGCAATGAAAAAAATATAGATTTTGACTTAGTTTCAGAAGTTAGTGAAAAATATGAGGATAAATTTGATAGGGCAAGAATTCTAGATTTTTCTTACAGGTCATGTATTGGTAAAAATTTATGCAAACTTGCACTTGAAAAAAAGGATGAAGATTTTGATCTTTACAAGCTTGTTCCAAATTATTTGAGAAAATCACAAGCGGAAAGGGACAGAGAAAAGAAAAATGATTAGAACAATGACTGTAGCTGATACAGACAAGGTTTATAGGATTGAAACTAGCTCATTTTTTAGGCCCATGCCAAAAAAAGACCTTGTAAGTGATATTGAAAAAAATAAGCACAAGAGACATTTTGTTTATGAAAAAAACGGAGAAACTGTAGGCTTTTACATAATTTCAAAAATTTTGGATGAGGTAGAAATCTATACAATTGCAGTCGATGAATTATATAGGGGCCAAAAAATCGCCTCTAATATGCTAGAGCATTTGATAAATTTTTCCAAAGAGATGAAAGTTTCAAAAATTTGGCTAGAAGTTTCTACCAAAAATATGCCGGCTATTAATTTGTATGAAAAATTTGGCTTTGAAAAATAAGACTTAGAAAAATTATTATAGCCTAACAAATGAAGATGCTTTTATAATGTTAAAGGAATTGATATGAAAGATTTTTATACTATGGGAATTGAGACATCTTGCGATGATTCCTCAGTTTCTATTTTGAAAAATGATAGGGAAGTTTTAGTAAATTTGATATCATCACAAATTGATATACATAAAATGTTTGGAGGAGTTGTACCAGAAATTGCCTCAAGAAAACACCTTGAAGCAATAAATCCTCTAATAGAAAAAGCTTTGAATGATTGTAATCTAAAATACCAAGATATTGATTTGATTTCTGTAACAAAAGGACCAGGACTTATTGGTTCACTTTTGGTAGGAATTTCTGCAGCAAAGGCCCTTTCCTTGGCAGCAGATATTCCAATGATTGGAACAAACCACATGCAAGGTCATATTTGTGCAAATTATTTATCAAATAAAGACCTAGAACCACCTTTTATTTCTTTAGTGGTAAGTGGGGGTCATACTTATCTGGTAAAGGTAAATGGCTACACAGATTATGAGATAATTGGAACAACAAGAGATGATGCTGCTGGAGAATCTTACGATAAAATCGCAAGAAGCATAGGGCTTGGCTATCCTGGTGGACCAAAAATTGATAAACTTGCAAAAGAAGGAAATAAAGATGCTATAGATTTTCCAAGAATTATGCTTGAAAAAGATTCTTATGATTTTTCATTTTCTGGCCTAAAAACCTCGGTTTTAAATTATATTAATAAGCAAAATCAAAAAAATATAGAGATAAACAAGGCAGATTTGGCAGCAAGCTTCCAAGAAGCTGTTGTAGATGTCTTGGTAGAAAAATCTATGAGATTAATCGATGAATCCGGCCTAAAAACTTTGGCAGTTTCCGGAGGAGTTGCAGCAAATTCTAGATTAAAAGAAAGATTAAAAGAAGAATGTGACAAAAGAGGGGTCAAATTTTATAATCCAGATATAATTTTGTGCACAGACAATGCAGCTATGATTGCCATGGCAGGATATTTAAATTATAAGAATGGAAAAAGATCAGATAATTATTTGAAAGTTTATCCAAATTTAGGACTTTAAATTAATATAATTTGATATAATAGACTTATGAGTAGAGAAAATATAAAAATTAAAAATTACAACAAAAAAAATAAAATATCCTACTTTCTTTACTTTTTGTCTGCAATAATTGTATTTGCTTTTGGCATATATTTTATAGAAAGTTTGGAGCTTATAGGAGGGTTCTTTTTGTTTTTGAGAGGACTTTTCCTAATAAAAATAAATAACAAAAGCATGGGATCTATTATGAGAAACGAAAAAAGAGGCCTTTCATTTTGCCTATTGATGATTGCACTTTTTTCTTTAATAAATCCTGTGGGAATCCTTCCCTTTTTATATGAAATTAGAAAAAGAGATTGGGTAATTAGTGGAGGACTCGATGAAGAAAAAAAATAAATTAAGCCTTTTGGTCTTGGTCTTTCTTATCCTATTTTCATCTTGTGCCCAAAGAAGGATAGACTATCTTAACCAAAGAAAAGATATAATCCTATCAGAAAAAAAGCCTAAAGAAAAAAAGATAATAAAATTTAATCCAGATCAAATCGATGAATTTAAGTCAACAGATGATTATTTGACTTGGTATAAAAGCTTGGATGGGCCTTGCCAGTTGGTTTTTAAGGATAAAAAAGATCAAAAAGAATTAAGCCAAGAAGAAAGAGTAGAAGATTTCAATTATCTTTTCAACCAAATAAGGGATAATTATCCGTTTTTTGGCATACTAAAAAGGCAATATGGTATCGATTTTTTAGGAAATTATTCTAGATACCTAAACGAGGTAAAATTCTGCAAAAGCGACCAAGAATTTCAAAAAATTATGCAAAATATAATGGGAGACCTCCACAATGACCATGCAACCATAGCAGACGAAGAATATGTAAAAGAAACCTTAGAATATTATTCGCATTTTTGGAAAGACCCGTCCATGTACTATGAGTTTTTGACCATGAACAAGGAAAGTGTAAGGGATAGGTACAATATAAAGGGCGTTCAATCAAGCCAAATTGGAAAGGAAAAATCCAAAAAAAAATCAGGCCACAAAAAAAACTTCTCTTGAAACACTGACAGAAGATAATGGGGAAAATTTACAAACAAAAATTATAAAACCGGGACTTGGCCTAGTTAGGGTCAATGAAATGCTTGCAGAATATGAATTATCTGATGATATGGAAAAGCTTGATGAATTTTTGGAAAATAATCCTAATTTAAAAGCTTTAATTATAGACATAAGGCAAAATTCTGGTGGAAATATTGAATATTGGCAAAATTATTTATTGCCAAGACTTATAGAAAAAAAAGTTTCTGTAGAAAACCATATGTTTTTTAGGGATGGAATGCGTACAAAAATGCTCTTACAAAGCGAAGATATTTCCTATGAAAATATAGAAAATGTTAACTTGGCAAATATGGACTTAAACCACAAGGAAGATTTAGAAAATTTTTCTTATTATAGCAAGGATGACATAGAAATTTCTCCTCTAAAAGAAAATAAATTTAAGGGAAATTTATATCTCTTGGTAGATGAGGGAGTATATTCGGCAGCAGAAGGCCTTGCAAACTTTTGTAAAAATACAAAAATTGCAAAGCTTGTAGGCCACAAAACAGGAGGAGATGGGATTACCCTTGGAGTAATAAATGATGTCCTTCCGAACTCAGGCCTTGTTTTTACCTACACAAACACCTTGGGCTATGCCCCAGACGGATCTATAAACGAAGAAGAAAAAACAAATGTAGATATAGTGACAGAAAGTTTGAATGAATCTATCGATACAATAAAAAAATTAGAAAAAATTGGAGAATAAAATGTATGGATCAATAGAATTTGGTGGGACAAAAATAAAATGTGCAAGCTTTGATGAAAATGGAAAAGTAATAGCTGACTGTTGGATTGATACCAAAAATCCAGAAGACAATCTAGAAAAAATTGGAGAATTTTATAAAAAAAATCCAGTAGAATCCCTAGGAGTTGGAGCCTTTGGCCCGATAGACTTAAATGAAGAATCAAAAACATACGGCTATATCCAAAATACTCCAAAAAAACTTTGGGTAAACTATGATTTATTGGGAAACTTAAAAAAACAAGTTTGCCAAAAAATAAAAATCGTAACAGACGTTGGACTCTCATTAATAGGAGAAGCTAACAAGGGAGCAGGCGAGAAATTAAATTCTAGTTTGTATTTAACAATAGGAACAGGAATTGGTGGGGCCTATATCCAAAATGGAAAACTATTAAACGGATTTTCCCATCCAGAAATGGGCCACATAAATATAAAAAGAATGAAAGACGATGACTTCAAATCGACTTGTACCTATCACGAAGATTGCCTAGAAGGCCTTGCTTGTGGACCAAGCGTAAACAAAAGACTAGGACAAAATCCAAAAGACGCAGACATAAATGAAAAAAGCCTTCAAAATAGCAGCAAATTATATAGCCCAAGCTATCTACACCTACACCTTGGTCCTAAGACCAGAAATAGTAATAATTGGTGGAGGATTAATAAACAAAAAAGGCTTTATCGAAATGATAAGAGAAGAATTCGATAAAATAAAAGGCGACTATATACCGGTGAAAGAAAGCAGTGAATATATAGTAAAGCCAAAGCTAAAAAATGATTCAGCCCTAATAGGTGGATATTTATTGGCAAAATCATTGTAAAAAATTATTATCAAAAAACAATAAGCAACCCATCTTGTGTGAACAAAGTGAGTGAAGATATCTTATATTAAAATTAAATATTAAAAAAATTATACTTTAGTAATAAATCAAATAAAACCCTCACCCATCTCGACCGAACAAAGTGAGTGGAGAGATCTCTGTATTAAATTAATCCAAAAATAAAATTTAGCCTTTAGCAAATAAAAAAAGAGATCTCTCTACATGCGCTCTGCACGATAAATCGGGATAAACAACCGAACTCAACGGTTATTTATCTAGTCGAGATGGGTTATTATTGTACTTATTTATTGGCTAAAGTTTAAATTATTAAATATAAAAAAATCAAAAGTAAATCCGTATATATCGAGTAAAGTAAGTGGAGCAATCCCATGAATAAAATTAATACAAAATAGAACCTAAACTTTAGTAACTAAAGTAAATATAATCAAACCCCATCTCGAGCCTGTCGAGAGATCTCTGTATTAAATTAATCCAAAAATAAATTTAGCTTTTAGCAAAGAAAAATGAAAGAGATCTCTCCATGCGCTTCGCTTAGTCGAGATGGGTAATTGCCTTATGTATGTAAAAGCTAAAGTTAAATTTTTAAAAGATTTAGGAAATATTTTTAAAGAAGTTTTAAAATCAAAATAAAAATAATTCTTTAGTATTAAAAATAAGACAAAGATACACCCATCTCGAGCTTGTCGAGAGATCTCTGTATAAAATAAATCAAAAAATACAACTTAGCCTTTAGCAAAAAAACAATGAAGATTTTTCACACATTCCATTTATTTTCGTTTAGCCGAGATGGCTTATTTTTATTTAGTAATTAAATCAACCTCCATTGCATTTTTAGCCCCTTAGAGTATAATTTTTGACAAGAAGTAATATTACTTTTGTAAATCTAATAAAGTTGAACTTTTGTTTAATCCCGGACTTATTATCATATACCTTTTTCAGGTTCTTCTTTATTTTACCCAGCTTTTGCTGGGTTTTTTATTTTATTTTTTAAATAGTATAATGTTAGTAGTAATTAGTAAGGGGGAAGATTTTGTTTTTTTATTCGTTTGGTCTAAATCACCATAAAGCAGGAATTGATATTCGTGAAAAAGTGCATTTTAAGGATTCTGATATTATTGATGCAAGTGAGATTTTGGAAAATGAAGGTTTTGATGAAGTTGTAATTCTTTCAACTTGTAATAGGTCAGAAATTTTTGCCTTGACTAGTGAGGACAAATTTTCGGATGATTTTTTTGTGAAATTTTTTGAAAATTATTTTTCTCTTGATGGTCTTTCTTCTTTTATTTTTATAAAAAAAGATTTGGATGCCATTAACCATCTTTTTTCTTTAACTTGTGGTCTCGATTCTTTGATTGTGGGGGAAGATCAAATTCTAGGTCAGGTAAGCGATGCTTATGAAACAAGTCTTAGCCTTGGTTTTTGTAAAAAAATCTTATCAGAGGCCCTAAAAAGAGCTATCAATCTTTCAAAAAATATCAAATCAGATTCAAATATTTCCCACATACCACTTTCACTTCCTTATATAGCCGTAAAAAAAGCCCAAGAGCTTGATGATTTATCAAATAAAAAAGCCCTTGTGGTTGGTATTGGAAATATTGGGAAGCTTTGTATAGAAAATTTGATGGAAACGGGAGCTGATATTTATATTTCAAATTGGAATATGGATAAGTCCATAAAAATACAAAAGGAATACGAAAATATAAATATCATTTCCTATGAAAAAATCCAAGAAAACCTTGGAGATATGGATTTTGTTTTCTCAGCAACAGCCTCACCCCACCTTGTTTTGAAAAAAGAACATTTTATAAATATAAATAAGGAGATAAATATTTTCGACCTTGCCCTTCCAAGAGACTGCGATCCTGAAATTTCCAAAATTTCTAATGTCAACCTTTTGGATATCGATTCTATAAAGGATATTTCAAGGAAAAATCTTGATAAAAGAAGACAAATTTTACAGTCCTATAGGGGAGATATTGATAAAAAATCCAAGGAATTTTATAAGTGGATGAAGGAAGTTAAAATTGACTATATTTTAAAAGATTTAAATGACAGGTGTGATGATTTGGCTGATAAGACCATGGATTATATTTTTAGAAAGACTGATATGACAGGTTCTCAAAAAAAGAAGGTCGACAAGGCAGTAAGAAATGCCCTAAAAAAAATCGCTCGTGACCCTGTTTTAACTTTTAAGGAAAATCACGGGGAAGATTTTGATAAAACTTTAAAAATTTTGACAAAGGTGTATAAAAAATGAGATATTTTCCAATTTCTATAGATTCAAAAGATAAGATTTGCCTCTTTCTAGGGGGAGGAAAGATAGCAAAAAGAAAAATTAAATCTCTCCTAAAGGGAGATTTTTCCTTCCTTATTTATGCCAAGGAAATAGATAAGGAAGTGATGGAGCTTTGTAAGGAAAATCCCCAAAGAATAAAGATTATTGAAAAAGATATTGATGAAAATTTTGTTTTTCCACCCTGTGACTTTTTGTTTTTGGCAACAGGAAATAGGAATTTAAATAAAATTTTGAGAAAAAAAGCCAAAAATTTGGGCCTTAGGACCTTGGACTTGTCCGATTCTTTGGGAAGTGACTTTTATTTGAGAAAAAACATTTCCAATGAGTTTGTAGACATTTCCATATCAAGTAATGGCCAAGTTCCAATTTTTTCTTCTCTTATAGGAGATGATTTGGAAAAATATTTAGAAAGCCTTGATATGGATAAGATAAAATTGATGGTGGAAATTCGTGATAAATTAAGAAAAAACGGAATTTATAATAAGGCTCTTTTGTTAGACCTTTATAAGGAAGATAAACAATTTTTGAAAAAATATTTGGAGAAGATTTGATGATAAAAATAGGAAGCAGAGCTAGCAAACTTGCCTTGATTCAGGCAAATATGGTAAAGGATATTTTAGAAAAAGAAGGTCTTGAAGCCCAAATAGTAGAAATTTCTACCAAGGGTGACAGGATCAGGGATAGAAAAATTGACCAACTTAACTCTAAGGGAGTTTTTGTAAGAGAAATTGAAGAAAAACTTTTGGATAAAACAATTGATATTGCAGTTCATTCTTTAAAAGATATGCCTTCACAAATTGATGATAGATTGATTTTCACCCCACCTTTAAAGGGGGAAGATCCTAGGGATTGTTTTGTTGGAAAAGATGTTTTTAAAAAAATGGATGATTTGAACAATGCCCTTGTTGGAACTGGATCAAATAGGAGAGTTTGCCAGGGGAAAAATCATTTTTCAAATATAAAATTTAAGGCAATCAGGGGAAATGTTGAAACAAGGATAAAAAAAGTCCAAAGTGAAAATCTTGATGGGGTTATCCTCGCAAAATCTGGCCTAATAAGGGCAGGTCTTGATGGAGAAATCAACTTTGACCTTGATCCTCATATTTTTACTCCGTCACCTTGCCAGGGGATTTTGGGCATAGAAATTAGAAAAGAAGATAAAAAATTATTTGAAATTTTTAAGAAAAATTCTGATGAGAAAACTCTTTTTAGAATGGAAACAGAAAGGGCCTTTCAAAAGGAATTGGGAGCAGATTGTTCGACTCCTATGGGAATTTTTACAGAAATTGATCATGATAAAATTACCCTAACGGGGTCTATGGCCTTTGACAAGGATGATAGGATAAATTATGAAAGAGTTTCAGGAAATATTTCTGAAAGAATTCATCTTGCCCAAAAATTGGCAAGAACTTTAAAGAAAAAATCCTACAAAAAAAATAATCCTTGCAGGAGCAGGAATTGGTTCAAAAAACAATATAACTCTTGCAGTAAAAAAAGCCCTCGATGAGGCTGATGTAATAATTTACGATAGGCTTTTAAACCAAGAAATTCTTGACCCATACAGAAACAAGGACTTGTATTATGTGGGAAAATCTATGGGAGACCATGTTTTAAGTCAAGATGATATAAATAAATTAATGGTTGATAAGGCAAAAACTGGAAAAAAAGTTGTTAGATTAAAGGGGGGAGATCCTTATGTTTTTGGAAGAGGATCTGAGGAGGCTCTTTTTATAAAAGAAAATGGCTTGGAATTTGAAACTTTGCCAGGCCTTACATCTGGAATAGTTTGTTTAAATACAGCTGGGATTCCAGCAAGCCACAGAAATATGGCAACATCAATTTCCTTTATCACAGGCCATAGGTCAGAAAATCAAAATGAAGATTTCAAAAAATATGCCAAACTTCCGGGAACCCTAGTTTTTTATATGGGCCTTAAAAATCTTCCAAATATTATAAAAGATTTGATAGCTGGAGGAATAAAAAAAGATAAAAAAATTGCCATAATTTCAAATGGGTCAAGTCCCAAACAAAAAGTTTATACCTCAACTGTAGAAAAAGTGTTGGAAGAAATTGACCTAGAAAAAATAAAAAGACCTGCCATAATTGTGGTATCTGATACAGTTGGACTTAGGGAATATTTAAACTATTTTGAAAATAAAAATTTTGGAAAAAAAATAGCTCTCACACGTGATTATGAATCAACAATAAAGGATAAGGAAAAATTAGAGGACCTGGGCTTTGATGTAAAAATTGTTCCAACAATAAAAATATTAGAAAAAAATACTGACCTATTAGAAGAAAAATTCAAAGATTTCTCCTATGATTATTTGGTATTTACATCCAAAAATGCTGTAAAAATATTTTTCGATAAATTAATAGAAAATCATGATATAAGAGATATAGGAAAAGTTAAAATTGCAGCAATAGGAGAAAAACCAAAAAGAAATAGAAAAATATAATTTGAAAGTCCATATTGTCCCAAGAAATTTTGTCGGTGAAAATCTACTTGACCAAATGGCAAAATATGTCAAAAAAGGTGATAAAATATTTTTCCCTCACTCAAACCTATCAAGGAAAAAAATCATAGAAGGCCTTGGCAAGATGGGAGACTTGGATGAAATTGAAATTTATGACAATATAAGGGCAGAAAAAGAAGATATTGATCTTGATTTTGATGGGGTGGTTTTCACTTCATCATCTTGCGTAAATAATTTTGTAGAAATTTATGGCAAAGAGCCACTAAAAAATACAAAAATATATTCAATAGGTCAAATTACCAGCCAAACAATAAAAAATTATGGACTAGAAGTGTACAAAGAATCCAAAAAACAAAGCGTAGATTCTTTGATAGAAAGGATAGTAGAAGATTATGAGAATGAGAAGAATTAGAGAAAACAAAGTTTTAAGACAAATGACCAAAGAAACTAGCCTTGAAATTTCTGATTTTATTTACCCACTTTTTGTAGTAGAAGGGGAAGGTATAAAAAAAGAAATTCCTTCAATGCCAGATTGCTACCATTTTTCCTTGGATAAATTAGAAGATGAGATAAATGAGATTGTAGATTTAGGAATAAAGGCAGTAATTTTATTTGGAATTCCAAACAAAAAAGATGACCACGGGTCTGAAGCTTATGCAGAAGATGGAATTATCCAAAAAGCTGTTAGAAAAATAAAAGAAATAAATAAAGACTTGTTGGTAATAACAGATGTTTGTATGTGCGAATACACAGACCACGGCCATTGTGGAATTTTAGACCACGAAGGACACGTTTTAAATGACGAAACTGTTTCCTATATTGCAAAAATTGCCCTATCCCACGCCAAGGCAGGTGCAGATATAATTGCCCCATCAGACATGATGGATTTTAGGATAAAGGCAATTAGAAAAATTCTTGATGAAAATAACTTTAAAAATATTCCAATAATGGCATATTCTGCAAAATACGCATCAAATTTCTACGGACCATTTAGGGACGCAGCCGACTCTGCCCCATCATTTGGCGATAGAAAATCCTACCAAATGGATTACCATAATTCAAACGAGGCTATGAGAGAAATTGACCTTGACCTTGAAGAAGATGCTGACTTTATAATTGTAAAACCAGCCCTATCATTTTTGGATATAATCCAAAGGACAAAAGATAATTTTAACACAAATATTGTTGCCTACAATGTTAGTGGGGAATATTCCATGGTAAAAAATGCTATAAAAATGGGCCTTGTAAATGAAGAAATAATTTATGAAATTTTAATTTCAATAAAAAGAGCCGGAGCAAAATTAATAATTACTTACCACGCAAAAGAAATGGCAAAAAAATTGAGAGGAGAGAAATAATGAGTCTTTTTGATCAAGCGAAAAAATATATACCAGGTGGAGTAAACTCACCAGTTAGGGCCTTTGGAGCAGTTGGTGGCAACCCACTTTTTGCAAAATATGGAAAAGGATCAACCATAGTTGATGAAAACGATGATGCCTATATAGATTTTATTTCCTCATGGGGACCAATGATTTTGGGCCATGGCAAAAAAGAATTAATTGAAAAAGCAAAGGGATACTTGGAAGAAGGACTTACCTTTGGCCTTCCTACAAAAGTAGAAATCGAAATGGCAAAATTTTTGGCAGAGGCTTTCGATACAGACATGATAAGAATGGTAAATTCTGGAACAGAAGCCACCATGTCAGCCATAAGATGTGCAAGAGGATTTACCAAAAAAGATAAAATAATAAAATTTGAAGGATGTTATCACGGCCACTCTGATGGACTTTTGGTAAAATCAGGATCAGGAGCCTTGACCTTTAACGTAGCAACATCTGCAGGAGTTCCAAAAGAAGTAATAAAAGACACCCTAGTTTGTAAATATAACGACATAGAATCAGTCAAAAAAACCCTAGCAGAAAACGAAGGCCAAGTAGCTGCAGTAATTCTTGAACCAATAGCAGGAAACATGGGAGTTGTTCCAATAGATTTGGAATTTGTAAAAGAGCTTAGAAAAATTACCCAAGAAAAAAATATAGTATTAATATTTGACGAAGTAATCACAGCCTTCAGATTAAAATTTGGATCAATTTCTACAGAATTTGGAGTAAAGCCAGATATGTTTTGCTTTGGAAAAATTGTAGGAGGGGGAATGCCAGTAGGAGGCTTTGGTGGAAGACGAGAAATAATGGAAGTCTTATCACCAATAGGTCCAGTTTATCAAGCAGGAACCCTATCAGGATCCCCATTTATAATGAAAATGGGACTAGACGTTTTGACAATATTAAAAGAAAATCCAGATATCTATCAAAGGCTTGAAAAATATGCAAAAATGCTAGAAGAAGGCTTCAAAGATAACCTAAAACAAACAGGAGTGGATGGATTTGTAACAAGGTATAAATCAATGATGTCAATATTTTTTGGAGAATTTGACCAAATAAGATCATACGATGACGTCCAAAAAGCAGACCTTGAAGCTTATTCAAAATATTTCAATTACATGAAAGAGAAAAAAATCCTCCTACCACCAGCCCAATTCGAAGCAATGTTCATGTCCGATGCCTTGGATGATGATATAATAAACTACACAATAGAACAAAATAAAAAGCCCTAGAATATATTAAAAAACAAAATAAGATAAGAAAAGCCCATCTTAAAAATAAAAATCAAGATGGGTTAATTTTTATAGATATATATATAATTAATCTTATATTTTAATAAAAGAATTTTAAAAATTAGTTGAGTATATAGAAATCAAAAAGCCTTTAGCAATAAAGTTAATACAATCAAGTACCATCTCGAGCCTAGTCGAGAGATCTCTGTATTAAATTAATCCAAAAATAAAACTCAACCTTTAGCAAAGACAAAAAAAGAGATCTCACCGTGCACTCCACTACGTTACGCACGATAAATCGGGATAAACAACCGAACTCAACGGTTATTTATCTAGTCGAGATGGGTAATTGGGATAATTACTTAATGGCTAAAGTTTGCCTTATTAAAATAATTAGAAAAAATCAAATAAAATTAAAATCAAAAATCCTTTAGCAATAAAGTTAATACAATCAAGTACCATCTCGACCGAACAAAGTGAGTGGAGAGATCTCATGAATTAAATTAATATAAAATAAAACTCAACCTTTAGGCAAACCTACCTAACATTTCTAAGCATCTTATACATAGGGTCAAATTCGTCGTAATAAATTTTTTCCTTATCAAAGGCTTCCATTACTTTTTTTGTCAAAAATTTCTTGTCTATTATCAACTCAAAGGTATTTTCCCTAAACCACTCATCAGTCATAGAAAAATATCCATCCTTGCCGTCATCTTCGCCCCAGGAGTTTTCTATCTTCCAGAATTTAACCTCTTTACCTTTTTTATCAAAACCAGTCAAATTCATAGCGTGACATGCTGTAGAATATCTTGAATTAATTCTTTCTTCCTTGGTCATTTTTGGGAAATTTACAAAAGTTTGGTCAAAATTAAATAAATTTTCATCCAAAACTCCACTTTCTCTGTCTTCGTTTATATCCACATCACAGGCAAACCACATAGTCTCATTATTTTTTATAGATTTTTGGGCGAATCTACTCATGGTATCCATATCCACATTAATTCCAACAAGGTCATCAAGGTCTACAGCATTTTTTTGCCATCTTATCAACCAAAATCCTATTGTAAGGGTGTCTTGGATCATTTAATAACTTAACTTTTCCATCAAAAAAATCACCCACATACTTATCAAAAAATGACTTTGGTGTCATATTTTCTTCAATGTGATACTTGTCATCCTTGTCGTAATATTTAAAATCAAAATTATCTACAGGTTTTCCTATAGATTTTGCAAAAATATTATAGGCATAAGAAAGGCCCTCTTTTCTCAAATTTTCTATTTCCTTCTCATCATCAGTCGCCCTAATTTCCATGGCGATTTTTTTGAGGGCATTTTCCAAAACATAAAACATAAATTGAGATTGATCGGTATGGTAAAGTTCACCCATGGCATTTTTTGGGACAATCCCATATTTTTTTATCAAATAATAGAAAAATTCAAAATATCCCCCGTCTTCAGGAGTAGAATAAAAAACATCCTCAACTTTTCTGTCTTTAATATCCAAATTTTTTGTATCAATAACCCTTTGCAAAAACAAATTTGCCTTTTCCATATTGTCATAAAAATACAAAAAAGACTCAGATAGCTCAAATTTTTCCATATTAAGTTTTTTGGCAATATGCATCCTAACCATATTTAGCCCTGCAAACATCCAACACCTACCAGTCTTTTTTTGGTTGGTAACATCCTTAGTTTCAACTTCATTAGAAAAAATAAAATCGTGCCTATTAATAATATTTCTATCAAGGGAGGCCTCCCTTATTCCCATATTAGAAATGGCATTTTCAATCACCTTATTTTTTTGGTCTTTATCATAAATTTTTTCCAATTGGTAAAAAATTTTCTTATCTAAATTCATAAAATCACCTCTTTTAATTATCAACTATACTTTATCAGTTTTTTTCATAAATAAAAGTTAAATATTAGGAAAAAGTTTTTTTGGTTAGAAATAAATTGATTTTTCAAAAAGTATTAGTAAACTTTTAAATTTCAATGACTAATCCTTACAATTTATTGACAAAAGTTACAGATTAGTATATCCTTATCTAAGAATTAAGTATAAATTGTGTATAAAAGGAGAATTTTTTAAAATCATGACAAAAAATCTAATATCTAAAATTTCAATATTTTTATCTTCTATAATATACATCCTTTTCTTTTATTTTTTAAATAAATATAATATTTTGCCAAAAAAAAATGAGATTTATCATTTTGGGACTAATCCTTTTAGCGATAATAGGATTTACCTTCTTAATATTTAAGAAAAAGAATGCAAACAAGGCTGTAAAGGCAATATTTATAGTAGGATTGGTATTAATAAGCATATGTGAAGGATTGTTTATGTCCTACGCAAACAAATCCATAACAACTGTAGAAAAAATCAACCAAAAAAAATGATTTAAACAAAACACAAATGTCCTTTGTAGCATTGAAAGATTCAAATATCAATTCAATAAATGACATAAAAGAAACCCAAGTTGCCATTGCAAGAAAAATGGATGAAAAAAACATTGACCAAACTTTAGAAAAATATAAAAAAGAAAATGAAGAAATAAACGCTAAAGATTTTGGAGATTATTTAAAAGCAGGAGAGGCCCTAATAAACCAAAACGCCCAAGTTATGCTCTTAAATGAAAGTTTCAGACAAATGCTTGACGAATCTATCGAAGGATTTTCTGATAAAACAAAGGTATTAAAATCATATTCTGTAAAAGGAAATGAAAAACTAAAAGAAAACAACAAGGTAGAAAAAGACCAAAGCTTTAACGTATATATTTCAGGAATAGATACCTACGGGGCACTTTCAAACGTATCAAGATCAGATGTAAACTTGATAGTAAGTGTAAATCCCAAAAAAGGAAAAATATTAATAACAACAATTCCAAGAGATACCTACGTAAACCTAGCAGGCCTTGGCAAAAACGCCAACGATAAGCTAACCCACGCAGGACTTTTTGGAGTAGACACATCAATAAAAACCTTAGAAAATTTCTTGGATGTGGATATTGATTATTACGCTAAGGTTAATTTTACAACTCTCACAAAATTAATAGACTTGTTAGGTGGAGTAGAAGTAGAAAATCCAGTTGCATTTAATTCTGTTGGTGGATATTATTTCCCTCAAGGAAATGTACAAATGAACGGAGAAATGGCACTAGCATATTCAAGAGAAAGATATAACCTAGCAGAAGGCGATTTTGATAGGGGAAAAAATCAAGTTAGGGTAATGACCGGAATAATTAAAAAATTATTATCAACAGAAACTTTGATGAATTTTAACTCAATAGCAGATGTAGCCTTAGAATCTGTAAATACAAACTTGCCATATGACAAGATGATAGAAATGGTAAACGGCCAATTAGAAGAAAATAAAAAATGGCATATAAAAAGTCAAGCCCTAAAGGGATATGGAGCACCAGGACTACCATCCTACCTAATGCCATCAAGCCAATTATATATGATGCAAGCAGATGATGAATCTATTGAAGATGTATACAAGAATATACTAAATAATAATAGAAATAAATAATTTAAGGGAAAGAAATTTCCCTTTTATTTAGTGTTTATTTTTAAAAATTAGATTTTACTAGATTAAATAAATAAAAAATAAAGAAGGGAATATGAATTTAAAGAAAATATTTAACAAAAAAACTTTAATACTTTTAGTTTTTGATATAATTATAATTAATTTGGCATACTTTTTCGCCTTATTTTTAAGGTTTGATATGCAATTTAATCAAATTCCATTAGAATTTCTAAATGGATTTAGGAATTATGCGATTTTTAACACAATAATCACAATTGCAATTTATATATTTTTTAAGCTATACAGGATGATTTTAGAATATGCATCTTATAATGAGCTAATAAAAATCACTCAAGCTATTATCCTATCAGTATTTATTCATATTATAGGAATTTCTTTATTTTTTATAAGGATGCCTATATCATATTTTATAATTGGATTTTTAATCCAATATATGCTTACGGTCGCTTTAAGATTTGCAAAAAAAATGTTAATTCAAAACAAATATAATGCAATAGAAAAAAATCCAGAATTTAAAAGAGCAATAATAGTTGGGGCAGGTTCTGCTGGTCAAACTATAAAAGAAGATATAAACAAATCAAATAGGCAAGAAAATATAGGAATAAAAGTTGTTGCCTTTATAGATGATAATCCTGGTAAAAAAGGTCAATATATAGACGATACAATTATCTATGGAGACCGTAATTCTATAAAAGAGTTAGTAGACAAAGAAAATATAGACTTAATATTGGTTGCCCTTCCATCAGCACAAGAAGATCAAAAAAGAGAGATTTTACAAATTTGTAATGAAACAAATTGTGAAGTTAAAGTTCTTCCTGGAATTTATCAATTAGTTTCAGGCAGTGTTTCTATGTCTGGAATGAAAGATGTACAAATAGAAGACTTGTTGGGACGAGATCCTGTAAAAATTTTCTCCAATGAAACCTTTGAATATTTAAATGATAAGGTAGTCCTTGTAACAGGTGGTGGTGGTTCTATAGGTTCAGAGCTTTGTAGGCAGATAGCCCAATATGGCCCAAAACTTTTAATAATTTTTGATATTTATGAAAATAATGCTTATGAAATAGAACAAGAACTAAAAAGAAACAATAAAGATTTAAAATTTATTACATTGATTGGATCTGTAAGAGATTATGCTAGGGTTAAAAAAGTATTTGAAACCTACAAACCAGATATAATATTTCATGCAGCAGCTCACAAACACGTTCCATTGATGGAAGTAAGTCCAGTTGAGGCTATAAAAAATAATGTAAGAGGAACATATATAGTTGCCCTTTTATCTTTGATATATAATGCAAAAAGATTTGTATTAATATCAACAGATAAGGCAGTGAACCCTACTTCGATAATGGGAGCTACAAAAAGAGTTTGCGAGAAAATAATTCAAGGAATAAATGATATTAAGGATAAAAAAGAATTTGAAAAACTTGCAAAAATTGATATACAAGATGGAGATAGAAATATAGAAATAGATCCACAAGAATTATTACAAGGAAAAGATCCACAAACAGAATTTGTTGCAGTAAGATTTGGTAATGTATTAGGATCAAACGGTTCTGTAATTCCACTATTTAAAGAACAAATTGCATCAGGTGGACCTGTAACAGTAACCCACCCAGAAATAATTCGTTACTTCATGACTATAAAAGAAGCTGTAAAATTAGTTTTGCAAGCAGGATCCATGGCAAGTGGGGGAGAAATATTTGTTCTTGATATGGGAGAACCAGTAAAAATTGATTATTTGGCAAGGCAATTAATAAAATTATCAGGATATAAACCAGACATAGATATGCCAATAATATACACAGGACTAAGACCTGGAGAAAAATTATATGAAGAAAGACTAATGGATGAAGAACTTCTATCAGATACACAAATAAAAGGAATATCTGTAGGAAGGCCATTAGAATTTTCAAGAAAAGAATTTTTCCAAAAACTTGATAAGGTAATAAACCAAGAAAATATAGACGAATTAGACATAATAGAAACTATCAATACTTTGATAAGTACATTTATAGGAAAGGGGAATAAATAATGACAAAAAAAATGAACATACCATTTTCTCCACCAGATATCAGCGATGAAGAAATAAATGAAGTAATAGACGCCTTAAAATCAGGTTGGATAACAACAGGACCAAAAACAAAAAAATTAGAGGAAGAATTATTACAATTTACTGGAACAAACAAGGGAGTTTGCCTAAATTCCCAAACAGCAGCGGCAGAAATGACCCTTAGGGTTTTGGGAATTGGAAAGGGCGATGAAGTAATAACAAGTGCCTATACTTATACAGCAACAGCCTCAGTAGTAGACCATGTTGGTGCAAAATTAGTTTTAGTAGATACCCAAAAAGAAAATTTGGAAATGGACTACGAAAAATTAAAAGAAGCAATTAACGAAAATACAAAAGTAATCATCCCAATAGACTTGGGAGGAGTACCTTGCGATTATGACAAAATATTTGAAATTGTAGAAGAAAAGAAAAATCTATTTAAAGCAAACAACGAGATACAAAAAGCTTTCGATAGAATTATAGTAATGGCAGATGCTGCTCACGCTTTGGGAGCAGAGTACAAAGGTAAAAAAGTAGGATCAGTTGCAGACTTTTCAAATTTTTCCTTCCATGCAGTAAAAAATTTCACCACAGCAGAAGGTGGATATGCAACTTGGAAAGATATAGAAGGAATTGATAACGAAAAACTTTACAAAAAATACCAACTCTTATCCCTTCATGGCCAATCAAAAGATGCTTTGAGCAAAACAAAATTAGGCTCATGGGAATATGATGTAATAGGACCTTGGTTTAAATGTAATATGACAGATGTTCTAGCAGGAATCGGACTTGCCCAAGTAAAAAGATATCCGTCACTATTAAAAAGAAGAAAAGAAATAATAGAAAAATACGATAAAGCATTTATACCACTAGGAATAAAATCACTAAACCACTTCGACCAAAATCATAAATCATCAGGCCATTTGTATATAACACAAGTTCCAGAAATAGACACAGAACAAAGAAATAAAATAATAGAAGAAATGGCTAGAGAGGGAGTTGCATGCAATGTACATTATAAACCACTTCCTTTATTAACAGCCTATAAAAATCTTGGATTTGATATAAAAGATTATCCAAACGCATATAATCACTACAAAAATGAAATAACTTTACCACTTCATACAAAACTTTCAGATGAGGAAATTGATTATATTATTGAAAAATATTGCGAAATAGTGAAAAAAATTAAATAGATTTTAAGAAGGTTTTATGAAAAAATTAATGATTTTAGGAGCGAGTGTGCTACAAATACCTGCTATTGTAGAAGCAAAAAAATTGGGACTATATGTTATAGCAGTTGACATGAATCCTAATGCAGAAGGTTTTTCATATGCAGATAAAAAAATTGTAGTGAGCACTACAGATACAGAAAAAGTATTAGAAGAAGCAAAAAAAAATAAAATAGATGGGATAATCACAATAGCAAGTGATAGGCCAATGACAACTGTTGCGAAAGTAGCAAAGGAATTAGATTTAATAGGGATAGACGAAAAAACTGCAATCAATGCTACAAATAAATCAAAGATGAGGGATGCTTTAAAAGCTTATGGCGTGCCAATTCCCATGTATTTTTCAGTAGAAGACTATGATCAATATATAAAAGCTATAGACAATTTAAGAAATAAAAAATATAAATGTATAGTAAAACCTGCTGATAACTCAGGAAGTAGAGGAATAAGATTAGTAGAAAATTATGATATTGATCAGTTGAAAAAAATATATGATTATTGCAAAAAAAATTCAAGTTCAGGGAAATTAGTAGTTGAGGAATATATGCAAGGACCAGAGGTAAGTGTAGAAACAATCTCTAGAAATGGCACTTGTAATGTTATACAAATTACAGATAAATTAACAACAGGAGCGCCATATTTTGTAGAAATGGGTCATAATCAACCCTCACAACTTCCTATAGACATAATAGAGAAAATAAAAAAAGTAGCTATAGATGCTAATAAGGCAGTTGGAATTGAAAATGGACCATCACATACAGAAATAAAAGTAACAAAAGATGGTCCTAAAATTGTAGAATTGGGAGCAAGGCTAGGTGGAGATAATATAACAACACACTTAGTGCCATATTCTACAGGGATTAACATGGTTGAAGCCTCAATAAAAATAGCCTTAGGAGAAGAAATAGATATTACAAAAAAAATAAATATGGCGTCAGCAGCTAGGTATAAAAAATGTGATATTGGAAAAATTATAGAAATTTCAGGAATAGATGAAGCAAGAGAAGTTTCTGGAATAAAAGATATTAAAATTGTTCATAAAGCTGGAGATTACTCTAATGTAATCAAAAGTTCAAACGATAGGGTTTGTTATGTAATATCACAAGAAAATTCAGTAAAAGAAGCAATAGAGTCATGTGAAAAAGCTTTGGAAAAAATAAAGGTAAGAGTACAAAAGTAAGGAGAATTATGATATATAAAAAATATATAAAAAGACTTATAGATTTAATATTAGCAATAATTGCCTTGCCTTTTGTTTTAATAATTTGCCTCATATTTGGAATTTTAATTTATCTAGAAGACAGGGGAGATGTTTTTTATATAGCAAAAAGAAGAGGAATAAACGGCTCTATTTTTGGAATGTATAAACTTCGTTCAATGAAGATGAATGCACCTGATATAAGAAATAAAGATAACTCAACATTCAATAGCTCAAACGATCCAAGAGTTACAAAGATTGGAAAAATTTTAAGAAAAACTTCAATAGATGAATTGCCACAAATTTTTAATATTTTAAAAGGCGATATGAGCTGGATTGGTCCTAGACCAATTACTATAAATAGACCTTTAAGTGAATATGATCAAAAAAGAATAGATAGACTTAAGGTGAGGCCAGGATTAACAGGTTACTCTCAAGCTTATTTTAGAAATAACATTTCACAAGAAGAGAAATTACAATTAGACGCAGATTATGCACAAAAAATTTCATTTTTGTTAGATTTAAAAATAGTTTTTAAAACTATACAAATAGTATTGTTGCAAAAAAAATGTGTACACAAATTAAGGAGATTTCCATGTACGATAATAAGAGATTATTAATATTAGGGGCCGGTAGAGGCCAATTAGGTTTATATAAAGCTGCAAAAGAATTAGGTATTCATACCATAGCAGGAACAATGCCAAATGCTCATAAACCTTGTTTAGATTTAGCAGATGAAATTTGTTATATGGATATATCAAATCCTGATGAAGTTGAACAAAAGTCTAAAGATTTAGGCTTAGATGGAGCCGCTACTTGTTGTCTTGATACAGGAATTGTCTCACTTGCAAGATTGTGTGATAAACAAGATTTAGTTGGTTTAAATGAAGAAGCTGCTATAATGTGTGGCGATAAATATAAAATGAAAGAAGCTTTCAAAAAACATAATGTTAATACTGCTAGTCATTTTGTTGTAAAAAATGAAAAAGAATTAAAAAATGCACTAGATGATCTTCAATTGCCAGTTATAGTGAAAGCTACAGATTTACAAGGTAGTAAAGGAATATATATAGCAAAAAACGGAGAAGAAGCTATAAATGGTTTCAAACAAACAATGAATCTTACAAAAAGAGATTACTGTATAGTTGAAGAATTTATAGAAGGGTATGAATTTGGAGCTCAAGCATTTGTTTATGAGAATGAAGTTTTATTTGTAATGCCACATGGTGATGAAACCTACATGAGCCATACAGCCGTTCCAATAGGTCATTATGTTCCACTAGATGTAAAAGATGATGTAATTAAAAAGACGAAAATTGAAGTAAAAAAAGCAATCAAGGCACTTGGACTAAATAATTGTGCTGTGAATGTGGATATGATTTTAAAAAATGATGAAGTATATATCATAGAATTAACAGGAAGAGTAGGGGCAAACTGTCTTCCGGAATTAGTTGAAATTAATTATGGTATAGAATATTATAAAATGATAGCCTCAATGGCAATTTCAGAAAATCCATTAGAGTTTTGTTCACAAAGATCAAGAGAAAATAAAGCAGGTCTTGCAAGAATGATAATTGAAACTAAAAACAGTGGAATTCTAAAAGAAATTGTAAATTCTAATAAAAAAGATGATGATATTATAGAAATTACATTCTTTAAAGAAGAAAATGATGAAATAAGAAAATTTGAAAATTCAAATGACTGTATAGGTCAAGTTATAGTAAAAGCTGATAATATCAAAAAATGTGAAGAAAAACTTGATTTAATCGAAAGTAATATAAAGCTAATTTTAAAATAGTTTTTGTTATTAAGAATATTCTATTAGATATTATTAGGAGGAAATTTGATGTCGGGATATGTATTCATATCAAATGGTAATAAACCATCAGAAGAACAAAGACAAAGCAGGGATAATATTAAGCTTTCTAATGTTAATCGTCCGTGCTTGAAGACAGCTTTAGACATGGGTTATAAAGTATTTTTTGGAGTTAATAGATCAAATCCAGAGCAGCTAAAATGTGAATTACCAGTTACAATGTATGATTCACACACATATAGAAGTATTACAAATTTTAAAGATAATTTAATTGCTTATAATAATCTTAAACAAGTAGTAAAAAATAATAATATAGAAGTAATACACTGTAATACTCCTATTGGAGGAATGATTGGCAGGCTCATAGGCAAGAGATATAAAATTGATAAGGTAATATATACTGCTCATGGCTTTCATTTTTACAAAGGGGCACCAATATTAAACAGAACAGTATTTAAATTAGCAGAAAAGATTATGGCTCATTGGACAGATGCAATAATAACAATGAATGAAGAAGATTATCAAGCAGCAAAAAAGTTTAAACTAAAAAAGAATGGAAAAGTCTTTAAAGTTCATGGAGTAGGAATTAATTTAAATAATATTAATAGTATAGAAGTTTCTAAATTAGATAAAAGAAAAGAACTAGGTTTAAAAGATTCAGACTTAATTTTGATATCTGCTGGAAGACTTGATAAGGGTAAGAATTATATTTCAGCTATAAAAGCTATAGCTAATTTAAAAAGAACTGATTTACATTACTTAATATGTGGTGTTGGGCCTGATGAAAATATATTAAAGAAGTTGTGTGAAGAATATGGAGTCTTTAATAGAGTTCACTTTCTAGGATTTAGAAATGACATCATAGAATTAATGAAAATATCTGATATTTTTTTATTTACATCATTTAGAGAAGGATTACCTAGGGTAACAATGGAAGCTATGGCAACAGGATTGCCATGTATAGTATCTAATATAAGAGGAAATGTGGATTTAATTATGGATAGTAAGGGTGGATTTCTTTGTGATAGTTCTGATGTGAAAAAAATATCTGAGAAAATCAACTATCTTGCAGACGATAAAAATCTTAGAAAAAAGATGGGAAAGTATAATCTAAAAGAGATAAAAGATTACGATATTTCATTTGTAGAGAATGAAATAAGAGATATTTATAGTGAAGTTTTAGAAAAAAATAAATAAAATCATCTAATTTATTATAATTAATTTTTCAATAAAACAATATTTTAAAAGGAGATATAATGAAAATCTGGGTTATAGGTAGAAGTTATCCACAAGATTCTAACAATATGCAAGGTTCATTTGAACTTGAACAAGCAAAAATGCTAGCTAAGCATGGTCACGATGTTACTTATATTTCTTGTATTTTTCATCCTTTTAAAAAAGTGAAAAACTGGAGATTTGCTAATTTTACAGATGACAATGTTAATATTATTACATATTCTCAAATATATACAATAGAAAGAATGAAGTTTCATTTTGAACCTTTTAAAAGAATGATTTGGAAAAAATTATTAAAATACGTTGAAGAAAAAAATGGGATTCCAGATATTATACACGTACACTATCCATCTAATATAACTGTTGCTGATACTATACTTTCATACAAAGAATATGGAGTAAAAATAATATGCACAGAGCATTGGAGCCAAGTTCTAACTAATAAAATAGACAAATATGAGTTGAATCAATTAAAAAAATATGTAAAATATTCTGATACTTTTTTATCGGTCAGTAAATCTTTAAAAGACTCAATAATAAAATTAACTAAGTCAGATAATATAGAAATTTTACCGAATATGGTAAATAAAAACTTTCAAATTTCAAAAGAAGTATCTGATAAATTTATTTTTGTAGCTGTGGGTGCTTTAACTAAAAATAAACAATTTGATAAAATTATTGAAGCATTTAATCAACAATTTTCAAATGAGAAAAACTGTAAATTAAGAATAATTGGTGACGGAAAAGAATTAAAAAATCTTAAAAATTTAGTTAAAAAAAATAAAATTCAAGATAAAGTTATATTTGAAGGAAGATTAAGTAGGGAAGAAACATCGAAAAAAGTTTCCGAGAGTGATGTACTTGTTAGCTTTAGTAAATCAGAAACATTCTGTGTACCAATAATTGAAGCATGGGCATGTGGCATACCAGTGATTACTTCTGATTCGATATCAGTTAATGATATATGGGATAATAGATTAGGCTTTAAAATAATAGGCTCGACTGTTATGGAATTATCTAATTATATGAGTCATATATTTGAAAATTACGAAATATTTGATAAGAAATATATTAGAAATTATGCAATATCCAATTATTCAGAAGATGCTATTTATAATAAATTGATATATTATTATTCAAGATAATATTAGAGGAGTAAAATTAATGACAAATCAGTTAGTTTCAATTGTTATGCCAATTTATAATGCAGAAAGTTATTTAAAAGATTCCATAGAAAGCTTGATAAATCAAAAATATAAAAATTTAGAGATAATATGTGTGGATGATGGTTCTACAGATAATTCTTTAAGAATTCTTAAAAATTATAAAAAAAATGATGATAGAATAAAAATATTAAAACAAAGAAATCAATTTGCTGGAGTCGCAAGAAACAACGGTTTAAATAATGCAAATGGTAAATATATTATGTTTTTAGATTCTGATGATATTTTTGAAAAAAATATGATTTATAATTTGGTAAATAAGGCTGAAAAATATAATACAGATATTATTTTCTTTGGATTTTATAAATTTACAGAAACTATAAAAAAAAGAAGTGTTATAGGAATACCTTATAAAAATAAAAATGTGATTTCCCCTATAGATATCAAATCAGTTATATTTCAAAAAGCACAGGGTGTTCCGTGGAATAAGTTTTATAATAGAGAATTCATTTTAAATAGTGGAATAAAGTTTCAAAATTTAAAAAGTAATAATGATATATTTTTTTCTAAAATGACAACAATATTATCAAATAGAATTTTATTTGAGAAAAAAAGGTATGCAAATTATAGAGTAAACAATGATAATAGTACACAAGGTCAGTATGATGTAAAATCAGGAAACTATGCTAAAGCTATAACTTCTATGTATAAAGAAATGCAAAATAGAGGCATTTATAAAACTTTTAGAAATAGCTTCGAAAAATATGTTCTGGATAGTTTTATTGAAATAATTTATAAATGTGAAAATATTGATTCTTATAAATACTTTATGAAGGATGCTTATATCTCTTTGCACGATATGAATATAAATAAGAAAAATGAAACTTTAAATAACCATATTGCAAAAGAAATATACACTAAAATATTAGATAAAGATTTAGAAGGTGTAATTACAAAGTATTTAAAGTATCTTAAAGACAATTATGTATCTAAGAATTCAATTGAGTTTAGAGTTGGAAAATATTTTTTAAAAAAAATTAAATTAAGGAATTATTAATGGATTTAACAAATAGAAAGCAATCATTACAATATAATAAAAGATACTTAATAGATAAAATTTTAATTACTATAATGTTATTTTATATTTTAATTCCACCATATATTAACTCAATATTGGATAAAAATACCTTTATTAGGAAAATAATTATATTATTATTTATAATTATAACAGGATCTATAATAGTATTTAATAAAATAAAAGTTGATAAGTATTTGATTTGGATAACTATTTCGTATATTTTCCTTATTATCTCAACAATAATAAATAATGGTAGGATATATGATTCTATTATAAGTTCGTTTATGGTAGTAATAATAAGTTTATTTATTATAATCGCAAGATATAAATCTTATTTATCTAATATTTTAATATATTCAATTCGTAATATTACTTTTTTTATATTTTTACTAAACACGATTATATCAATATTTATGCCGTACGGTTTAAATAAAATGGTATCAAACTCGTCACCTGAATTTCTGTATGGTAATATAAATTCTAATTTTAAATACATAATACCAGGAATTCTTTGCTCTATTTTAATTGATAAGAAACAAAATAAATCAATCTCTTTTATTACACTTTTTTTCTATATAGGAACTCTGTACACTTATTTTTTTATATATCAAACAATGACAGCAATTTTAGGTCTATTAGTGATCGTTATATGGATGGGATATAGAAAATTTATAGAGAAAAATATATTTACTATATTCTCTGGTATAGTAGTTTTTATTATTTTATTCAATATTATAATTGTATATAATTCAGATTCAAAAGTAAGTTTATTTTTTATTAAATTATTTGGTAAGAATGAAACATTAAATAATAGAACATATCTATGGAATAATATTATAAAATTAATTAAAAACAATATATTATTAGGATATGGTCTTCAAAATGAAGAGTTTATTGGAATTAATATTGGTAATTATTATGGTAGTCATAATTATTACTTAGATTTAATTTTTTCAAGAGGAATTATAGGCTCTATTTTTATATTTATGTTAATTTTAAGTATAAATAAAAACATATATAAACTTAAAGAATTAACTGACTTAGAGTATATTTTATTAGGCATAATTGTGGTTTATTTATTTATGTTTTTATTTGAACCATTTATTAATTATGAAAGATTCTTTATACCATTATTCTATATTTTAAATAGGGAGCTTTCTATAAGTAAGTATAATTATAAGGTAGATTTAAATGAGAAGTAAAAAAGCATTTTTAAATATATTAACAAATCTAATACTACAAGTTTTTATTTTTGTATATGGTTTCATATTACCAAAAATAATAATGAGCAAATATGGTTCGAATGTAAATGGTCTTATATCATCAGTTACTCAATTTTTAGCATATATCAGTTTATTAGAGTCTGGTGTTGGTCCAGTTGTAAAGTCGATATTATATGAGCCTATTTCAAAAAAAGATAATAAAAAAATTATTGATATTTTATATGCTACTGAAAAGTTTTTTAGAACTATTGCATTAATTTTTATAGTGTATATTATAATATTAACTTTTGCATATCCAAATATAATTAATTCTTCGAAAAGTACTTTGTATGTGTCATCTTTGATTATAATTATTTCAATTAGTATATTTTCTGAATATTTTTTTGGAATGATATATACTATTTTTTTACAAGCAAATCAGGAAACTTACGTTATTTCAATTATTCAAATAGGTACATATATTCTTTCTATACTAGCAGCCTTAATTATGGCAAAAATTGAGGTTTCAGTTCATTTACTAAAACTTAGTATAAGTTTAATTTTTGTATTGAGACCTATTTTACAAAGTGTTTATGTAAAGAAAAAGTACAATATAAATTTAAAAATAGCAAACAAAAATTATGTAATTAAGAATAAATGGGATGGTCTTGCTCAGCATATAGCATATGTTGTTCACTCTAATACTGATGTTACTGTATTAACATTATTCAGTACTTTATCAGAAGTATCTGTTTATTCAGTATATTTATTAGTAGTAAAGGGAGTTAAAGCTTTAATATCAGCGTTTTCTTCTGGACTTGATGCATCTTTTGGAGATATGATAAGTAAAAAAGAAGATGATAATTTAAGAAATAAATTTGAAATTTACGAGATTATTTATTTTATGACATGCACTGTCTTATTTGCGTGCTCAATCGTTTTGATTGTCCCTTTTATAAAAATTTATACCCATAATATACATGACGCTAATTACATTAGGCCTTTATTTGGTATTTTACTTGTAATAAGTGAGTGTATATGGGCAGTAAGATTGCCTTATCTTACTTTATCATATGCTGCAGGACATTTTAAGGAAACAAGAAATGGAGCTTGGCTAGAATGCATATTAAATTTAATTATATCTGTATTTTTAGTAAAAAAAATGGGAATTGTTGGTGTAACAATAGGAACTATTATTGCTATGACAATAAGAACTACTGAGTTTATTTATCATGCAAATTCTAAAATTTTAAATGTAAATATTTATAAAAGCTTAAAGAAAATTGCTTTATTAATTTTTATAATATTTTTAACTTTTATTAGTGCAAAGAAAATTTTTATTTTTGAAAATAGCTCCTATCTAAAATGGATGATAAACGCAATGATAATATTCTTGTATTCTTCTCTACTTACAATTTTATTTAACTTTATTTTTTACAGAAAAAACTTAAGAGAATTGCTTAGAATAGCTAAGTTTATTTTAAAGAAAAAATCTATTTAAATTATTTATATAAGGGAGGGGAAATGAGTAATTTTAAATATTATATTAAAAGATTTGGAATAATAGGAATATTAAAACAAATATTAAATAAATTAGGGTTAATAAAATTCAATGTTTATGAATTCTTATATAACAGATATTATTCTAAATTAAAAAAAGAGAATTATGAAAATGAATTGATAGAATGGTATCAATATAGGTCTCAAAGTGAAAAAAATCCACTAGAAAATCCTAAAACTTTTAATGAAAAAATTCAGTGGTTAAAATTAAATGATTCAACACATCTAAAAACTATATGTGCTGATAAATATTTGGTTAGGGATTATGTCAAAGATAAAGTTGGTGAGGAGTACTTGATACCTTTGTTAGGCTATTGGGATAAATTTGAAGATATTGATTTTTCAAAACTTCCTAAAAAAATGATTTTTAAGTCTACTACAGGCTCAGCCAGATATAAAATAATTAAAGATAAAGATAATATTGATTATAAAGATTTAAAAAAATCTATGGATTTATGGCAAAAACTTCCTTATGGATATGCAGGTATGGAAATACATTATTTTGACATAGATAGAAAAATAATATGTGAAAAACTTCTTGATATGAAAGGTCCTAGTGTTATCGATTATAAGATACATTGCTTTAATGGTAAGCCACTCATTGTTGAATATATTTCAGATAGGAAAGGTCACTCATACTGTGAAACCTGGTTTGATACAAGCTGGAATAAATTAAATATTTTTATGGATGCTGATTCTTCATTTAATCATAAAATAACACCGACACCTCCACAAAAATTAAAAGAAATGTTAAAAATTTCTAAAATATTATCGGAAGATTTTATTTATGTAAGAGTAGATTTATATGAAATAGAAGGAACTATTTACTTTGGAGAATTAACATTCACACCTGCAAATGGATTTGATATATGGAAAGGTACGAAATCACAATTACTTGTTGGAAATCTATTGAGGTTACCTTTTGAAAGTAGATTAAATGATGAAGAAATTTCTAAGATTATGTTAGAATTAAAATTATAATTATTTTGTTATTTACAATATTACAAACCATTGAATTAAACAAAATTTTATTATAAACTAAGAGTTAGAGAATTTTTATTTCTAAATAATTTAAAAATAATTTTATATAAAGGAGAAAATAAATGGATGAAAGAGAAATTGATTTATTGGAATTGGCTAAGAAGTTAAGACAGCATCTTTTTTCAATTCTTTGTTTGGCTGTTATTTTTGCAGCTCTTTCTTATGCAGCTTCTGTTTTTGTTATTACACCAAAGTATGAAGCTACTACTACTATGATTGTTAGTAATTCTAAAAATGAAGACCCTAATCAAAAGGGCGATGTTGATATTAATCAAATCAATGCCAACAGGGCCTTGGTTTCTACTTATTCTGAGATTGTTAAGAGTAAGGGGGTAGCTGATAAGGTTATTGATAATTTGAAACTTGATATGGATTATGGAGATTTTTCTCAAAAGGTTTCTATTGAACCTGTTAAGGATACTCAAATTATTTCTGTTAAGGTTGTTGATACTGTTGCTGAAAGGGCTATGGATATTGCCAATGCAACTTCTATGGTTTTTAAGGATTCTGTTACAAAGATTATGAAGGTTGATAATGTTCAAATTCTTGACAAGGCAAATCTACCTGAAAAACCTTCTTCTCCTAATATAAAGAAAAACACCCTTGTAGGTTTTGTTTTAGGTTTTATTTTGGGCGTTGGTATTTCTTTGTTTAAGGAATTAAGTGATACTACTTTCAAGACAACTGATGATATCCAAGAGGCTTTTGATATTCCTGTTCTTGGAATGGTTCCTGATAAGAGTAAAGGAGAGTAAGATGGCAAAAAAACACGGTTATTATAATACTACATCTGTTTTTGATGAGGCTATTCGTTCTGTTAGAACTAATATTCAATTTTCTGATATTGATAATAAAAAAAGAGTTATTGCTATGACTTCTTCTAAGCCAAGCGAGGGCAAGACTACTGTTTTGTATTCTATTGCCAAATCTTTTGCAGAAAATGGAAATTCTGTTGTGCTTTTGGATTTTGATTTAAGAATGCCAAAGGTTGGAAAGGTTGCTGGTATTGAAACTAATATGGGCCTTACTAATGTTATTACTGGAAAGGTTGAGCTTGATAGGGCTTTGATAAAGGACCAATACGAAGATAATCTTTTTGTTCTTCTTTCAGGTCCAGTTCCTCCAAATCCTGCAGAAATTTTGGCTTCTAATCATGTCAAAGAATTGATTGAGGAGCTTTCACAAAGGTTTGATTATGTATTTTTGGATACTCCTCCAGTAGGATTATTTACTGATGCATCAATTGTTTCTACTTATTGTGATGGGGTAATTTTTGCAATCAAATCTAATGATACTAAAAAAGATGAAGTTTCCCATGCTCTTGAAAATCTTAACAAGGTTAAGGGAAAAGTTTTGGGTGCTATTCTTACTTTTGCAGACCTTAGCGAATCTTCTTACAAGGGTTATTATTAATGATTGATATTCATAACCATATAATTTATGGGGTGGATGATGGGTCCAGGTCTTTTGATGAATCAATGAAAATGGTTGAGCTTTTTATAGAAAATGGTTTTAAGGAAATTATTGCCACAAGCCATTATGATCCATCAAGGTATATGGTAAAAAAGGAAGATATTTTGGAAAAATCTTCTATTTTAAATGATGAGATAAAAAAAGAAATCTAGATTTTAAAATTCACCCAGGCCATGAAATCCACGTTGAGCCAAATACTCTGGATAAAATTCACAAGAAAGAATTGTTGACTTTGAATAATTCAAGATATGTTTTGTTGGAACTTTCTTTTGTCAACAAGCCACTTTTTTTGACAGATTTGATTTATAATCTTTCTCTTGAAGGCTATATACCAATAATTGCCCATGTAGAAAGATATCCTTATGTGGAAAAAAATATTTCATATTTATATGAATTTATAAAGATGGGGGCTCTTATCCAAATTAATTATTCATCCATGAAATCCCACCACCATACCACAAAAAAATTATTGAAAAAAAATATGGTTCATTTTATAGGGACAGACTCTCACCAATCTGAATGGAGAAGTCCAAATATTGAAAATGAAAAAAATGAGATAATAGAAATAATTGGTCAGGAAAAATTTGAAAAATTGACCCAAATTAATCCAAAAAAAGTTATAGATGATGAGTTTATTCCAAGTGGATATGATGAAATTGTAAGAGAAGAAGAAAAAGTAGAAAAGAAAAGTAAGAAAAGAAGTTTATTTAATTTTTGGAGAAAAAAATGAAGATAAAATATATATTATGCTCTTTTGCTCTACTTCTTGCCCTAAGTTCATGTGATAAAAAGCAAGAGAAATATGAAAAAAGAGATGTGCAAATTGATACAGTTTTTGATAGCTCTTCAAATAATATTTCAAATGAAGTTGAAGAAAAAGAGTCTTCAAATGTAGAAGAAAATGCACAAAACAATACAGAAAGTAAAGATTTGAGAACAAAAAGCACAATCAATCTAAGAAGAGGCCCAAGTACAAACGAAGATAACATAATATCCTCAATCCCAGGAAATTCTCAAGTAAAATTATTATCAGAAGAAGAAGATGAAAATGGAGAAATGTGGTCAAGAATTTTCTACGAAGGCCAAGAAGGCTACGTAAGAAGCGACCTTTTAGAAAAATAAATCAATTTCATAAAATTATAGGCTATTGGTAAGAAATTTGCTGATAGCTTTTTTTATGAGAAATTTTTGAGATGATTTTGGTAGGAGTGATTTTTTATGGATTTATTTAATGGATGGATAAAGTAAATTAGAGATCTCTCGACAGAGCTCGAGATGGGTTTTTGGTTTGTGCTTTACTTATTGCTAAAGAAATTACTGAAAATTTTATTATATTTTTAAATAATATAATTTTTAATATTTAATATTATAAACTTTATTTCTTGGGTTTTATATATTGAATTAATTATTAGTATTTATTTAATGATGAGATAAGGTGAATCAGAGATCTCTCGACTGAGCTCGAGATGGGTTTTTGGTTTGTGTTTTTTTATTACTAAAGGCAATTAGAAATCCTTATAAAAATTTTTTTAATCTATTCTTTAGTAAAGAAACTAAATAAAGATATTACCTATCTTGACTAGATTATTGTGACTTGAGTTTGCACAATAATCCCTAAAACTAAGTGCGAAAGCACGAGAAAGTTTGCGTAGCAAACGTGTTTTAGTGCTAGTGAAGTGCATGGAGAGATTTCTTTAATTTGTTTTATATTAAAATAATCTTAATTCCTTGGATTTTATTATATTGAATTAATTACAAGTATTTATTTCATGATAATATAAAGTAAATCAGAGATCTCTCGACTGCGCTCGAGATGGGTTTTAGTTTTGTTCATTATTTTATTGCTAAAGAAAGTTAGAAACCCTTATT
>NZ_ABXA01000011.1 GCF_000173355.1 Anaerococcus hydrogenalis DSM 7454
TTCTGTTCCTTCTTCTAATTGGATGTCACCTGTTACATCTGTTGTTCTGAAGAAGAATTGTGGTCTATAGCCTGAGAAGAATGGTGTATGACGTCCACCTTCTTCTTTTGTTAGTACGTATACTTGTCCTTCAAATTCTGTGTGTGGGTGTACTGAACCTGGTTCTGCTATTACTTGTCCTCTTTGGATTTCGTTTCTTTGTACTCCTCTTAATAGTAACGCACAGTTATCTCCTGATTCTGTTGTTTCAAGTGATTTGTGGAACATTTCTATTCCTGTTACTACTACTTCTCTTGTTTTGTCTGTTAGTCCAACTATTTCTACTGTAGATCCAAGTTTTAGTGTTCCTCTTTCTACTCTTCCTGTTGCTACTGTTCCTCTTCCTGAGATTGTCATTACGTCTTCTACTGGCATTAGGAATGGTTGGTCGTTATCTCTTTCTGGGATGTCGAAGTATTCGTCTACTTCATCCATTAATTGAAGAATTTTATCTGACCATTCGCCTTCTCCACCTTCTTGTAGTGATTTTAATGCTGATCCTACTACTACTGGTGCATTGTCACCGTCGAATTCATATTCTGATAGTAAATCTCTTACTTCCATTTCTACTAATTCGATTAGTTCTGGATCATCTACTTGGTCTTCTTTGTTTAAGAATACTGCGATTTTTGGTACTCCTACTTGTCTTGCTAGTAAGATGTGTTCTCTTGTTTGTGGCATTGGACCATCTGCAGCTGATACTACTAAGATTGCTCCGTCCATTTGTGCTGCTCCTGTGATCATGTTTTTAACGTAGTCAGCGTGGCCTGGAGCGTCTATATGTGCGTAGTGTCTTTTTTCTGTTTCGTATTCTACTACTGATGTGTTGATTGTGATTCCACGTTCTCTTTCTTCTGGAGCTTTATCGATGTGTTCGTAATCTACGTATTCACCTGTTCCATATTTTTTGTTTAGAGCTTGTGTGATTGCTGCTGTTGTTGTTGTTTTACCGTGGTCAACGTGTCCGATTGTACCAATATTAATATGTGGTTTACTTCTTTCAAATGTTTCTTTACTCATGTCGTCCTCCTAATTTTTATTTAAAACTTCTTCTTTTACACTTTCAGGTACTTGAGCATAGTGGTCAAATTGCATTGAATATGTTGCTCTACCTTGAGTCTTACTTCTTAGATCTGTTGCATATCCAAACATTTCTGAAAGTGGAATGAATGCATCTAATATATGAATTCCATCTTTTGGATTCATTCCATCAATTTTTCCTCTTCTTGATGAAACATCTCCCATTACATCTCCAAGATATTCATCTGGTGTTGTAATTTCTACTTTTTCCATTGGCTCAAGTAATACTGGTTTAGCTTTTGCTACAGCATTTTTAAGAGCCATAGATCCTGCTACGTGGAAGGCAACTTCTGATGAGTCTACTTCGTGGTATGAACCATCAAATACTTCTACGTGCATATCAACCATTGGGTATCCACCAAGTATACCTTGAGTAGCTGCTTCCCTAACACCTTCTTCAACTGGTTTGATGTATTCTTTTGGAATAGCTCCTCCGACGATTTTAGATTCGAATGTAATTCCTGCTCCTTCTTCGCCTGGCATAATTCTAAGAACAACATCACCGTATTGACCAGAACCACCTGATTGTCTTACAAACTTACCTTGTGCTTCTGCAGGTCTTGTTATAGATTCTCTGTATGCTACTTGTGGGTTACCAATATTAGCTTCTACTTTAAATTCACGAAGTAATCTATCAACGATAATTTCAAGGTGCAATTCACCCATTCCTGAAATTATTGTTTGTCCTGTTTCTTCATCTGTTTTTGTAACAAATGTTGGATCTTCTTCTGCAAGTTTTTGAAGTCCTATAGCCATTTTATCTTGTGAAGCTCTTGTTTTTGGTTCAATAGCAACTGAGATAACTGGATCTGGGAATTCCATGTTTTCAAGTATGATTGGATCATCTTGAACACATAGTGAATCTCCTGTTGTTGTATTTTTAAGTCCAAGAAGGGCTACTATATCTCCACAATAACCTGTTTCGATTTCTTCTTGTTTGTTTGAGTGCATTTGTAGGATTCTTCCTACTCTTTCTCTCTTGCCTTTTGTAGCATTGTAGATGTATGAACCTGATTCAATTGTTCCTGAATAAATTCTTACATAGATTAACTTACCTACATATGGGTCAGTTACTACTTTAAATGCTAAGGCAGAAAGTGGCTCTTTATCTCCAGGATGTCTTTCAAGAATTTTTTCATCATCTTTAGGATCTGTTCCTTGAACTGCTGGTATATCAAGTGGACTTGGCATGTAATCAACTATTGCATCAAGTAATGCTTGAACACCTTTGTTTTTGTAAGCTGATCCACAAAGACATGGGAAAATTTTCTTTTCTATTGTTCCTTTTCTTATAGCAGCTTTAATTTCTTCTTCAGAAACTTCTTCACCTTCAAGATATTTCATCATGATTGTATCGTCAATTTCTGATAATTCTTCTAGTAGGTTTGCCCTATATTCTTCTGCTTTTTCTTTTAAGTTTTCTGGAATTTCGCCTTTTATTGGGTGAGCACCTAAGTCTTCTGTTTTGTATGTTACAGATTCCATTGTTACTAGGTCAACTACACCTTCAAATTCAGATTCAGCTCCTATAGGAATTTCTATAGGTACTGCATTTGCTTTTAATTTTTCTTTAATTGTATCTACAGACATATAAAAATCTGCGCCTGTAGCATCCATTTTATTTATAAAACAAAATCTTGGAATGTCGTATTTGTCAGCTTGTCTCCAAACTGTTTCAGATTGTGGTTCTACACCACTTTTAGCATCAAATAGCGCAACAGCACCATCAAGAACTCTTAGAGATCTTTCAACTTCAACTGTAAAGTCAACGTGGCCTGGTGTATCTATGATGTTAATTCTGTGACCATCCCAGTAACATGTTGTTGCAGCAGATCCGATTGTAATTCCACGTTCCTTTTCTTGGTCCATAGAATCCATTACTGCTGTACCATCATGAGTATCACCTATTTTGTAAATCTTACCGGTATAATATAACATTCTTTCTGTTACTGTTGTTTTACCAGCATCGATATGTGCCATGATACCTATATTTCTGGTTTCTTTTAATGAGACATCTCTTGACATTGATCCCCCTAATATCTATAGTGTGCGAAAGCCTTGTTAGCTTCTGCAGCTCTGTGCATTTCTTCTTTACGTTTAACGCTGGCACCAGCATTGTTTGATGCATCTAAAATTTCTTTAGATAATCTTTCTACCATAGTTTTTTCTCCACGTGCTCTTGAGAAATTTACTAACCATCTTAAACCTAAAGTTTGTCTTCTTTCTGGTCTAACTTCCATAGGTACTTGGTAGTTAGCTCCACCGATTCTTCTTGCTTTAACTTCAAGTGTTGGCATAATATTTTCTAAAGCTTGGTAGAATACTTCTAATGGATCATTTCCAGAAGTTTCTCCAACTATTTCGAAAGCATCATAAACTATTTTTGTAGCAACACCTTTTTTACCATCTAGCATAACATTGTTGATAAGTTTTGTTACAACTCTATCGTTATACTTAGCATCAGGCATTACCTCTCTTTTTGGTATATGTCCTTTTCTTGACACTTTGCTTCCCTCCTTTACCAATTTAGTAATATCTTTAGTACTCGACCATAAGGCCTTAAACGACCTTAAAGCCGTTTGTGTGCACATATACTTTATATTAATTAGTACACTATGCACTACATCTAAATACTACTAATTTTCTTTTTTAGCTCCGTATTTAGATCTACCTTGTTTTCTTCCTTCTACTCCTGCTGTATCAAGAGTACCTCTTATAATATGGTATCTAACACCTGGAAGGTCTTTTACTCTTCCTCCTCTTATAAGTACAACAGAGTGTTCTTGAAGATTGTGTCCGATTCCTGGTATATAAGAAAGAACTTCAGCACCATTAGTTAGTCTAACTCTGGCAACTTTTCTCAAAGCTGAGTTAGGTTTTCTAGGTGTTACTGTTCTTACTGAAGTACAAACTCCACGTTTTTGTGGTGATTGTGATTTAGTTTGTCTTCTTTTAAGTGTATTGAAGTTGTAACCTAAAGCTGGTGTAGCTGACTTTTCTTTTATTGTCTTTCTACCTTTTCTAACAAGTTGATTAATTGTAGGCATAATGCACCTCCTTTTTTCTAAATTTTAATCATCTTAAAAATTGGCTTTTACGCCAATCCTTAAATATTTTACACTCTAAGTATTTATATGTCAAGTAATTTAAGCATTTTCTTGCTTTTTTTTATATTTTGACTTGTAATTTAAATATTTTAAAACTAGAAAATCTACTATTACATAATACTGGCTTACAGGTCTTATTGATGTGTTTTCTTCATACCTATATACTTCATGGGATACAAAGGAAAGGTTGTAGTCCGATATTTGTGATAGCTTGTTGTTTGAAAGTTTTGTTATTGATACTAAAATTATTTTTTTTCTTATTTTTTTTATAAAGTCTAGTAAGATGGTATTTTCACCTGAAAATGATATGGCTATTAGTATATCGTCTCTTTTTATATTTTTATTTAATAAGTCTAGGTCATTTTTTATATCTAAGGTGTAGGCAATTATACCTATGTTTAGGAAATTTCTTTTTAGCTCTTCTGCCAAATTTTTTTGAATATAACCTGTATATATTAAATATATTTTATTCGTATTATATAAGCTTTCAAATAATCCATCTAAATTTAATCCCTTTATCATATTCATTGATAAGGATATGTCATTGTAGGTATAATCTATTTCATTTTCATCGAAGTCAACTATTTTTTCTCTTTCCCACTTTATTAGATACTTTAATTCCGAGTATCCATCTAGTCCAATTTTTTTTGCAAAGTTTACAATTGATGATTCATTAAATTTTGATTTTTTAGAAAATTCTTTTAAATTTTTTTCTATAAAATCTGTTTTTTCTTGCATTATATAAGAATATAACTTTATATCGTTTTTATCTAAGGTATCGTAATTTTCTTTTATTAAATCATTTACTTTCATTTTTCATCCTATATTCTTGGTATTTTACAAAAAACTTTTCTATTTCTTCAAGATTTTTTGCTATCGAGTTTATTTTATTTTTTTCTAGTTTTTTTATGTGAATTGTATAATTTCCCAAAAATGATTTGGAATAAGTGTCGGTTATTAGGATTTTTTTGGTGTTTAAGTTTGAAATAAGACTTAATAGCTCTAGGGTATTTGGATCATCTGATAAATCTATTATAAATATTGTAGAATCTTTTAGGGAATTTTTGTTGAAGGTGCTTATTTCATCCCTTCCTTGAAAGGTTTCTGATAGCTTTCCTAAGTCTTTTAAATAGGATTTTATAGATTTTTTTTATTATATCTTCAAAATCTCCATTTCCATATATAAAGATATTATTTGACTTGTCGAGACTTTCTAATATTTGATTAAGTTTTTTATCGTCTTCTTTTGTTTGATCTTTTTTTGTATGATCTTTTTGCTTTAGAAAGTATTTAAATTCACTATAGCCTCCAAAGCCAATTTTTTGAGTAAATCTTAATATACTTGTTCTTGATGTAAGGCATTTTTTTGCTAATTCATTTATAGATAGGTCTAGTTCGTCATTTTTGTTATCCATTAAAAAGTCTGCTATGGCAAGGTCTGTTTGTGTAAATTTTTCCTTATTTTTTTTTATTAATTCTTCTAGCTTCATTGTATCTCCTGCTTTAAAAATCTATATTTAAGTATATTTTCCCAAATAAAAAAATCCTTGTAACATTATACTGCTACTAGGATTTATTTTTATCTTTAATGAAGTTCTGGCCAGAAGTCTTTGTTTGCTTCGATTAAATCGTCTAAGATTAATTTTGCTACCTTTGCACTTGGTACTGTTTTTGAAAGTGTAAGTGCTTGCCATAATTTTTGGTAAGATCCTTCTATCCAAGCTTCTACTGCAAGTTTTTCTACTGAAACTTGTTCTTCCATCATACCTTTTTGGAATTGTGGAATTTTTCCTTGACAGATTTTTTTGTATCCTGATTTGTCAACTATACATGGAACTTCTACCATAGCTGTTGGGTCAAAGTTTGATACTGCTCCGTCGTTTTCTACTATTAATAAGAATACTTCTTTTGTATTTTCAGCTAGGGCAATTGCAAGGTCAACTATATATGATGCGTGAGCGTCTATTTCAAAGTCGATTCCTTCAGCTGTTCCCCTATCTGTGATTGTATTACATAAACCAAATACTTCTTTTTCTCTACCTTCTTTTACTTCATCAACTCTTGTATGGTTAATGTCTGTGTGTTCCATAACGAAGTCTGGGTATAGGTAGTATTTTAAATAAGTGTTTGGAATTGTTTCTGGATCTAGGGCATATACATCTTTTGCCTTTGTAAATGTTTCAACCCAAGATTCATCAAGGTGTTGTGCTGTTCCGATTCCATCTGCAAATCCATTTACTGATACATGGTCTTTGATTTGTGGCATTAAATCATTTCCATCTTTATCTTTTATTTCTGTAAACCAACCAAAGTGGTTAAGTCCGTAATATGAGAAGTCTAAATCTTTCCAGTGTTTAAGTCCTACCATATCTGCCATCTTGTACATTAAGTCAATTGGCATATCACAAATGTTTATGATTTTTGAATCTGGTCTTAATCTTCTTGTAGCTTCTGCTACTATAGCTGCTGGGTTAGAATAGTTTAGCATCCAAGCATCTGGTGAGTATTTTTCCATATAATCTAAGATCTCAATTACTCCACCGATTGATCTAAGTCCGTAAGCAATTCCACCTGGTCCACAAGTTTCTTGTCCGATTACACCATATTTTGGTGGAATTTTTTCATCTTTTGATCTCATTTCATATTTACCAACTCTGATTTGTGCCATTACAAAGTCTGTATCTGAAAATGCAGTTTCTGGATCAAGTGTATGAACAAATTCAATGTCAGGATGTCTTTCTTTCATAAAGATGTCAAAAGCATTTCCAATTATATTTTGTCTGTCTTCATCGTTATCATATAATTTGATTGATCTGATTGGAAATCTATCAAGATTGTCCATAAGCATTAGAATCATTCCTGGTGTAAATGTTGATCCACCACCTGCAATTGTTATAGCGTATTTTTTCATTTTAAATCTCCTTTTTAAATTTCTATTCTTTTTATTTTTTATTCTTATTCGTTTTCTAATATTTTTCCAAATTCATCAGCAACATATTGGATATTTGTACCAACTATTACGTGTACTGATTTACCGTTTCTACTTGTGCCGTATGTTCCAATTTGCTTAAAGTAGTCATTTTCCATGACTTTTTCAGGATCATTTACATTAACCCTAAGTCTTGTTACACAGTTTGTAAAGTCTTTTATATTCTCAGCTCCACCGAGTCCAATTAATATTTCATCAGCCATAACTTCGAATTCATCTTTAGCATCAACTTTTGTAGCATCTTCTGCCTTAGCTCCACCTTTTTTAGCCCTATATTCTTTTTTAGAATATAGCTTAACATCGCTTTTAACTTCTCTACCTGGTGTTTTGAAGTCAAATTTTTCTATTAAGAAGGTAAAGACAAAATACCAAACTGCAATTGCAACAATTCCAACTATCAACATTTTTAAATATGTTGACCAGTGATTTGCCTTAAGTGGTATCCAGTTTAAAGAAGCCATCTCTATAGCTCCACCTGAAAATACTCCTACAACTCCCAAATAATACATAACTGTTGAAAGACAAGCTGCAAGAACAGCGTGAACAACAAATAGTGGTGGTGCAATAAACAAGAATGTATACTCTATTGGTTCAGTAACTCCACACATAACTGCTGAAATTACGATTGGAATTAAAAGACCAGCAACCTTCTTTTTGTTTTCTGGTTTTGCAGTCTTATAAAAGGCAAGTCCAATTCCTACACAACCAAATATTTTTGACCAACCTGTAGCAGTAAATGCTGCATATGGTGCAAGGTCTAATAGTGGTTTTGTACTAGCAGCAAGTTCTGGTAATTGTTTTGCCCAAGCAGCATAAATTCCACCAGAAACTAACACTGAATCATAATAAATAGGTGCATACAATAAATGGTGTAAACCAAAAGGTATTAACAATCTTTCAAGTAAGATAAATACCCAAACACCAAGACCTCCAGCACTTGTTACAAATCCTTGGAAACCTGAAATTACCATTTGAATTTTTGGCCAAACCAAACAAGCAAGTACTGCAGCTGGAATCATAACTATAAAGCCAAGTCCTACTACGAAAGCAGATCCTCTAAAAACTCCAAGCCATTCAGGAAGTCTTGTATCAAAATATTTATTATGTAAAAATATTGCAAGTCCTGAAATTAATAAAGCCCCCATCATACCCATATCTAGGGTTTTAATATTGGCAATATTTGCAAGTCCTGATTCTGCTCCAGCTTCAAGCGCATAATCAACACCAAAAACTGATCCCCAAGTTCCTAGTATGGAAGCTACATAATAATTAAATATCAAATAAATAACTAAAGATTCCATACAAGCTCTAGCATTTTGTTTATTTGCAAGTCCTATTGGAAGTGAAACTGCAAATAAAAGTGGCAACTGATTAAATACGGTCCATCCACCAGATAAAACCATATCCCAGAATCCTCTCCAGAAAGTTCCTTCTGCTGCAATGGATCCTAGTATTTGTTCATTAGTAAACAATATTCCAAAACCAATAAGTACTGCTGAAACAGCAAATAACATTACTGGAGTAAACATCGCCCCGCCGAACTTTTGAATTTTCTCCATCATTTTTTAACCCCTCCTTAGGTAAACGGTATCTTATGCTTATATAATATCCTCTAAAAAGATATATGTCAACAATCATTGAAATTTAGGTATTCTTAACATATGCCTAAATTTATTTTTATTTTGTGAATATTCACATAAAAAAGTAATCCTAAAACCAGTATGGTATTATTAGATAATGAAAGGAGATATTATGAATACAAATGATAATATTAGAGATTATATTTTAAGCCTTCCATGTGCAGCAAGTTTAATTTTGCTAGTACAATATTTAGCATATTTTTATATTTACAAAAATAATCAAGCAGATTCATTTAAAAGATCACTTGTTTTTGCTATAGGATTTTTTATAGTATCAACACTTTTGGCAAAAGTTCAAAAAGTTAATATTTCTTTAAAAGATATAAAATATAAAAAACTAACTACAATTTTCTTATTGGTATTTGCAGTTTTAAATATAATAAATGCAATATAAAAGAGCCGGCTATTGCCGACTCTTATTTTTTTATTCATTTAGAGCTTCTTTTTCTCTATTTTCAATTTCTTCAATATTCATTTGTATTTGTGCATCTTCAAGATCTTTATTTTCATAGTCTATATCAAAGTCATTGTAAACTTTCATACCTGTACCTGCTGGTATTAGTTTTCCTATGATTATATTTTCTTTTAATCCTTTAAGATCATCGACTTTTCCCTTGATTGAAGCATCTGTAAGAACTCTTGTTGTTTCTTGGAAAGATGCTGCTGATAACCAAGATTCTGTAGCAAGGGATGCTTTTGTAATTCCTAAAAGTTGTTGAGAATACTCACAAGGTTTTTTACCTTCTTTTTCCATTTGTTCATTTACAATTCTTACTTCTCTAATTTCTTGTAAAGAACCTGGTAAAAATTCTGTATCTCCTGCCTCTTCTATTTTAACTTTTTTAAGCATTTGTTTTGCTATTACTTCTATATGTCTATCGTCGATTTCTACACCTTGAAGTCTATATACTTTTTGAACTTCTTTGGTTATATAATCTTGAACTCCAACTTTTCCTAGAACCTTTAATACATCATGTGGATCAAGGGAACCTTCTGTAAGTTGTTGTCCTTTTTCAACTACATCTCCTTCTGAAACTAAAAGTCTAGCCCCAAATGGGATATTATATTTTTTAGAATATCCATCTTCTGATAAGATTTCAACGTCAGTTTTCTTTTCATTTTGAATTAGTGAAACTGTTCCAGAGTTTTCAGCTATAAAGGCAAGTCCTTTTGGTTTTCTTGCTTCAAACAACTCTTCAACCCTTGGAAGACCTTGAGTAATTCCTACTCCTGCTATTCCTCCTGAGTGGAAGGTTCTCATTGTAAGCTGTGTACCCGGCTCACCAATTGATTGGGCAGCTATAATTCCTACAGCCTCTCCAATATTTACTTTCTTACCAGTAGCAAGGTTTCTACCATAACATTTTTCACAAACACCATGTTTAGATTTACATTCAAGAACTGAACGTAATTTAACTTCTTTAATGCCGCTTGCAACAATGTTGTCAGCCTTATCTTCATCAATAATTTGGTTTTTGCCAACTATAAGTTCCCCATCATTATCAAATATATCTTCAAATGATGTACGACCTACAATTCTTGTGTACAAGTTTTCTATTAACTCGTTTCCATCTTTAAATTCACGAGCTATAACATATCCGTCTGTACCACAATCATCTTCTGTTACAATTACATCTTGAGAAATATCTACCATTCTTCTTGTTAGATAACCTGAATCGGCAGTTCTTAAAGCTGTGTCTGTAAGTCCCTTACGAGAACCGTGAGTTGAGATAAAGTATTCTTGTACTGAAAGTCCTTCACGGAAGTTAGCCTTTATAGGAATTTCTATGATTTTTCCATCAGCTCTTGACATAAGTCCACGCATTCCACCTAATTGTCTGATTTGGTTTGTAGAACCACGGGCTCCGGAATCTGCAAATATTTTAATATTATTGTCAGATTTCAATTCATCAAGTAGGGCAGCTGTTACTTCATCAGTAGCTTCTCTCCAAATATCTATAACTTTTTCGTATCTTTCGTTATCTGTTATAAATCCACGTCTATAAAGTTTTTCATACTTATCAACTTCACTATCAGCCTTTGAAACTATATCCCATTTTTGGTGAGGGATTGTAACGTCTGACATAGAAACAGTAAGTCCTGAAAGTGTTGAATATTTATATCCTGTAGATTTAATATAATCTAGAACTGAAGCAGTCTTTATATTTCCGTGTTTTCTAAAGCAACGATCAACAATTTCTTTTAAAACACCAGATGATGTAACTTGATCAACTTCTAGTGAATATGGATCTTCTTTTCTATTTACATATCCTAAATCTTGTGGAATTCCTTCATTGTAGATAAATCTACCAACTGAAGAATTTACAATTTTTCCAGGATCATTTTCATCTTTTCTTATCCTAACTCCAACTTTTGTTTGAAGGGTTACATTGTGGTTTAGTAGGGCTTTTTTCATTTCTGAAATATCTTCAAAAATCATTCCCTCACCCTTAGCTCCTTCTTTTATAGTTGTAAGATAATAAGCACCCAATACCATATCTTGGGATGGAGTTGTAATTGCCTTTCCATCTTTTAGACCAAGAATATTGTTTGTTGACATCATTAGAAGTCTTGCTTCAATTTGAGCTTCATTTGATAAAGGTAAGTGTATAGCCATTTGGTCCCCATCGAAATCCGCGTTAAAGGCAGGACAAGCCAATGGGTGAAGCTTCATTGCCTTTCCTTCAACCAAAACTGGTTCAAAAGCTTGAATACCAAGTCTGTGTAGTGTAGGGGCACGGTTTAATAAAACTGGATGATCTTTGATAACTTCTTCTAGAATTTCATAAACTCTAGGGTCTTTTTTCTCTACCATTTTTTTAGCAGATTTTAAATTATGGGCAAGGTCTTTTTCTACAACCTTATTCATGATAAATGGTTTAAATAATTCTAAAGCCATCTCTTGTGGCAAACCACATTGGTTAAATTTAAGGTTAGGTCCTACTACAATTACAGAACGACCAGAATAATCTACCCTCTTACCAAGTAAGTTTTGTCTAAATCTACCACTTTTACCTTTTAATAAATCTGATAGAGATTTCATATTTCTATTAGATGCACCTGTTACAGCACGTCCACGTCTACCATTATCTATAAGAGCATCTACAGCTTCTTGGAGCATTCTTTTTTCATTTCTAACAATAATTTCTGGAGCTCCAATATCAAGTAGTCTTTTTAGTCTGTTATTTCTATTTATAACTCTTCTGTACAAATCATTTAAATCACTTGTGGCAAATCTTCCACCTTCAAGTTGAACCATAGGTCTAAGTTCAGGTGGCATAACTGGAAGTACATCAAGTATCATCCATTCAGGTTTATTTCCACTTGTTAAAAATGAATCTACAACTTCAAGTCTTCTAGAGATTCTTACTTTCTTTTGTCCCTTTGCATCTTCAAGTTCTTTCATTAATGATTCGTATTCTTTTTTAAGATCCATGTTTGCAAGAAGTTTTTTAACAGCTTCTGCTCCCATTTCAGCTTGAAATTCTGTATCGTCTGGATAATTATCAAGAGCTTCTGAATATTCACTTTCAGATAATTCTTGTTTTTCGTAATATTCAGTTTCTCCTTGGTTTATTACTACATATGATGCAAAATATAAGATTTTTTCCAAAACTCTTGGACTCATATCTAATAAAAGACCCATTTTTGATGGGATTCCTTTGAAATACCATATATGACTTACAGGGGCTGCAAGTTCTATATGTCCCATTCTTTCACGTCTTACCTTAGACTTAGTTACTTCAACACCACATTTTTCACAAACAACACCCTTATATCTTATTCTCTTGTATTTACCACAAGAGCATTCATAGTCCTTTGTAGGTCCAAAAATTTTCTCACAGAACAAACCATCTTTTTCAGGTTTAAGTGTTCTATAATTTATAGTTTCTGGTTTTTTTACCTCACCATGGGACCATGATCTGATTCTTTCAGGAGATGCTATTTTCATCCTCATAGCACCAAATTCTTGTAATTCTGACAAAAAATCCCCCTTAATCTTCTAGCTCTTCTACACCTTCATTTGTAGAATCTGTACTTTCTACCTTTTTATCTTCTAATTTTGAAAGATTTGCTCCGCTAAGTTTTTTTGATTGGCTTCTAATTTTTGAAGCATCAATTTTTTCAACATCTGAGAACTTATCTTGTTCGTCAATATTTTCTTTTAATTCAATTACATTTCCATCTTCATCTAAAAGCTCAACATCTAGGGCTAGAGATTGTAATTCTTTTACCAATACCTTGAAAGATTCTGGTGTGCCTGGTTCTGGTACATTTTCTCCTTTGACAATTGATTCGTAAGTTTTAACTCTTCCAGTAACATCATCTGATTTTACTGTTAACATTTCTTGAAGAGTATGGCTTGCTCCGTATGCTTCTAGAGCCCAAACTTCCATTTCTCCAAATCTTTGTCCACCAAATTGTGCTTTACCTCCTAGAGGTTGTTGAGTTACAAGTGAATAAGGTCCTATACTTCTCGCGTGAATTTTTTCTTCTACCATGTGGTGAAGTTTTAGCATATACATTACTCCAACTGTAACAGGATTTTGGAATTCTTCTCCAGTTCTTCCATCACGAAGTCTAATTTTTCCTGTTTTATTAACGTATGGAGCTGTTTTTTTAGCTTCTTCTAAAGCTTCTTCTATTTCTGTATCAAGTGCCCCGTCAAATACCGGAGTTGCTATTTTCCATCCCATAGTTCTTGCAGCAAGACCCATGTGTACTTCCAAAACTTGTCCGATGTTCATACGTGATGGAATACCTAATGGGTTAAGACAAATTTGAATTGGGGTTCCATCTGGTAAAAATGGCATGTCTTCTCTTGGCATAATTCTTGAAACGACACCCTTGTTACCGTGTCTACCACACATTTTATCTCCAACCATGATTTTTCTTTTGGTTGCTACAAATACTCTTATAACTTTATTTACGCCTGGTGATAATTCATCACCATCTTTTTTATTGTATTCTTTTACATCAACAACAATACCACTTTCTCCGTGTGGAACTGTAAGAGATGTATCACGAACTTCACGAGCTTTTTCTCCAAATATTGCTCTTAATAATCTTTCTTCTGGTGAAAGTTCTGTTTCTCCTTTTGGTGAAACTTTTCCTACCAAGATATCTCCACTTTTAACTTCAGCACCGATTCTTATTACACCATTTTCATCGAGATTTTTCTTCATGTCGTCTCCAACATTTGGAATATCTTTTGTAATTTCTTCAGCGCCAAGTTTTGTCTCACGAGCTTCACATTCATGTTCTTCTATATGAACTGATGTAAGAACATCATCCATTACTAGTTGTTCATTTAAAAGCATAGCATCTTCGTAGTTATATCCTTCCCAAGTTGTAAAGGCAATAAGAATATTTTTACCAAGAGCAAGCTCTCCTTGTTCTGTTGAAGGACCATCTGCTATTATTTCGTTTGCATCAACATGATCCCCAAGTTTTACAATTGGTCTTTGGTTAATTGTTGTCCCTTGGTTAGCACGTCTAAATTTAAGAAGTCTATAATAGTCAATTTCCCCATCTGAATCTCTTTTGATTCTGATTTTTTCATCACCAACATATACAACTTCTCCGGCGTTTTTGCTTACTACACAAACTCCAGAATCTTTTGCAGCCCTATGTTCAATTCCTGTAGCAACTATTGGTGCTTGGGATTTTAAAAGTGGAACTGCTTGTCTTTGCATGTTGGCACCCATTAGAGCACGAGTTGAGTCGTCGTTTTCTAGGAAAGGAATCAAACTTGCTCCAACTGATACGATTTGTTGAGGAGAAACGTCCATATATTCAACGCTTTCTCTTGGATAAATATCATTCTCACCGTTAATACCACGACCTGATACACGATCATTTATAAATCTATTGTTTTCATCAAGTGGTTCGTTGGCTTGGGCAATAATAAAATTATCTTCAATATCTGCTGTTAGATAATCTATTTCATCTGTTACATATCCATCTTTTCCAACTTTTCTATAAGGTGTTTCAATAAATCCATATTTATTTATCCTTGCATAAGTTGTAAGAGATGTGATTAGACCGATGTTTGGTCCTTCTGGAGTTTCTATTGGACAAATTCTTCCGTAATGGGAATCGTGAACATCTCTTACTTCTACTCCTGCCCTATCTCTTGAAAGTCCACCTGGTCCTAAAGCTGATAATCTTCTTTTGTGAGTAAGCTCACTCATTGGATTTGTTTGGTCCATAAATTGTGAAAGCTGACTGGAACCAAAAAATTCTTTTATTACAGCTGTAACTGGTTTTATATTGATAAGCCCTTGAGGTGTAGCAAGATCTGGATCTTGAGTTGTCATTCTTTCTCTTACAACTCTTTCCATCCTAGCAAGACCAATTCTAAATTGGTTTTGTAATAATTCTCCAACTCCTCTTACTCTCCTGTTTCCTAAGTGGTCAATATCGTCAACATCACCAATTCCTTCGAAAAGGTTAAATTGATAATTTACTGCAGCAAGAATATCAGATTTTACTATATTTTTTGGACAAAGTTCTTTCTTTCTTCTTTCTATTTCATTTATAATTGATTCTTCATCTTCATTGTCATCTAGTATTTCTCTCATTACTGGATAATATACTTTTTCAGATAATTCTATGTTTGAAAGATCAATTTCTTCTAATTCTTCGAAAGAATCAAGGTAAACAAAATGATTACCACAAATTCTTAATTCTTTATCATCACCGTTTTCTTGTTTTACAATTACATCTACAACATTAATTCCACTGTTTTCTATGTTAAGGGCAGTTTGTCTATCAATCATTTCTCCTGCCTTAACAAAAAGCTCACCTGTTTCGTCATCTATAACATCTTTTGCAGAAATTTGATCAATTAGCCTATCGTGTAGGGCTAATTTTTTGTTGTATTTATATCTTCCTACTTTAGCAAGGTCATATCTTCTATCATCAAATAAAAGATTATTTATTAAATTTTGTGCAGATTCTAGACTGGCTGGATCGCCTGGTTTTAATTTTTTATAAATTTCTATTAAAGCTTCTTCACTTGTTTCTGAGTTTTCTTTTTCAAGTGTATTTCTTAAATGTTCAGTATCACCTAAGGCTTCGATTATTTCCTCATCATTTTCAAATAGTAAAGCCCTTACAAGAGTTGTTGCTGGAAGTTTTCTTGTACGATCAAGTCTTACATTTACTGTATGAGATGCATCTGTATCAAATTCAATCCATGCTCCCCTGTTAGGTATAACTGTTGAAGAATACATTTTGTTTCCTGATTTATCAAGCTCTGATGCATAATAAACTCCAGGACTTCTTACTAACTGACTTACTATAACTCTTTCAGCACCATTAATTACAAAGGTTGCTGAATCAGTCATCATTGGGAAATCTCCCATGAATACTTCTTGTTCTTTTACTTCTTCAGTTTCCTTATTAATAAGTCTAGCCTTAACTTTAAGGTCTCTAGAATATGTTGTATCCTTATATTTTGCTTCTTCTATTGTATATTTTGTTTCATCATCAAAATCATATCCAACAAATTCAAGTATTAAATTGCCATTATAATCTTCGATTGGGGAAATATCTTCCAAGATTTCTCCCAAGCCCTCTTCTATAAACCACCTATAAGAATCTTTTTGTACTTTTAATAGGTTTGGCAAATCAAGAACTTGAGGAAATTTAGAAAAGCTAACACGTTCAGTTTTACCAAATAACTCTTTATGATATTGCACTATAAATTACTCCTTTATCTTGCTTTAAGCCTAAAACTTCGCTTTTGACCTTTATGTAATTTTTACAGCATTTTCTTTTGAAAACAAGCCTTTTTTACATAAATAAAAAATCTCGCTAAATTAGAATTCTAGCAATTGTTTATTATATCACTACACGCTAGTAAATGTCAAATAATTTAGGAGATTTTTTTTATCTCTATTTATGAGTTTTTCTTACTATATTTTTTTATTTATTTTTTTCAAATAATTTAATCAATGTAGTTTGTTTTTATCCTATGATTTTTTCCCTTTAATTCTTCTTTAGGATAACCTAAAATTAATCCGTGAACCGGGTAAAAATCTTTTTCTATATTTAATTTTTCTATAAATCTTGCTTTTTTATCGAATCTTTCAAACATTCCCCTTATATAACATGAGCCTATTTCAAGATCTGTTGCCTTTAAGGACATATTTTCTATAATGCAGGCTGTATCTTCAAGTCTTGTTACATGTCCATCTTTTGCTGAAATTATTATTAAATAAGGAGCTGAATAGATTGGATTTGCCTTTGGATCATTTACAATCTCTCTTGCCTCTTCTAAAATTTCATTTATAAATTCTTTGTTAGTAATTACAGTTATGGCCATATTTTCGTATTGACTTTTTCCAACTGGGGCTTTTACTCCAGCATCTACTATTTTTTCCAAGTCTTTTTTTTCAATTTTTTTATCTAAAAAAGCTCTTGTTGAAACTCTTTTGTCTATTACCTTATCAAATTCCATAAATATCTCCCTTCTCTTCTTTATATTATTATACTATAAATACTTTTAAAAACTCACTTTTTACCTTCATAAATTTTATTTGTTTATGGTATAATTAATTTAAATAGGAGGGTTTGATGAAAAAAATTAGTAAGTTTTTCTTAAGACTAGCATCAATTTATTATTTATTTATAAGCCTTGGGCTTTTTTTGATATCATTATTTTCTTTGTTTGTCGATAGAAAATATGTTTTTGCTATATTTGATTTGTTAGGATTTTCAAATATTTCACTAGAAATTATAAAGCCTATATCTTTTGTGATGCTATTTTTAATCTTTTTAATAATTTCAAATATTACTTTTAAGATTTTTAAATCTATTAAATATAAAGAGAATTACTTGTTCGATATCTTTACTGGTTTTTTCTTTATCTTTGTTTCTGTTATTGGCCATGTCATTATAAGAGATAGGATTTTTATTATAGCTTATGTTTTTAATTTTATCCTTATTGTAGGGGCTATGCTTGCTCTTAAGGAAAAAAGTGATACATACTATGATAGTGAAGAAGATGAAAATAAGGAAGATGAATATATTACTTTTTCCGATTCAAAAGAAGATTCTAATAAAGATCATGAAGACAGTGAAGATATAGTAAAAGAGGATGAGCTTCAAAGTTTTGATGATTTAAATGAAAAAGAAAATGCTAACCAAGAAGATAAGGATATAAATCCTAAAGAAGAAATTAAAGAAGAGAAGGAATCTGATAAAAATAAAGACCAAGAAGATTTAGAGGATTCAAAAGATAAAATTGATAAAGATGAAATAAGAGAAAATACGAAAGAGCTTGATTCTTAGTATTTTAAAGGATGTTGGATTATTGATGGTTTTCAGCATCCTTTTTTTTAAAACTTATGAAAGGGTTTTTTATGAATGAAAAATATTTAGATATTTTAAAAGAAAATTATCCAAGTAGGACTAATTTGGTTGACGAGCTGATAAGCTTAAATGCAAAATTATATTTACCTAAGGGAACTGAGTACTTTTTTTCTGACCTTCACGGTGAGGCAAAGGCTTTTATCCACCTATTAAGGTCTGCTGCAGGAAATATTAGGGATAAGACTAGGCAGTATTTCGGCGATACTCTAGTTAAAAAAGACCAGGATGATTTGGCAAATTTAATTTATAATCCTCAAAAAGAGCTACTTAGGTTGAAGGAAGAAGATATTATTGACAATGATTGGTATACAATAAATATCCACAGGCTAGTTAATTTATTTAGGTTTGTTTCTACAAAATATCCAAAAGAGACAGTTAAAGAAAAATTCCCTACAAATTATAGGGAAATTATTGATGAACTTCTTTATACCAATGATTCTGAGTTTAATAAAAAACTATATTATGAGAAAATAATAGAAAATATTATCAAATATAAGTCAGCTAATGATTTTATTATTGTTCTATCGACTTTAATCCAAAGAATTTCTGTTGATAGCCTTCATATAGTTGGAGATATTTATGATAGGGGTCCGAGTGCTCATATTATTATGGATGAATTGATTTCTTTTCCAAGTGTTGATATTCAATGGGGAAATCACGATATGGAATGGATGGGAGCCTGTGCTGGAAACAAGGCCCTGGTTGCAGCTTGTATTTGTAGCTCTATTTCTTATAATAATTTTGATTTTCTTGAAGAAGGATATGGGATTAATTTGAGACCCTTGTATGAATTTTCTATGAAAACCTACAGGGATGATCCTTGCCTTTGCTTTATGCCTAAAGTTTTTGAAGAAAATATCTATGACAAGGTAAATAAGGATATTGCTGCAAAGATGTACAAGGCAATGAGTATTATTAGGTATAAACTTGATAGCCAACTTTTAGATAGGAATCCTGAATTTAATATGGAAGATAGAAACTCCTTAAAATTTATAGATTTTTCAAATATGACTTATAAGAAAGCAAAACTTCTTGATACAAATTTTCCAACTATAGATCCAAAAAATCCAAGTAAATTAAGTCCTGAAGAAGAATATATTATTGATATTTTGCAAAAAGAATTTTCTAAAAATATTATTTTGAACAAGCACATTAAATTTATCTACGAAAATGGATCAATGTATAAAAAATCAAACGGTTCACTTCTCTTTCATGGTTGTATACCCATGGATAAGGATGGAAATTTTCAAACTGTTACAATAAGGGGGAAATCCTATAAGGGTCGTGCCATGCTTGATATTTTTGATAAACTTGCAAGGGATGCTTATTTTTCAAAAGATCCTTCCGAAAAACTTTTTGCCCAAGATATTTGTTGGTATTTAGTTTGTGGGAAAAAATCTCCAATTTTTGGCAAAAGTCAGTATTCATATTTTGAAAATTCCTTAGTTGATGATAAGTATTTGAAAAAAGAAGAGATGAATCCATACTATGATTTAAATAAAAAGGAAGAAATTTGCGATAAAATCTTAGATGAATTCGACCTAAAAAGTGAGAGAAGAAGAATTATAAATGGCCACGTTCCTGTAAGAGTAAAGGAAGGAAAAAAACCTGTAAGGGCAAATGGAAAATTATATGTAATAGATGGTGGAATTTCTAAACCCTACCAAAAAAAGACTGGCATTGCAGGTTACACTTTGATGTACAATTCCCACCACCTAGCCTTAGCAGAACACCTTTCCTATACAAATATAAGGGATAATATGGGCTCCTACACCCCAAAAATTTATGAAACAGAAAAATTAATTCCAAGAATGCTCATAAAAGACACAGATCAAGGTCAAAAAATAAAAAGTAGGATTGAAGTTTTAACAGAACTTTTACAAGTGATTGACGAAGGGAAAAATTTTAAGTAAAGAAAAAATCTTCAAGTTTACGCTTAAGCATACTTGAAGATTTTTTTATTTTCTATTTTTTATCTTTTTTTGCTACAAAGAAGTAAGCGAGTCCTGCTACAACTAATACTATTAGGACAATTCCTACAGATTTTACTCCAGTTCTTACAAAAGAACGACTTCTTTTTACCTTTGGACCTGATGATTTTTGAACTCCTATTTTTTTTGCTCCTACTTTTTTTAATGTTGCAGAATCTTCATCATCTTTTATAGCCTTTTCTATTTGAGCCTTTAATTCATTTATCTTATCCATACCAAAATCTTCACTTTTATCAAGCTTTTCTATAAGATCTTCATATTTTTTTTGGTCTTCTTTTGATAATTTATCCTTGTTTTCATTATAATAAGTAACTAGCTTATTATATGCTTCAAGATTTTTATCACCATCAAGTTTATCAAAGGCTGAATTATAATTTGAAATTATTTCATCTACATTTTCTACATTTTCTTTTTTATCTAGCTTTCCATGAGCATCTTTTACAGCTTGAATTTTCTTATCAAAATCTTCCCTTATAGCCTTACTAGCTTTTTTATAGTTTGTAGATGCTTTTGTTGATTTTTCCCCATCCATTTTCTCTTTAAGCTTAGCCATATTTGAAAGTCTATTTTTTTCTTCTTCAACTTTTTTATTATAGGCATCAACCTTACTATTTAAATTCTCAATAGCCTTATGAACTTCATCAAGTTTTGCATTTTTATTTTCTAAAACAGTCTTTTCATCCATTAGGTAAATTTTAAAATCTTTATTATCTTCTATTGCTTTTTTTAGCACATCTTTGTAAAATTTTAAGTCTTTATTATAAATTTCAATAGATTTTATTGTATTTTCTATCTTATCCACAGCTTTAAAATACTCTTCATGAGTTTGGTAAGAATCTTCATAAGATTCAACTTCTTCTTTTAACTCATCAGATAAATTATCAGCCTTTAAGCCATCAAGTTCTTTTTTCAACTTATCATACTTATCTTTATAATAAGATAATTTTATATTATCAATTTTTTCATTTATTTCATCAAACTCATCTTGACCTAGATTTTCGGCAGTTAAGTCTTTGATCAATTCCTTATATTCTTTTTGATCCTTTTCATCCAAGGCCTTAAATTCATCTGAGTCTACAAATTCATTTGCATAAGCTACAAATTCTTCAGGACTTACTTCCTTTTCTTCTTTTTCTTGGCTTTCTTCTGCATATACTAAATTAACACTATTTGAAACTAGGCTTGTTGCTGGTGCAAAAATCAAGGATAAACCTAATCCCAAAGCTAAAATTTTATTACTTTTTTTCATTATTCCCCTCTCTCGTTTAACATCTATTATTTATTATAACAAAGTTTTGAATAAATTTGTAGGATAAGTTGAAAACAAAAATAAAAATTGTGTTATCATATAGAAAGAAACGATAATAGAAAAAAGAGAGGAAAAAAATGCAAGACTTACACTTACATTCAAGTTTTTCTTTTGATTCAAGTGCTGATCCAGAAGAAAATGTAAAACAAGCTATAAAAAATGATATAAAAATAATGGCCTTCACAGACCACGACGAAACTTTTTGTAAACATGATCAAACTTTAAATTTTGATGTAAAAAAATATTTTTCTACTATAGATACTTTAAGAGAAAAATATAAAGATCAAATAAAAATTTTAAAGGGAATAGAAATAGGTCTAGGGCCTGATAATGCTGATAAGATAAATGATTTTATAGACAAAAATGATTTTGACTTTGTAATTGGATCAATCCACGCCATGGATTTTCAAGATATTTGGCAAAATAGAAAAAATATAGAAAAAGATCCAAAATATCATTTTAGAAAATACTACCAATGTATGCTAGATTCTGTAAAAAAATGTAATAAATTTAATATTCTTGGCCACATCGATTTTATTGATAGGTTTATTAAAGATAAAAATGTAATCCCAGAATTTTCTTTTTATTCTGACTTAATTGATGAAATATTAAAAGAAATAATAAAAACAAATAGGGGCATAGAATATAATACAGCAGGATTTAGGAATAATCTTCCTCACGCAAATCCAAAAGATGAAATTTTAAAAAGATACAAAGAATTAGGTGGAACAACAATAACAATAGGTTCCGATTCCCACTTTAATGATACAGTATCTTACAAAATATATGATGGCATAGACCACCTAAAAGAATTAGGCTTTGATCACTTATCATATTTCGAAAATAAAAGGAAAAATTATAGAAATTTAAAAGGCTCTTTTAGAGCCTTTATTCATACATTTTTTTATACTCAGACACATCTCCCCTGTGGGTTACAATATTGTAGCCTGCTTTTTTTATCCTAAGTTCCAAACAATTTCTACACTCAGCAGCCTCATCTCCAGTACATATTTTATTATCATATAAAGAATAAAGCTCTCTATAAGAAGTAGGAGATAAATTTGGCATTAATACATTGGCTCCTGCCTTTAATCCTTCCTCCCTACCAAAAGGATTTATAGTTCCAAGGGCAGTTGTTGCAGGAATCAAACAATAAGGGAACATAAGCCTTAAAATCGAAACTAGCCTTAAAGTTTTTTTGTAGGACCCATTTTCCATATCCTTAAATGGAGTGTCATGTTGAGACAAATATGGGCCGATTCCAATCATATCTGGTTTTAATTCTTGCAAAAATCTCAAATCCGAAATCAAATCTTCATCTTTTTGATAAGGAGATCCAACCATAAATCCTCCCCCAACTTGAAAGCCAATTTCCTTTAAATCAAAAAGAGCCTTTCTCCTATTTTCAAAAGACATTTCTTTTGGATGGAGTTTGTAATAGTGATTTTTATTAGAAGTTTCTTCCCTTAATAAATACCTATCAGCTCCAGCATTAAAAAATGACCTATAAGCTTCCTTTGATCTTTCTCCAATAGATAAGGTGATGGCACAATCAGGGTGAATTTTTTTAATTTCTTCAACAATTTTACAAATATCCTCGTCTTTAAATTTTAAATCCTCACCACCTTGGAGGACAAAAGTTCTGTAACCTAATTTGTAACCAATTTTTGCACACATAATAATTTCATCAAAATTTAGTCTGTATCTTTCTACATTTAAATTAGATTTTCTAATCCCACAATAATAACAATTATTTTTACAAAAATTCGAAAATTCAATAAGACCTCTTACATAAACATCCTTACCATATATTTCTTGCCTTACCTTATCGGCTTTTTTTGCCAAATATTCATTATATTTATCATCGCTAATCAATTCCAAAAGTCTTTGATCAGTAAAATTTTCTGCTTTAACAAAGCTCATATTAATCCACTCCTTTGTACATTCATCTATTATAACAAATAATAAATTTTAAGAAAAATCAAACGGATATTAAAATTTTAAAAAATATTTTATTTCTACATATTTTCCACACAATCATAAGTTATTATAATCCTTGTAAAAACGAGTTGTAAATATTTTGTAACCAATGTTACGAAATAGAAAAAGAAATCATAAAAAAAACTATAAATAGTTACAATACATTAAAAAAATACATAAGGAGAGTAATCATTATGACAAACTTAAAAAAATATGCCCTAGCAGCGGCAATAGTAATACCGACAATTTTCACAGCATCTAACAAGGCAGAAGCTTCTGTTGCAGTTAAAGATGAAAACAAAGCACACGTTGTAAATGTTAGAGAAAATGCTGGATTAGATTCAAATGTAATTGGTGGAATCAATGACCACACAGCTTATCAAGTAATTGGATCAGAAAATGATTGGTTAAAAATAAACTATAACGGAAAAGAAGCATTTGTTGCAAGATACTTATTTAATGTAACAGAAGAAGCTAAAGTTTTAAGCCCTGCAAACTTTAGAAGTTCTGATGATTTAAATTCTGAAATTTACCAAGTTCTTAATGCTGGAGATGTAGTTGAAGTTAAAGAAATTGCAAAAAATGGTTATATAAAAGTTGCTTTTGAAGGAAAAGAAGGATATGTATACAGCAACCTTCTTGAAGTTTCAGACCACATTATAAACAATGCTATGGGAAATGTTGAAGCAGCAAAAACAGAAAATAAAAACCAAAAAGTAGGTCAAAATAATACTAAGGCAAATACTCAAGCTTCATCACAAACATACCAACAACAAGCTCAAACTTACCAACAACCTGCACAAACTTACCAAGCACCTGCTCAAACAACTTACACAGCAAACAATTCATCAGCTAAACAAATTATAGCTCAAAGAGAATCTGGTGGATCATACAATGCTAGAAATGGTCAATATATTGGTAAATATCAATTATCTTCAGCTTACTTAAATGGAGATTATTCACCAGCTAACCAAGAAAGAGTTGCTGATCAATATGTAGCTCAAAGATATGGTTCTTGGGATAATGCACTTGCATTTTGGAACAACAATGGTTGGTACTAAAATTAAATAAGATATAAATTTAAAACTTCAAGCTTAATTGCTTGAAGTTTTTTTCTTGGAAAATTTTGTTTTAATTAAATATTTTTTTATATCAAGTTTCTATTAAATTCTAGTCTGAGTAATAATGATATTTCTAGACACTAAAATCCATTTGCTTAGCAAATTTTTCCGTGCTTATGAAAACTCATTTACTACGTAAGTTCTTCTGTGCTCTCGCACTAGTTTTAGGGATAAATATGCCAAATCAAGCCATATTTATCTGCTCGAGATGGAGTTTCTTCATTGTATTTATTTTTTATAGGTCAAAAAATCCCTCTTGGTATTTTTTTATGACTTTTTTGTACAAAAATATTGTTGTAAGGATTATTAATGACATTACAAATAAAAATACTAAGTAAATATTTGTAAATTCGTAAATTATAAAACTTATGGCTCCTACTATTATTAGGATAAATCCTTCTGCTATATAGTAGCCTATATTTTGTGATGATCCCCTTGTAAGATCTCTTTCCTTTTCCCAGTGGATGTTTATTGAGCTTGCATCCATCAATAGACCTTGTAGGGATGAGATAAAACTTGATAGGCTAAATCCTATAAAAATTGAAATAGCTGCCAAAATATTTATTTTTGTAATAAGGCTTAGAACAATCGTTAGAGATAAATTTATAAGAAGATTTACTGTATTTATTGAAAGAGCCCTTGCTAGTACGTTTTCTTTGGGGCTTATTGGCAAAGTCAAAGTTTGGTACAGACTCTCTCCTTCTCTTGAAAGAGATGAATTTATTCCTATATCATTTGCTGATACAAAAAATCTAAAGGTAAATGATCCCAAAATTATAAATAAATATATTTCTTTGTTTTTAAGATTTACCTCTTTTATTAGTTCAAAAAGTCCACTTGACCCAAATCCCCACAAAATTGTAAGCATTATTATTGATGATAAGACTGGAAAAAGATAAACCGGACTTTTTAAAATTATTCTTATATCTTTTTTGTAAATAGCATGTATGGTTGATGATTTCTTGTAGGAAAGATTTTTGCTTTTTTTGTGAATTTTAACCTGTTCATTTCCTGTTAAAGAATCAAGGTAGATTTTTGATGCAAGCCTTGAAAGGATAAACAAAATTATAAAGCTATATAAATATAGTAAAAAGCTATATAAGAAAAAATCACCCACATTTCCACTCAAACTTTTCCCATATAGTCTTGTATGAAAAAATAAGAATGAAGCCTTGCCTGAATGTTTTACAAATATTTTCATTAAATTTGAAATTATACTAGCTGATTTTCCCTCTTTTGCAAAGGCTGAAAAATAAATAAAACCAAGCCCAAATAAGGCTAATCCATAGCCTATAAATTTAAAAATTGTTTTGTAATTTCTTATATTTGAAAATCTCATTATTATCATTATAGGAATTGAAATTATGGCAAGAGATGTTACAAATATTGGAAAAACATTTAATATTTGTCCCAAAATTCTTATAAAAGAAAAGCCTATATTAAATAAATAGACTCCTATCATCAAAATATAAAAATAAAAAATTTCAAATTTTGATAAAATTATTGCCAAAAATTTTGATAAGTATATCTCCTCATCTTTTATTGGCATAGTCATCAAAATATTTATATCCTTACTTTTGGAATAATCTGAAATCAAATCCACAGCACAAGCTATTAGCAAAAAGACACTTATTATTAATGATCCAGATGTAAAATAAGAAAATTCATCATTTTTACTTAAATAGAAAAAGGCTAAAAAAGCAAAGGTAGAAAGACCAATAATAGTATAAAATCCATACATTAATATTAGGTATAAAACTCTTAAATTATAGTCATTTGGAAGTCCATACACTTTTGTCCCCGGCAGATATTTGGAAATTTCCTCCTTAAAAAACTTTTTAAAAAGTACTTTTAATCTTTTATTTTTCATCAGTAAGCTCCAAGAATAATTCTTCTAAGGACTTATCTTCATCAAGACTTTCCCTAATTTGATCAAGACTTCCTTGGGCTACAATTTTTCCATTTGAAATTATAGCAATCCTGTCGCAAATATTTTCAGCAACTTCCATTATATGGGTTGAAAAGAAAACCATTTTCCCAGCTTCTTTTCTCTCTCTCATTATTTTTTTAAGATTAAAAGAAGATTTTGGATCAAGACCAACCATAGGCTCATCCAAAATCAAAAGGTCTGGGTCATGGATAAGAGATGAAATTATAGCAAGTTTTTGCTTCATGCCATGAGAAAATGACGAAATCAAATCAGCCATAGCCTCTCTTATATCAAAATAATCAAGGTAGGTATTTAGCCTTTCATTTCGTGTTTTTTCATCAATCCCATATATATCTGCAACAAAATTTATGTATTCTACCCCTGTAAATTTATCAAATAAATCAGGATTATCAGCCAGGTAGGAAAATTTATTTTTATAAAGAAGCGGATCATCCTCAAGTTTTATTCCATCAATTTTTATCTCTCCCCTACTTTTTTTAATCAAACCTACAATTGCCTTGATGGTTGTTGATTTTCCAGCCCCATTTGGCCCCAAAAATCCAAAAATTTCCCCATTATTCACATCAAAAGAAATATTGTCAACAGCAAGTTTTCCATTTTTGTATTTTTTTGTAAAATTTTTAACCTCTAACAAAATTCCCTCCTTTTATTAAAACTTATTGTATATTTACCCAAAATAAAAAATCCCACAGATAATCTGCGAGATTTTTATTAAATTATTTAATTGTTACAATTTGTTTTTCGTATTCATCGTGAACCTTAACAGGATCGACTGTTATACGAGCAATATTGAAGGCATGGTCACCGATTCTTTCTATTGTTGATGCTATATCAACAAATACTGAACTTGCAACTGTGGATATTTTTTCTCCTTCTGTAAGTCTTTTATAGTGAGACCTTCTTAGATTTTGTTCTAACAAGTCAAGATTTGCCTCGTCTTCTTTTAAAGTTTGATAAAGGGTCATATCTTCACTTTCAAAAACTTCAATTGAATTTACATAGTTATTAATAACCAAATCGTAAATTTTATTTAAATCTTCCAAGGCTCCCTCATTATATTTTTCTCCAGCTTCATTAATTTCATCAAAATATTCTCCAAGATTTTGAGCAAGATCTGAGACTCTTTCTACATTTATTTGAACTTGTAGATAATTATGAATATCACCTTCAAGCTCGCTTACAAGGTTTGACTTTGAAATATCCAAAATATATTTTTGGATTTTTGTATCCATCTCATTTACCAAGGCCTCTGCTTGATTTACAGTTGAAAGATCATTTTTATCCCTAGAATTTAAATAATTTCTAGAAGACTTGATAGTCTCAAGGGCAATTTTACTTTCCTTTATAATAGCAGTTTTAGCTTGATCTAAGGCTGCAGCTGGGAAAGTATTAATCAAGCTTTCTTCAAGGTCAATATCAGAAACATCTGAGAAGATTGAATCTTTTCCAGGAATAATTTTGTGAAGGATAATTGAAACTTGTTTAATAAGTGGAACAAATAAAATCATACCAACAAAGTTAAATGAAAAATGGCCAACAGCTATAGTCATCATTGGATTTAGAGAGAATTTATTTGCAATAAAAGATATAAATCCTTCATAAGGAACAAGAAGCAATAAAAATACAGTTGAAACTAATATATTAAATAAAACATGGAATAGACTTGTTCTTTTAGCAGATAAAGACCCACCCAAAGATGCAAGAATTCCTGTTATACAAGTTCCAATATTTGCCCCAAACAAAAATCCTAAAGAAAGATTTAAGCCTATGGCTCCTGATGCATATAAAGATTGAACTATACCAATAAATGCTGATGATGATTGGATAAGAGCAGTCAAAACTGCACCAACTAAAACAGCTATAATAGGATTTTTACCAAGATCTGTAACTATTTTTTCAAAACCTGGTATATTTTTAAGTTCAGAAAGACTATCTCCCATCATCTTTAAACCAATAAACAAAAGCCCAAAACCAATAAGAATTTCACCAATATATTTTCCTTTTCTTTTTTTAGAAAATAGAAAAATTCCTACACCAATTAGGCAAATAAAATAAGACAAATAGTCTAAATTGAAACCAATCAAAACAGCAGTAACAGTTGTACCAATATTGGCACCCAAAATTACGCCAATTGCTTGTTCAAGGCTCATAACACCTGCCCTAACAAAAGAAATGGCGATAACAGTAGTTGCTGATGATGATTGAATTAAGCCAGTAATAACAATTCCAACAAGAACTCCCTTAATAGGATTGGAAGTGTATTTTTCTACATATCCCCTTAGTTTAGGTCCAGCAAAATTTGTAAGAGCATCCCCCATCAAATTAATACCAAACAAAAATATTGCAAGTCCACCCGCAATCAGGTTCCATTGCAATGTTGATAATGCCGATAATTGCATAATTCCTCCATATAAATATATTAAATTTAAAAGATTTTACTAAAATCTTACCTAAATATAATATTATCATAAAAAATTCAAAACAACAATTGAAAAATTAATATTTCTTAGTATTCATAAAAATAAAATCAGACAAATATCTTCCTATTTTATTATTTAAAAATTTTTAAAATTATTTCAAATTTAAAATCAAAAAATATTTAAAAATAAATATAATTGACAGCTAATGATTATTAGCCTATAATGGATTTAAGAAATATTTCTTAGGAGGCTTTATGAACACAAAAGAAAAAATCTATTTAAATTCTTTGGAATTATTTTCCACATATGGATATTCGGATGTGTCTATGGAAAAAATTGCAAAAGAAGTTGGAATCAAAGCTCCTTCTATTTACAAGCACTTCAAATCAAAAAAAACAATTTTTGAAACTATATTAAAAGATGCAGTAATTAAAATAGACCAGAAAATTGATGATGTAGAAGATTATAAAATAATGAAAAATAATCAAAAAACATTAAATATAGAAAAATTATCTATAGATATTTTCAAATATTTACTACATGATCCATTTGTTTCAAAAGTAAGGAAAATGTTATCCATAGAAATGTATAAAAATCCTCAAGCTATGCAGTTTTATGTGGAAAAATTTATCCATAACCCAATGACTAAACAACAAAAGATTATTGATTATTATGGACTAAGTAAATTTGGTGATTTGGAAGTTTTATCAACAATATTCTATTCACCTATTTTACTAGCAGTAAAATTATATGACGCAAATCCTGAAAAAGAAGAAGAGTTAATAAATTTATTAAAAAATTCTTATAAGCAATTGGAAAAAATTATAAGCTAATATTTTTATATTTTCAAAAGGAGGAATTATGAATATAAATAACAAAGTTAAGACATATGGTGTTGAAAAAACTTTAAAATATGTACACAAAAATCCAGAGAAAAATCTAAAAAATGCAATTGATTTAGCAAAAAAAATTTCACCAAATGATTATAGATCACAAATAGAAACAATTGATAAAGTTATAAGTGATCCAGATGATATTTTTCATAAATACATATTAAATATGTTAAATACTATAGATCCAGATGTATTTGACAAAACAGTTATTAACTTTCTATTAAACTCTGTATTATTTAGTGAAGATTTGAAAAAAGAAAGCAGAGAAAAATATAATTGTAATATTCCTTGGACCATACTATTAGATCCAACAACAGCATGCAATTTAAAATGCAAGGGCTGTTGGGCAGCTGAATATGGAAATAGCCTAAATTTATCCTATGAACAAATTGATGATATAATAAGTCAAGGAAAAGAACTTGGAATTTATTTTTACATATTTACAGGCGGAGAACCACTTGTAAGAAAAAAAGATATACTAAAAATTTGTGAAAAACACAACGACTGTGAATTTTTAATCTTTACAAATTCAACCCTTATTGACCAAGATTTTATTGATGAGATGCTTAGACTTAAAAATATAGTTCCTGCAATATCAGTTGAAGGATCAGAATTTACAACAGATGCAAGAAGAGGAGATGGAATATATAATAAAGTAATAAAATCTATGAACCTACTAAAAGATAATAAACTTCCTTTTGGAATTTCTTGCTGCTACACTTCTCAAAATTACAAGTCAATAATTAGTGAAGAATTTGTAGATGAAATGATAGAAAGAGGAGCTTTATTCGCTTGGTATTTCCACTTTATGCCAGTAGGAAAAGGTACAGGAAAAGAACTGTTGCCAAAACCAGACCAAAGAAAACACATCTACCATCAATTAAGAAAATTTAGAAAAACAAAACCATTATTTTTCCTAGATTTTCAAAATGATGCCGAATATATCGGAGGCTGCATAGCAGGAGGAAGAAATTATCTTCACATAAATGCAAATGGAGATTTAGAGCCTTGTGTATTTATCCACTATTCTGACTCAAATATAAAAGAAAAAACTCTAGTAGAAAGTCTCCAATCTCCATTATTTATGGCATATCACGATGGACAACCTTTTAACGAAAATATGCTAAGACCATGTCCAATGCTAGAAAATCCAAATTTATTAAGAGATATGGTAAAAAAAATCTCAAGCAAAATCTACAGATATACTAGAAAAAGAAAATGTAGACGACTTGTGCGATAAATGCGAAGATTACGCAGAAGATTGGAAACCAGTAGCAGACGAACTTTGGAATAATTAAACCTAAAAATAAATCGAATTAGCAAAACTTATTGAAAAATAAGAATTAAAAAGTGCCAAAATATAAAATTTGGCACTTTTTTAAATAAATACTAAATTTAATAAATTAAGAAAATAATTTATCAAACAAATCATCCTGAAAATCAAGGTGTGTAACAAAACCGATAGGAATCTTGCAATTTGTTGCATCAATAATCTCCCTTGCCCCACTTTCCTCAAAAGCTCCACAAAGCTCAATCACATCAGCAAGACCAATTAGAGACTTACAAACTTCTTTCGCCTCATCCAAATTTTTAACCCCAATAATTTCAGCATTATTATTTTTCCCAATGGCTTTTCTATCAACTTTAGAATCAAAAGGTCCCATAATTATATAAACAAATTTCATTTTTCTCTCCTTAAAAATTTCAATTATTCTAAAAATTAAAACTAAATTCCAACAAAGATCTGTACCATTTTTCTTAATTCTATCGAGTATATCTTTTTTCACCTTTTCTTTCTGTTTATTATATTAAAAGAATAATTCTATCTAATCCATATTCAATATACTCTTACTTATAGATTTTATATAAAAAATCTTGAGTTATACTAAATTTTATATATTTTGCAAAAATTCTATTTTTCTATCTTTATCTTGAAAATTATTAAAAATTTATTAAATAAAAATATATTTTATTATAATTATATTATTTTTAGCAATTTGAACCTATAAATTTTCTTTGTTCTCCAAATAATAACTTATTTGCTTCTAATATAAAAATATCTAATGAACTCGATGTTAATGAATCAAATTCATCTATACTTAAATTCAAAAAATATTTAGTTATACTGTTAATAATATTAATTTCAAAACCTGCATCGCTTGGTAAATCGTAATGAAAAATGTTATTTCTAAATTTTCTTCTATTTTCTTCATTTTTAAATATAGAATCTGAAATTTCGATAATTGATTTCAAATCCTTAGATAGATTTCCAAATTTTTTCTGATAAATCCAAAGACTTTTGACTACAATTAAATAAGTTATAAATTTCATTCTTAACTGAGGATGTTTACCTAATTTAAAAACTTTAGGGTATAAGAAATTCGCACTGTTTACTAAACAAATTAGATTAAAGAAAAATATATTTTGATCAATGTCTAAATGATTTACAAATAAATCCGCTCTATTTGTTTCATAAACATAATAATCATTCATCTCAAAATCATTTATTTTATCTTCAATTTTTTCTTCAAATTTATATTTAAATGCTTCTAAATCAATAAGATCTTTAATAATAGATTTTAAAAAATTAGCTATACTATAAGAAAAGTGAATTAGATCTCCTTTATTTATATTATTATCTGAATCTAAAAAACATTCTATAAACCTTATGTTTTGAATATTGTTATAAAAAGGAATGCCTTTATAAGAATATACAGCAAAATCTTTCTGACCTATAATATTAATTATAAATTTTTGAATAATATTATAATCTTTAGTTAATAAATAATAATTATTATTTAAACTTTTTAATATTTCTTTTTTTATCTTAGAATATTTATTATAAACGGTATCTTGTTTAAGTAAAGCTCTATTATAATTTAATAATTTAGTGAAATTATATATATTTTTTTTATAATATATATTTTCATCTATAGATAAACCAAACTTATCTGCTATATCTAATATGTTTAAACTTAGAAATGGAAGATATTGGAAAACTATTCTAGAAGAGATTTCTGAATTACTGTTAACTAATCTTAGGCATACAAAATAATTTTCTAAAGCATCCTCAATTAAATTTAATTTAATTTTATCTTCTAATTCCAATTAGGTCCCTCCTTTTTTATATAATATTTAAAGTAATCCAGAAAAATAAGAACTATATATTTAAGTCATATTTAAATATCATTAATCCATTCATTTGTTTGAAGTGAATAAACCGTCAAATCTTATATTTCCATAATTTAACCCATTCATCATCAATATTAAATTGTTTTGGAGTCCATGAAGTTTCAATTTTTTTCAAACTAATTTCTATACGTTTATCTTCATAATCAAAATACACTATTTTTATTTCATCAAAACCTGCACAACAATCACTTTTTTTCAAAGAGTATAAAAGATTATATCTACTAATGCTCTCAGGTTTAATAATAAAAGAGTATACTCCATTATCTCCATAAATTTCTAGATTACCACTATTATTTTCTTTTTGATGACTTATTTGTTTCATTTTTTTTATTTTCTTACCATTTTTATAAAGAACTAAACTGAAATCTCTTATTATTGCTGACACCTTTTTAGTATTATGAATTTCTATCCAAATAGGTACTATTAAAATAACATCATTATTGTAATCATAAATTCCCATTAGTTTATTTATACTATTCTTTTGATAAACAAACTTTCTATAGATAATAACGTCTCCTTTTTTATCAAAGTATTCCTTAATAAATCTGTTAATTAATGTTGTTACTATAGAAATAAAAGCTCCTAATAAAATTAGAACAATTTCTTTACACATATTAATAACCATCTCCTTCTAAAATAATATTTAATTACTATTTTAATTTATTAATTTTTGAGTAGTCACAAAAAATTAATAGCTATATTACGATTTTCAAATCTATTATATATATTATGACAAGAGAATATTATTTCAAAGCTTAATTCTCTCTATATCTTATAGTTTTTCATCCTCTTTAATTTATATAACTATTTTCTTATCGAATTTATAAACATATAAACCTTATTATAATTATTTAAAAATAATATCAGTACTAATTTAAGCTTGTCTTTTACTCCTTTTTCAGTATCATTAACAGTCCAAAGTGGGTTATTTTGATTATCAAATTCTGAAAGAATTTGCTTGGTTAATATAAAATCACTATCTTTATAGCCTTTTCTTTCTTTAACCGAGTTTTGGATTTTACTTCTAAACCAATAATTTCCTATTAAACAAATCATATCTTCCTCGAGTAGAATTTTATTTCCAAGTTTATTTACAATCTCTAAATACTCTTCTTTTTCAGATTTCCTGTATCTTCTCGTATTTGATCAATATTTTTTCCACTTCTTGGCATAATATGTTAAATTTCATATTTTATAGGTAGAATAAATTTTTTCCTTTTTTACTACAAGCTAAATATTCATTTAACAATAGTAGTAGATTTTTAGTATAATTTCTAACTTCAGTTTCAATCTCTTCTCTATTCCATTCTTTATTTATATGGTTATTTATTTCATTTTTTATATCTTCTAAACTTATATTTCTATCCACAAGTTTTATATTTAATCCAAATAAGAAAGTTTTAAACTTAGAACTAGAATATCCTGTATTAACTAATTCTAAAACAGAAAACAATTTTAATAAATTTTCCACATAATCTGTCACAAGATTTTCTGTGATTTCATCTAATTCTGATCTAATTAAATAAGATATCAAGCAAAGATTTACGTTCTCATTAAACTTAGAGCATAATTTAATAATTGAATAATCTTTTATTTCAAACTATATTTTATAAATTTTTAATAATTGAGCTGTAAGCTTTATTGGATTTTGACGTAGCTGCTTATTAATATCTGTATAATATCTTCTTAAACCAGGTGTTGTCACATTAACAGAACCTTTTTCTGATATATATTCTTTATTTTTCGCTCTATTAATATACATGTCCTGCATTAGAATACTATTTATATCTGCTATATTACTTTCCTAAAGATATTTAACTATTTTTTTAATTCAGACCATTTTTTATTAAATCCTTCTCTACCTTCACCAGAATCGGAATAAAGTTTTGCAGAAATAATATCAGAATCTAAAAGAAGAATAAAAGTTGTTGTTCTTTGTTGAATATCAATTAAGCTTAGTTTTGTATCATCTTCTTGGCAATTAATAATAGTTCAAAAAAAGTATGAGTCACTTCCTCCACTATCAATAAAATTTTCTATGTCTTGCCATAACTTATAACATTGCTTTATATCTCAGGAATAAGCCATTTGAAATTCAGGGATTGAAAATATAATTATATCTCCTAAATCTAAATAACTTCCTATCTTTTTTTATTCGGGATCAATGTTTTTTGCCATATATTATCTCCTTAATGAATTATATTTTTTAAAATTAATAAATCTTTACAGATTTTTTATTATAGTATATATAATTTAATTTAACCAAATTATATCATATTAATCTTTTTAATTTTTAAACTTATTAATGACCAAAATCTAAATATCACTACCAGCTTAGCTGGTAGTTTGCACAGCGCCTATAAGGCGCGAATACCGGCACGCCCCTATTGGGGCTGTCGAATATTTTTTTCACACGCACCTCTTTCTCAACTACTGCTTAAGCAGTTTTTTATTTGTTCTTGTTTACTGACTCTCCCGTAAACGGGTCTGTGTATTCCTTTATACTTATTTGGTCTGTGTAGTAGTCTTTTTTTAATTGATTTTGTATATATTCTTTTATTTTCTTTTCATTTCTTCCCACTGTATCTACATAGTATCCTCTACACCAAAAGTGTCTATTTCCATATTTATATTTTAGGTTGGCGTGTCTATCGAATATTATCAAGGAACTTTTCCCTTTTAAATATCCCATTAATTGTGATATAGAATATTTTGGTGGAATTTCTACCAACATGTGTACGTGATCTGGACATAATTCTGCTTCTATTATTTTTATTCCTTTTCTCATGAATAATTCTCTGAGTATAGAGCCTATATCTTTTTTAAACTTACGGTTTATTAGTGCGTGTTTTATTCCCCTTCTTCTTTTTCAAACGTCCGATATATTTCATCCATTTCAATATACTACTTTCTAATATCTCAATCTTATTTGATATAAGACAATTTAAAATTTTATTCTCGATAAAATTCCTGTTCCATATAATGTTTTATAAATTTTTTACCTAAGTTTTATAATCTTAAATCTTTGCACAAATTATTTTAAATAGTCTTCTAAACCTCTGGACTTTATTAATTCTATAGCCATCTTATCTTCTTGTGTTAGTTTTGATTTATTTGAAGTATTTATATCAGCAGACCACAAATTAAATATTTCTATGATTCTATCAGAAACTCTTACATCCCTTTCCATTATTTGCTCTATCTTCCAGTCTTTTGAATGAGTTTGTGAAAAATCTTTAACTATGGCTATCTTTGATTTTCTATACAATTCTTTCTTTTTTTCAAAATATCCATTACTTGCAATTATATTTAACCTTTTTTCAAAGGGTATCTTATTTCCCAGATGTTCAATCACATCATTGACCTCTTCTTCTGAAGAATTTAGGAAATAAGAGTTCTGCCATTTACTAGGAAGAATATGTTCTATTTCCCATTTTTCTGGCAAAAGTTCATCTTGTAAGTTATTATCATAAGCTAATAGTTTTAATAACATCCTTACCACATTTCTATGTGGATTTTTTAATTGCTCCCTAATTATATTTTTATCAACCGCTTTAAATTCAACTTTAGGTTCATCGCTATTAATGATCTCTGCATTTAAGTTTAGAATATTTTGCTTAACTGCGTTAATTGTAGGAGTTACAATATATCTACTACATAAATTAACAAATAGTTTTCTTAAAAATAAAAGAAATTTATCTTCGAACTTAACTGAATCTTTGTAGGATAGGTAATAATTTATTACTGGATATTTCCAAAATTCATTAGGATAGGAGGTAAGGATATCTAAAACTTTTAAAATTTCAAAGTTACTTGACCAATTTTCACCATCTATTACTTCCTTGTTATTAACTACTGACCAAAAGTTTAATATAAATCTCAAATTATCCATTAATTCTAAATCATATAACCTAAAAAAATTACTACTTGAATAATATTTTCTTAGACCTGGAGTAGTTGTCTTCTTATCATTCTCTTTTGCTCTAAGATAAAACATATAATAATAAAATAATTTCTGAATACTTTCACCAGCATATTCTGCACCTGCACTAAGTTCTTGCCATTTTTGAATAAAATCATTTCTAGATTCACTATCTTTAATATTATTATAGATTTTTGCTTTAAAAATATCCGCATCTGATAAGGGTAAGCCCCTGTCATTGAGAGTTGAAAATATTGTAAGGGCAGTATCCTGACTATCGGCTTTGATAGGAAGAACAATTGCTTTATTTAAAATATTGTTTATCAAGTGATAGAAAGTTAGGGGCTCATCTTTGGCATACTGATCTATAAGTTTTTGACATAACAAATAATTTTTTGTGTAATTATCTTTAGAATCTTTATCGCAAAGACCAGTACTTAGTATATTATTTAAAATCTCATTATGCTCTGATTCATAAACCCTAGATTCTATTAAAGTCTTACTTTTATTTGCTTCACCACTTAGCTCATCAGTTTCCCATAAAGCAGGTTCAATCTGACCAATAAAATTATTTCTCTCCTTAGTATAATCCATTTTTTCAATTTTTGTATATAAAGCTCTTAGCAACAAAGATAGGGTTGTAATTCTTTGTTGGCCATCAATTATTTCCTGTTCATTATGATCATTCGTATATGAAACAATTGTTCCTAGAAAATATGGAGAATCAATTCTTTCTTGAGTATACTCAACTATATCATCAAATAAAGTTTGAACTTCATCTTCTGACCATGCATAAGGTCTTTGATACTCAGGTATTATAAATTTTTGTTTTTTTCCTGCATCTAAAAATTCTTTTACACTTTTCTTATTTATTTCTATTGTTGTTGACATAACCTCTATTAAATTCCTTTAAATTTCTTTCTATAAAACAAAATAAGTTATCTACTTACTAAATTTATATTTTTTAAACTTACTTTATTCTAAAATATTTGTATATTTATTTACATTATATCATAGCATAAAATATTCTTATAATTATAAAATTTCAATTTAAATAAATATATATGAATTTGCTATAAAACCTTTATTTTAAGAATTTAAAGCCAAGATATTTATATTACAAGCTAATGGATTAGTAGAGAAAGGATTTCTGTAAAGAGCATATTTTAATATATAAATAAATGCCATATAGGATAATCAAACTACCAGCTTAGCTGGTAGTTTGCACAGCGCCTATAAGGCGCAAATACCGGCACGCCCCTATTGGGGCTGTCGAGTATTCCATCACATGCACCACTTTCCCAACTACTGCTTAAGCAGTTTTTATTGTTTTATTTACTGACTCTCCCGTAAACGGGTCATAGTATTCTTTTATACTTATTTGGTCAGTGTAATAATCTTCTTTTAATTGATTTTGTATATATTCTTTTATTTCTTTTCATTTCTTCCTACTGTATCTACATAATATCCTCTACACCAAAAGTGTCTGTTTCCATATTTATATTTTAGGTTTGCGTGTCTATCGAATATTATCAGTGAACTTTTTCCTTTAAATATCCCATTATTTGTGATATTGAGTACTTTGGTGGTATTTCTACCAGCATATGGATATGATCTGGACATAATTCTGCTTCTATTATGGTTTATCCCTTTTCTTGAGCATAATTCTCGAAGTATGCTGCCTATGTCCTTTCTTAATTGTCTATATATTTCTTG
>NZ_ABXA01000010.1 GCF_000173355.1 Anaerococcus hydrogenalis DSM 7454
CTTGGAACTTTCCTGTTTCTTCTATTGGTGTCCAATCATTTTGTGTTTTCATAAACATAAGTGATTTCTTGTTTTACACCTGGTTTGAATTTTCCTGTTGTACTTTCACCTTTTTCGTTGTAAGTTGGGTTTTCTACTGGATTTTCTGTTCTTACAAATTTGAAGCCGTCTTTTTCTTTCTTACCAGTTTCGTAAGTCATGTCTTTTGTACCACCACTTACTTTGCCAGGTACTACATCACGTTTGATTTCTTTGCCATTTTTATCTTTTGTAATATAGATATGGTGTTCTTGGAATTTTCCTTTTTCTTCTATTGGTGTCCAAGATTTTGTGTCTTTTCTGTATACATAAGTTACTTCAAGGTTTTTGTCGTTGATATAGTTTGCTTTTACTGGTGCTGAACCATCAATCTTTTCTGTTATTTCGTTAGATTTTGTGATTTCTCCTGGAACTAATTTGAAACCTTCTTTTTTGTCTTTATCTGTTCCGTTTGGTTTTGCTGATGTTGTGAAGCTTTCTTTTTCTGTTCCTTCAGTTTTGTCTATATCTATTTTTGAGGTGTTTATTAGTTCTCCATCTTTGTATTCTTTGTATATGTGGTGTTCTGTGAATGTTCCTTTAGCTACTTTAATTACTCCAAAGTCAACGTTCATGTTGTCTGCGCCGTTGATAATACCTGTTGCTGTGGCTACTTTTGCTCCTTCTGCTTGGCTTGCATCAGAATTCTTTTCATCTTTTACATTTTCAGCTTTTGCTGTTGTTGGTGCATATCCTGCCGGAATTTCAAATTCTACTGTGTATTCGCCGTTCTTTAGGCCTTCGAATTTGTATTTACCGTCAGCATCTGTTTTTGTTTCCTTATCGGAGATGTTGATTCCCTTAAGGATAACTTTGACATTTGCAAGACCTTTTTCACTATCTCCTTGTGAACCGTCATTATCGGCATCAACCCAAACCTTATCTCCAAGACTGTATGTTCTGTTTGCTATAGCTATGGCATCTGCATCGTCTATTACAATTTCATTTGTCCATTTCCAGCTTTGGTCTCCTAATTTTGATAGATTTTTAGCATTACCGTTAGCCTTTCTCCAATCTGCTGTGAAGATAGTATTAGTTTTAAAAGCCTTGTTTGGAGTTCTCTTTCCTGTATATGTTACAACATATACAGAACTATCAAAATCTTTATTGTCAAAAGGCATTGATTCGTTAGTGTTACCTTGCTTAACATCTACAACTAATTTACTAAGATCAGCGTTGTTATCATCTTTTACTAATCTGACTTCAGCCTTATTAGTAACATCTTCGTAATTTCCATCATCAAATTTATTACCAAAACTTAGTGGTAATTTGTTAGGATTTTTAACCTTATAAACTTTTACAGAATTTTTAACTTCTTCATCAAAAGTTACTGTTTTATAGCCCTTTTCGTTTTGAACTGTTACATGGGATCCGTTAAGCAATTGGTCTGCAGTTGGGTTTACATAAATAGTGTGGTTATAGTTATTATCATCTACTTTGTCAATATCAGAAATACCGCTTAGAGTAGGACCAGTAGATTTTATATCAAAAACTTCACTTTCATATTCAACAGTATAGTCTTTGCTTGCAGTTTTACCAGCAACTGTTACAGAAACTTTTTCTTTGTTATCTGCTTTTAGTACTGGATTGCCTTCGCCATCTAAAACATATTTACCATCTTCTCCTATTTCATATTCTTTTGTACCCATTGGAACTTTGTCTGGATCTATGAGTAATGGATAGATAATTCTTGCTCTGATGTCTTTAAGACCATCAACCTTTTCATTAAAAGTATATTTGTATCCGTTTCTACCGTCTGTTAACCTTTCTGCAGTTGCTATTTCTTCACCATCAAAAACTACAGGTTGGCCTTCTTCTTCTGATTTTAAAACACCATGAAGATTTACATTATCTGAAACTACAAAGTCAAAAGTTTTTCCTGCTTTTGTTCCCTCAGGGATATCAAAGTCAACTCTTGCTTCAAGGTTAATATCTGTATTTCCACCATTTGTTCTTTCAGGTAGGGCGGTTGGATTTACTATTTCTGTCTTTTCGCCATTTTTAGCTCCACCAATTGTAATTTCTACATTGGTAATGGCATCTTCTTCAGTTGGATCTGCTGATACAGCTTCTGGTTTAGTTTCTTCAGCCATTTCAAGTTCTGAAGCATTTTCTTCTTTTTTATCTTCTTCACTTGCTTCTTGTGGAGTTGCTTCTTCACTTGATTTTTCTTCTACTGATTCTTCAGCAGGTGCTTCTATATTTTCTACTTTTTCTTCTTCAGCTACATTTTCATTATTTGTTATAGCTTCTTCTTTAGTTTCTGCTTCTTCTGCTACTACTTGATTATTACTATCAAGTTCAGCAGCTTCAACTGAAGATGGAGATACTAAAAGTGCGTATTCAAGCATACAAGAAACTAATCCCATTGATAATTTTCTTGTTGCATATTTTGGTTTCTTTTTAGAACCATTTAACTTTTTTCTTCAATGATTCTTTTTAAAATGTCATTTTTTTCCATATGTTTTTCCTCCTGGATTTTTATTCGCATATAAAACTAATTATAGAACATATGCTTATAAAATCTTGTAAAGATTGATATATTTAAATCAAATACTTTCAATTCCTAAAGTCGTTTTATTCCTTTATTATTTATAAATCAATAGATATTTGAGAAAAATTTATCGTTTTATTTATATTTTCATTTATTTTGCCTAATAAAATGAATAATTCTAAATTATTATTGATTTTATTTCAAATTTAGATTAAATTTTATTACAAATATAAAAATCTTCCATAATATATAAAAAAACAGGCCCTCATTTGAAGCCTGTTTAAATTTAAGAAAAATCAAATAAATATTTAATATCAGGAATAAATCAAGGTTCCCTCAGTCAATCAATTTTTCAAAAATTATTTTCTTTTCTTTTTCTTAGAAGCAAATAATCCACCCATAGCTGCTGTTAAAGTTGCTAAAGTACCTGCAAGTGATTCTACACCTGTTTGAACATTGTCAGATTTTCCACTAGCATTTTCACATACAATAAATGTTTGATATTTTATTCTACTACTTTTATTTCTGCATCTTTAAAATTAGCTTTTTTAGTCTTTGAATTTGAGCATCTGTTAATTTGAATTCTTCATTAACTTCGGCTATTTCTTCTTTTACTGTTTCCTGACTTACTTGTTCTTTTGCTGCTTTTAATGAACCTGGAGCAATTATTAATGAAAATCCTAGCATATATTAAACCAATCTAATGATAGTTTTCTTGTACCACATTTTGGATTTTCTCCTCACTTAACGCTCTTTTCTTTTTAGATGACTTCTGCCATCTTCTTCGAATTTTTCATAACTTCCCTCTCACTCTTATACTCTAACAAAGTATAGCTACAAAATTTTTTAGTTATATACAACAGTGTGCTTTTACAAAATATCTTGTATTTTTATTATTAAAAAATTTTACAAATAATTTAAAAAGACCACCCAAAGGTGATCTTTTAATTTTTTTAATACTATAAAATTATTAAAGTATATTTTTTAAAAATTGCCCTGTGTAGGATTTTTTACATTTTGCTATTTCTTCTGGACTTCCTGTTACTAAAAGTTCTCCGCCGCCATCTCCACCTTCAGGCCCTAGGTCTATTATGTGGTCGGCTACTTTTATTACGTCAAGGTTGTGTTCTATTACTACAACTGTGTTGTTTTGGTCGACTAGTCTGTTTAAAACTTCTATTAGTTTGTGGACGTCTGCCATGTGAAGGCCTGTTGTTGGTTCGTCCAAAATGTATAGGGTTTGGCCTGTGGATCTTTTTGCAAGCTCGCTTGCAAGTTTTACTCTTTGGGCTTCTCCTCCGGAAAGTTCTGTTGATGGTTGACCGATTTTTTATATAGCCAAGTCCAACGTCATAGAGTGTTTGTAATTTTCTTACTATTGATGGGTGGTTTTCAAAAAATTTGAGGGCTTCTTCTACTGTCATGTCCAAAACTTCTGAGATGTTTTTTCCCTTGTATTTTACTTCTAGGGTTTCTCTGTTATATCTTTGTCCGTGACAAACTTCGCAAGGAACGTAAACGTCTGGCAAAAACATCATGTCAACTTTTATTGTTCCATCCCCCTTACAAGCTTCACACCTTCCCCCTTTTACATTAAAGGAAAATCTTCCCTTGTCAAAGCCTTTCATTTTTGCTTCGGTTGTCATGGCAAAAACGTCTCTGATATTGTCAAATAATTTTGTGTAGGTTGCAGGATTTGACCTTGGTGTTCTTCCTATTGGGGATTGGTCTATGGAAATTATTTTGTCAATTTGTTCTACCCCTTCGATTGAGTCGTGTTTTCCTGGGTGGGTTTTGGATTTATTTAATTTTTTGGTTACAGACTTGTACAAAATTTCATTTACCAAGGAAGATTTTCCTGATCCTGATACTCCCGTTACTGCTGTAAAGGTTGATAGGGGAAATTTTACGTCGATTCCCTTCAAGTTATTTTGTCTAGCGTTTTTTACTTCTATATATTTGTCCCAAGTTCTTCTTTCTTTTGGTACTGGAATTTTTCTTTTCCTGAAAGATAGGCGCCTGTGATTGATTTTTTACAATTTTTTATATCAGAAAGAGATCCTTTTGCAACAATTTCTCCTCCGTGGACTCCTGCTTTGGGTCCAATATCTACAAGATAATCTGCAGCTTTCATGGTATCTTCATCGTGTTCTACTATTATTAAGGTATTTCCTATATCTGTTAAGTTTCTTAAGGATTTTATTAATTTATCATTATCTCTTTGGTGAAGGCCTATTGATGGCTCATCTAGAACATAGCAAACTCCAACAAGACCTGATCCTATTTGGGTTGCAAGTCTTATCCTTTGGCTTTCTCCTCCTGAAAGGGTTGAGGCAGACCTTGAAAGTGAAAGATAGCCAAGACCTACATCTTGTAAAAATTTCACCCTTGCCTTTATTTCTTTTATTATTAGTTCAGCAATTTTTTCTTTCATTGGTGAAAGTTTTAAATTATCAAAAAATTCTATAGTTTTATCTACTGACATATTTGCAATTTCTGAAATTGATTTGCCGTCGACTTTTATGGCAAGAATTTCATCTTTTAGTCTATGACCATGACAGCTTTTACATTCTTCCTCGCTCATAAAGCCTCTCATTCTTTTCTTTTGAGCATCGGAATTTGTTCTTTCGTACCTATCGGATAGGTTTTTGATTGCCCCTTCAAAATGGCCAGTGTAATTTTTTCTTCCAGAAAAATGACTGTCAAATGTGAAGGAAACTTCTTTTTTTGTTCCATATAAAATTTCATCTATCATTTTTTTTGGAGCATTTTTTATTGGCTCATCTAGGGAAAATTTGTGGTTTTTGGCAATAGCCTTGATCATTTCGTTATAATAGGTTCCCTTTCCACTTGTGGCATATGGGTCTATTGCTCCCTCATTTATGGAAAGATTTTTATCTGGAATTACAAGGTCTGGATCAATTTGTAAGTGAAATCCAAGTCCGTTACATTCAGGACACATACCTTGGGGAGCATTGAAGGAGAACATATTAGGTGTAATTTCTGGAAGGGAAACGTGGCCGTCTGGACAGGCAAGTTTGGATGATAGGATAAAGTCTTCTCCATCTATTACATTTATTTGAACAAGTCCATCGGTAAGTTCAAGGGCAGTTTCTAAGGAATCTGCAAGCCTTGAATTTATTCCTTCTTTTATGACAATCCTGTCGACAATTATTGATATGTCGTGTTTTTTAGTTTTTGAAAGTTCGATTTCTTCTTCTATGTCATATCTCTCGCCGTCAATCATTACTCTTACATATCCCATTTTTTGGATATTTTGAAGTTTCTTTTTGTGTTGACCTTTTTGAGCCCTTACTACTGGGGCAAGTATTTGGATTCTTGTTTTATTTTCAAGTTTTAAAATCCTATCAACCATTTGGTCAATTGATTGGGCCTCGATTTTTTTGCCACAAACTGGACAATAGGCATCTCCAATTCTTGCAAATAATAATCTATAATAATCATAAATTTCTGTTACTGTTGCAACAGTTGACCTTGGGTTTCTGTTGGTTGTTTTTTGGTCGATTGAAATTGATGGTGAAAGTCCTTCTATTGCATCTACATCCGCCTTGTCCAAATTTCCCAAAAATTGTCTGGCATAGGATGATAGACTTTCTACATACCTTCTTTGACCTTCGGCATAAATTGTGTCAAAGGCCAAGGTGGACTTTCCCGATCCGGAAAGTCCAGTAAATACAATCATTTTATCTCGAGGAAGGGTCAGATCAACATTTTTTAAATTATTGGTCCTCGCCCCCTTTATTACTATTTTATTTTCACTCATTTATACCTCCGCAAATTCTCTTTTCATTTTTTTTATTTATTTGGTTAAATTTCCTAAATATCTAGAAAAAATAAATTAATTGATAAGTTTAAATTATGAGATCTCTCCATGCGTTCGTTTCACTCACACTAAAACACGTTTGCTTCGCAAACTTATTCGTGCTTTCGCACTTAGTTTTAGGGATAAATATGCCAAATCAAGGCATATTTATCTAGTCGAGATGGGTTAAAGTTTGTTGTTTCTATCATAAAAATATTACTTTATTTCTACTTTTTTTATTTTGGAATAAAATACTTTTTAAATTTCTTTGAATTTTATACGCCTGCAAATTCTCTTTTCATTTTTGCTATTTGATCTCTCAGTGAGGCTGCTTTTTCAAAGTCTAGTTCTTCGGCAGCAGCATACATTTCTGTTTCTAAGTTTATAAGGATGTTGTCGATTTCTTTTGGTGAGAATTCTTCTTTTTCTTCGCTTGCATTTTCTGCTTTTTCTGTTACTTGGATTATTTCTGAAATATTTTTCTTGATTGTGGTTGGAGTAATACCGTGTTTTTTGTTAAATTCTGTTTGGATTTTTCTTCTTCTTTCGGTCTCGTCAATGGCTTTTTTCATTGACCTTGTAATTTTATCTGCATACATTATTACATGACCTTCTGAGTTTCTAGCTGCCCTTCCTATGGTTTGGATAAGAGAAGTTTCGCTTCTTAAAAATCCTTCCTTGTCTGCATCCAAAATTGCAATTAGGGAAACTTCTGGTAAATCGAGCCCTTCACGAAGAAGGTTAATGCCTACCAAAACATCAAATTTTCCAAGTCTTAAATCTCTAATTATTTCACTTCTTTCTATCGTTTTTATATCTGAATGGAGATATTTTACCTTGATTCCATTTTCTGATAAATAATCGGTCAAATCTTCTGCCATTCTTTTGGTAAGGGTTGTGACAAGGACCCTTTCTTTTTTCTCAATTGTTTGGTGGATATTTTCTATAAGATCATCAATTTGATTTTCTACTGGTTTCACATCTATTAATGGGTCTAATAGACCTGTTGGTCTTATGATTTGTTCTACAACTTCTCCACCAGTTTTTTCCATCTCATATGGGCCCGGAGTTGCTGAAACATAGATAGTTTGATTTATTAATTTTTCAAATTCTTTAAATTTTAAAGGCCTATTGTCAAGGGCTGATGGGAGTCTAAAGCCATAGTCAACAAGGTTTTGTTTTCTTGACCTATCTCCCTCATACATTCCTCCTACTTGGGGAATCGAAACGTGGGATTCGTCAACAAAAAGAACAAAGTCATCTGGGAAATAATCTATCAAGGTTGCAGGTCTTGAGCCAGGCTCTCTTTGGGACATGTGCCTTGAATAATTTTCTATTCCTGAACAAAATCCAATTTCTTCTAACATTTCTATATCATAATTTGTTCTTTGCTCAAGTCTTTGGGCCTCTACTAATTTATTTTCACCTTCAAGCTCAGCTAATCTTTCCTTTAATTCTTCTTTTATTGTTACAATAGCAGCTTCTGCTTTTTCGGCAGTTGTTGCGTAATGGCTGGCAGGATAAATGTAGCCGTGGGATATGTGACTTATAACTTTTCCTGTTAAGGAATCAAATTCAGAAATTCTATCAATTTCATCTCCAAAAAATTCTATCCTTATGGCCTTTTCATCGTTTCCTGCTGGGAAAATATCTAGAACATCTCCTCTTTTTCTAAAAGTTCCACGAGAAAAATCAAAATCATTTCTTACAAATTGTCTTTCAATTAATTCTTTCATAACTTCTTCTGGAGAAATTTCTTGGCCTGGTCTTAATGATAAAACTAATTTTTTATATTCTTCTGGATCTCCCAATCCGTAAATACAAGAAACACTGGCCACAATTATTACATCTCGCCTTTCAAAAAGACTCATAGTTGCTGAGTGTCTTAGTTTATCTATTTCATCATTGATTGATGAATCTTTTGCAATATAGGTATCAGTTGCAGCAACATAGGCTTCTGGTTGGTAATAATCGTAGTAGGAAACAAAATATTCAACGGCATTGTCTGGGAAAAATTCTTTAAATTCTGTAAATAATTGGTAGGCAAGTGTTTTGTTGTGGGCAAGGACAAGGGTTGGTCTTTGAACTTCTTGTATTATATTTGCCATGGTAAAAGTTTTACCAGAACCTGTAACTCCTTGGAGGATTTGGTGGTGTTTTCCTTCTTTTATTCCGTTGGCAAGTTTTTTTATTGCCTGAGGTTGGTCTCCTTTTGGAGTGTAGTCTGATTTTATAACAAATTTATTTTCTTTCATTTTACACTTCCTTTATGTAAGTAATTTTTTAATAATTTATATCTGTTTTCGTCTTTTCCAATATACACTTTCACTTTTTAAATTCAACTTATTTACTAGGGATTCAAAGCCTTAAATCTTGCCACAAATCCCCCTTTCTGCTATAATTTTTTGTGAATATAATTTTTGGAGGGAGTATGGAAAAATCATTTGAAAATGTTTCTAATAATGATTTATTTGATTTGGCAGATTTGTTTAAGGTTTTTTCTGATTCGACAAGAATTAGGATTTTATTTTCCTTATTTGATAATGAAAAAAATGTAAATACAATTTCAAATGAATTAGATTTAAGCCAATCTGCAATAAGTCATCAGCTTAGGTATTTGAAAGATTCAAATTTAGTCAAAAGTCAAAGAGACGGCCAGGCTATGATTTATGCTCTTTCTGATAGGCATGTGAAATTTATTATTAAACTTGGTTTGGAACATTTGTATGAGGATAGGTAGGTTTTTATAATTTTAAAAATCTAATGAGAGGATATATTATGGAAATATTTAAAGATATGAAAAAAGATAGGAAAAGAGAACTTTTTAGGCTGGTTTATTTTGCTATATTAATTGGCCTTATGACCTATATTAGAAAAGTTTTTGGCAATAAGTCTTATGTTGTGACTGGCTTTCTTTTTATCTATCTTTTTTTGGGAATGGATGTTTTTTTGGAGGCTATTGAGTCTTTTTCTAAAAGAAATATGATGGATGAAAATTTTCTATTGACTATAGCAAGTTTTGCAGCCTTTTTTATGGGAAATTTTACAGAGGCTTGTGTGATTATGCTCTTGTTTTCTTTGGGAGAAGTTTTTGAAAATCTTGCTAATGATAGGACAGATAAAAATATTAAGTCCTTTATTGACATTGTTCCAAAAAAACTTGATAGACAAAATCCTGATGGGTCTTTTTCTAAGATAAGTATAAATGAAATCAATGTTGGCGATATAATCCTTGCCAAGGATGGTGATAGGATTGGACTTGATGGAATAGTTGTTGATGGAGAGGGACTTTTGGATACTTCTTCTTTGACAGGTGAGTCCATGCCAGTTGATGTGAGAGAAAATAGCAAGGTTTTGTCTTCTTCTATTTTAAAAACTGGAATTATAAAATACAGGGTCCAAAAAGTTTTTGATCAGTCTATTGCCTATAAGATTATTAGCTTGATTAAAAATTCTCCTAAGGAAAAATCTGACAGTGAAAAACTTATCAGAAGATTTGCCAAGGTCTATACACCTTTTGTTGTTGCCATAGCAGTTTTTCTAGCTGTGGTTCCTCCAATTTTGTTTGGAAATTTTGCCTCTTATTTAAAAATGGCAGGAAGTTTTTTGATTCTTTCCTGTCCATGTGCCCTAGTGATTGGCCTTCCCCTAACCTATGTTTCAGGTCTTGGTCTTTGTAGCAAAAATAAAATCCTTGTTAAGGGGGCTAGATATTTTGAAAAATTGATAGATGCTGATTATTTTTATACAGACAAGACAGGGACGCTCACTTATGGGGATTTTGATGTAAAAGATATTATTTATTATTCTGATTATAATAAAAATTTGATTTTGGATTATTTGTATAATTTGGAAAAATTATCCAACCATCCAATTGCAAGAGCCATAGTTAAAGATTTAAGAAGAAGGGACAATCCTTCATATTTTATAGCCAGCGAAAGTATAAATGGTCTTGGTATTTGGGCAAAAACATATGAAAATGAAGAAATAAAAATAGGTTCAAAAGATTTTGTAAATATAGAAGATGATTCAAAAGACAAGGCAATTTATATGACTATAAATGATATTTTAGTTTGTAAGGTTCTTTTGGAAGATAGGATTAAGGATGATGCCAAGGAAACTATAGATTATTTAAGAAGTAAATTTTCTGATATTGCAGTTTTATCTGGCGATAGCGAAATGGCAGTAAAAGATTTGGCAGAGGAGCTTTCTATTTCTTATGCAGGCGGGCTTTTACCAAATGAAAAATTAGATCTTGTAAGAAATGAGCAAAAAAATGGCCACAAAATTGTTTTTGTGGGTGATGGGATTAATGATGGGCCTGTTTTAAAGTATGCCGATGTTGGAATTAGCATGGGCCAAGGAGCATCTGACCTTGCTATTGATGCATCCGATATAATTATTTCTGATAAATCTTATGCTAAATTAAAAGATTTGATGGAAATTGCAAGAATTGTAGATAAGACTGCCAAGAAAAATCTTGTTTTTATTATGCTTACAAAAATAATTCTTTTGATTTTAACCCTACTTGGTTATGGCCCAATGTGGCTTGCCATTGTTGGTGATGTAGGCGTTTTGATTCTTTCAATTTTTATTTCAACAAGTATTTTAAATAAAAAAATATAGGAGGTCCCTCCTATATTTTTTTTATAAATTTCTACTTATAGTAAAGTCATTATTGTTTTCAATTTCTTCATAATTGTTTTCTATATCTCCTGTTAAATCTAAATAATTATCAGCAATTCTTGCCAAAACTATAGGAGATATTACTAAAAAGTATATAGCAAATACTAACATTGCTATAAAAGTAAGGCCCATTATAGCTTCAAATGAATCTGCGTGCATTATTGTTGCTGCAGAAATTGCAATCATAACTATAATTGGTAGGGCAAAATATTTTAAATATGTTAGAATTGTTTTTGCTAATAATTTTTTACCAACTGAAAATACACTTTTGAATGCCTCTCCTACTGATTGGTCTTTGTTTCTTGGATCTGCAACAATGTGGTTTGCATAGGTTGTAAAAAGTGCAAGTAAGGTTGAAAGAAGAGCTCCTACAATTCCCATTGACATAAAACTTGTTGGATTATCTTTTAAGGCTAAAAAGGCTGCCCCTCCACCAAAAACTCCTGTGATTAAAATTGTAAGACCGATTAGTATAAGATTAACTAGGATTGCTTTTTTATCAAGTCTATGGATTTGGTTAAAATAATCTCCAACACTTCCCTTCCTATTATTGATTAGGCCAGAGGCTATCAAAAATGATCCAATCCATGTAATAATTGATGTTATTAGGTTGTAAATAATACTATCACTGGCTTTTTCTCCAAATGCGAAAAATAATCCCAGTGAGATAATTCCCAAAATTATTTCAAGTAAAATAATTGAACCATAACTAAATTCTCTTTTCATAAAATTCCTTTCTATTTTTATAAATTTTCACCTTCTGTAGATATTTATACCCAAATATTTTCCTATAAATAATTAATTATGGGTATAGAAAAAAAGAGGTGATATTATGGAATATAAAATTGATAAAAAAGAAAATCAAGTCCAAGTTTTTGATGGTGGTAGAAAAATTGGCTTTATAAGTTTGGTAAATAAGGGATATTTGATAGATGCTCCCCACACTGAAGTTGATAAGGAATATGGTGGCCAAGGAATTGCAGGAAAATTGGTGGATAAATTAGTAGAATATGCTAGAGAAAATAATAAAAAAATAATTTCAACCTGCCCTTATATAAGAAATAAATTTGAAAAAGATGATAAATATAAGGATGTTTATTTTAAATAAGAAAAGGTGATGTCGCAGAATAGATTTAGCTATTCTGCACATCACCTTATTTTTTTCTTCTCCTATAAAATATTCCTATAAAAATCAAATAAATTATTACAAATCCTATAAAGCCTTTTGAAAGTGAACTTGTGTTTAGGATTTTGTCTATATTTTTCATAAAAATCGGAGCCATAAATACTCCTATATTACATCCTATAAAAATTAAATTGGTTGCGATTCTTGAGCTATGCCCCTTAACAAATCTTGGAACTTCTGCAAAAATATAGGGCATGCACATGGATTGGCCAAAGGTTAAAAGTAATATACAAAGCAAAAATCCTATTAGGTTTTTTTCAAAATTAACTATCAATAAATTTGCCAAAAGATAAAAGCTAAGGCCAAAAAATATGGTCTTATTTTTTAATTTAAGATTTATTGGTGTAAATAAAAAGGCTGAAACCATCCCAACTATTGGAACAAAATTTAAATAAAAACTTGTATTTACATCCATTCCTCTACTTAAACTTGCCACAAAAGGAAATCTCATCGTCATAGAAGTTGCATTTAATAAAACTACCATGGCAAAAATTATAAATAAAAATACATTAGGGTTAAAATTAATTTTTGCCCTTTCTCTTTTTATCTTTACATCGCTAACATTTATTTTAAAAAATATCATTATCAAAAAAGCTGATGTATAAAGTAAAAATGTATAGATATAATTAATTTTCACAAGAATTCCTGCAAGGGTAAAAAGGATTATTTGCCCTGTAAATTCTGCTGCGTTTCTAAGTCCGTGAAGTTTGGTCCTTTCTTTATTGTCATGGTAAAGTAAATTTATATAGTTTGCCGAATGACCATTAAACATTCCAAGACCTGCTCCAAGGATAATTCTTGACATAATAATGGCAGGGTAAGTTTTAAAAATTACAGGAAAAATCCCACTAAGTCCAACAAGAAAAAGTCCTAATAGAACAGTTTTTTTAAGGCCTAGCCAAAGGGCAATGTATTCTGCCAAAAATATAAAAATCATTACAGTAAAACTTGAAAGAGTTATTATAAATTCAGCCTGATTTCTTGTAAGATTAAAGGCTTGTTGGATATAGACTAGGCTTCCTGAAATTATGCTGTTGCTAGTTAAAATTAAAGAAATTGATAAAATCGATAATTTTTCTTTTAGAGAGTTTTCTTTCATTGTCTTTCCATATATTTTTCAAATAATTTATCAGAAAAATCTACCAAGTCATGAGAAAAATCATTTCTCAAATATTTTTGGTCTAAATCCCCAAGTCTTACCCTATCGAGGGCATCTGCATCCTTAAAAAGTTTTGACAAGTACCTTGCCCTATCCATATCTTTTACAAAAAATTCTTCTATGGTTTTATCCATATCTTTATCAGATCTTGAGTGAGTAGCAAGAACTGCTTGGAGAATATTTTTATCTTTTTCATCTATTTTTGCATAATCAATGGAATAAAGGGCAGCCCTATACCCATGTTCGGTATCATAAGAATCATCCACTCTTTTAGTATCATGAAGAGAGGCTGCATATCTTAAAATATCCGTATCATTTTTATTTAATTTATAATAAAAGGACAAAAGAAGAGATAGCAAAATCACCCTTTCAATGTGGCCTTGGCCATGGATACGACTTTTATAAAGAATATCCGTATTTAAATTTTGGTATGTATCAAGCAAAGTTTCATAATAAGATGAATTTTTAAAATCTTTAAAAAATTTATAATCATCAAGCCACTTATCTTCATTTAAAATTTCTAAAATAAGCATAAAAAACTCCTTTTTATTTTCTTAATTATAATTATATCAAAAAGGGTAAGTATTTTATAGAATTTTATAAGTAGGTGATTAAGTATGTTTATGAAAAGAGAAGATATAGAAGTAAAAATTGAAGAGTGTATAGATAAGGCAAAAAGATACAAGGGAGTTGGAGAAGTTGCCTCCTACATACCAGAGCTAAAAAATGTAGACGAGGATTCCTTTGCCCTATCAATAGTGACTACTAGCGGAGATGTTTATAATTTTGGAGAAAGTGAAAAAATATTTTCAGTTCAATCAATTTCAAAAGTTTTTACCCTAATGATGGCCCTAAAAGATAATACCATTGAAGAAGTTTTTTCAAAAGTTGGAACAGAGCCAACTAGGTATGAGTTTAATTCTTTAATTCCAATAGATCAAAGAGCTGCAAATCCATTTATAAATGCAGGAGCAATCACAACAACTTCAATGATTTATGGGGAAAATAAGGAAGAAAAATTTAATAGGGTGATGGAGCTTATAAGGCAAATGAGCCAAAATTCTGAATTTACTTTTATGAAAGACATTTATGAGTCAGAAATTTCAACAACAGACAGAAACAGGGCCATTGCCTATTATTTAAAAAGTAAAAATATTTTTGACCAAAACGCTGATGAAGTTTTGGATTTATATGTAAGAATTTGCTCAATAGGTGCAAATGTAGAATCCCTTGCAAAATTTGGGGCAATCCTTGCAAATGAAGGATTTGATATTTACTCATCAAACTTAATTGTCCCTCAAAACATAGTCCAAATGACAATAGCCCAAATGGCATCATGTGGGATGTATGAAACAAGTGGTGAGTATTTGATGAAAGTAGGAATCCCATCAAAATCTGGAGTAGGCGGAGGAATCTTGGGAATTGTTCCAAACAAATGCGGAATTTGTGTCTATTCACCAAGGCTAGATAAATCAGGAAACTCAGTTGTTGGAAAAAATTTATTAAAAATATTATCAGCGGACTTAGGGCTTAATATATTTCTGTAGAAATTAATAAAAGACTTTTTAATTTTTTTTATAATATACTAAATTATTATTAAATTTTAATACTTCGTAATGTTAGGGGGAGAAAATGGGGGAGTTTCGATTCTCCCCCTTTTTTCTCCCCCTAACGACCCCCCTCTTTTTTGCCCCCCCTGCAACCGACCATTGCATGGAGCTTTTCTTGTAAGAAGCTTCGCTTCTTTCAATTTTTAAAAGTTTGACTGCTATTTAAAAATAACTATAAATTCAAGTGAATTATTAGAGAAAAAATTGTTTGAACGTTAGTGAGTTTATTTTTTCTCTTGTAATGAACTTAGAATTTATTTATTTTTGGTATATATTTTTATTAAATTTGGCTAATCAAATTAAAAATCGAAAGAAACTTTAGTTTCTTTCTAATTTTGCTCCCTGCAAGGGCCGGTTAAGGGGTTATAAAGATGGGGGTTCTTAGGGGGAAGGAAAAAGGGGACAATCGGAAGTCCCCTGTTCCTTCCGCCCTAAGGATACGAAGGATTAATTTAATATATTAATTTATTTTAAAATTAAAAACTAAAAATTTAATTTTAAAAATTAAGTTAACATGTAAATCGAAACTCCCCCATTTCCTCCGCCCTAACATTACGAAGAATTAATTTAATATAATAATTTAATCTTGAATAACAAAAAAAGAAGCTTTTTCAAGCTTCTAATTTTTTTAAAAATTTATAAAGATTTCAACATATCAACATATCTTGGCATAGAGTAATTTTCTCTTGAAATTTCATTTTCTAGTTTGTCTGCTATTTCTCTTATTTGATCTGTTATTTTTCTTGTTTTTTCTTGGATGAATATTGCTTTTTCTTCTTGACTTTTTATTTTATCTAAGTCTTTTAAAATTTCTTTGATTTTATCCCCATATGCTAATAGTATTTCTACATTTTTATTTATTCTTTCTGCTTTTTCTTTTAATTTCTCATTGTCTAAGAATGAAAGGTAGGATTTTATTTCTTTGATTTCTTTCATTGCTGAAGGAAGAATTTCTTGATAGATCATATTGGATAAAACTTCTAGTTCTTGCTGGCAAAACTTTGTTATCTCTTCAAATTCTACATTTATTATTGAATCTATTTCTTTTTGACTAAAGATTTTTTCATCTTTGTATAGGTCATATGATGAATTTTTTTTTGCAAAAACTAGGGCATCTAAGAAGGTTTTGTGGTTATCAAGGCCTCTTTTTTCTGCTTCTTTTATCCATTCTTTAGAATAACCATCACCTTGGAAAAGTATTCTTGAATTTTCTTTGTAAGTTTCTTTTACAATTTTATATACTTCATCTTTTAAATCATTATCATTTTTACCTTCAAGTCTTTGGTAAAATTCTTTTAAGACTCTTGCCATTGAAAGGTTTATTACTGTATTTAAATCTGCTGCTGATTTTGAAGATCCTAACATCCTAAATTCAAACTTATTTCCTGTAAAGGCAATTGGTGAAGTTCTATTTCTATCTGATGAGTCTGTTACTATTTCACCAAGATGAGGAATTTTTACCTTATTATTTATATCTTTGATTTCTTCATCATTTGCTATAGATTTTAGGATATTTTCCAAATCCTTACCAATAAATACAGAAATTATTGATGGTGGAGCTTCATTTCCACCAAGTCTATAGTCATTTGAAACTGATGATGAGGAAAGTCTTATTAGGTTTTGATATTTATTGCAAACTTTTATCATAGCTGATAAAAATAGCAAGAATAGGTGGTTATTTTTTGGATCTTTTCCAGGTGAAAAACAGTTTTTTCCATAATTTGTTGCAAGTGAATAATTGTTGTGTTTCCCACTTCCTGCCATATTTTTGAAAGGTTTTTCCTTTAATAGGCAATATAAATTGTGTTTAATGGCAGTTTTTTCCAAAATATGCATCAACAATTGGTTGTTATCAACTGAAATATTTGCATTTTCAAACATTATTGCTATTTCAAATTGATTTGGCCCAACTTCATTATGCTCAGCTTCCATATAAATTCCCAAATCATATAATTGTTCATTTACATCTTCAAAAAAATCATTGACCCTTTGAGGAATTGCTCCTAGATAGTGGGAGATAATTTCTTTTTCAACCATCGGATCACGGCCAACAAGGCTCATTCCACAATATTCAAGGTCAATTCTCTTATCAAAAAATTCCTTATCTATCAAATAAAATTCTTGTTCAAGACCAACCTTGGATTTTACCCTGTAAGTTTTCTCATCTTTCAAAAATAAGTTACAAATTGGACTTGCGTACTTGCTTACCCTATTCATTGATTCAATTAAGGGCAATTTTTTGTCAAGTTTTTCCCCATAAAAAGAAACAAAAACTGATGGAATATATAAGACCTTATCCTCTATAAAAGAATTTGCTGTTAAATCCCAATATGTATAGCCGCGAGCTTCAAAGGTCGATCTCATTCCACCTGATGGAAATGAGGATGCATCTGGCTCTCCCTTTATCAATTCTTTTCCAGAAAATCTATTTATTGGATTGTGCTTATCATCCCTATTTAAAAAAGCTGTTTTCTTATTGGCAGTTTTTCCATTTAGGGGTTGAAACCAGTGGGTATAAGAAGTTGCTCCTTTTGATAGGGCCCAAGATTTCATAGCATGGGCAATAGAATCTGCAGTTTCCCTATCAAGAATATCATTATTTCTTGCAGCTTCTTTCCATTTTAAATAAACAGGAAAGGGTACATTTTCCTTCATTGTTTTTTTGTCAAAAGCTAAGTTTCCAAATTCTTTTAAATTCATCCTTCTACCTTTCTTAAATTTTAAAAAATTGTTCAGTTTATTATATCACAATTTAATTAAATTTTTAATAAATGGTTTTATATAAAATATTTATATAAATATCTTACAAGTTAAATTTAAATAATTGACACCTTATCAATATAATGATAAATTAATAATAGTTGAAATTTAAATAATTTAAGGATGGGATAATGAGAAAAAACAAAAAAATTATTATATTATTGTCGGGAATCTTGGCATTTCAATTTTTTGCTCCAAAAACTAGAGCACATGCTAAGGGTCTTATTATAAATTATGATATTACAGAAGGGGTAAATATCAGAGAAAGTGGATCTAGTTCTAATAATTCTAAAATATTAGGAGGGATTGATTATCCTGATGTTTATGAAATAAAAGAAGAAGATAATGATTGGTATAAGATAGACTTTAAAGATAAGAAAGGTTATGTAGGAAAGAGTTGGTTTTATGTTTTAGATGACGTAAAAACCCTAGATAAGGGAAAAATATACGAAAAAGCTGACGAAAAATCAAAAGAAGTTTCTGATTTTAAAAAAGATGAAAAATTAATTTTAGTAAATTTTTCTGATAAGGATTTTATTAAGGTAAAAAAAGGAGATAAAACAGGATTTATAAAAATTGACAAATCTGACCTTTCCAAAAAAGATTCCAAAGACTTGGATAAGATAAAGGATAAGTACAAAAAAATATATGATTCTATAAAAAGATATATGGATTATCTTGATAGAAACAACCTAAGCTTATATCCTGTTGATGAAAAAAATAAAGAAGTTCAAGGTGAAATAAATAGAATTTATCAAGAAAATGACAGCAATGACCAAGCTTATGATGATTCTGGTGATGAAGTTGAATATGTTTACTATACAGTTGATGGCGATGATATAGGATCTAAGGCCTATAATTTTGCAACAAATTTCATCGGAAATCCTTATGTTTGGGGTGGAACAAGTCTTACAAATGGAGTTGACTGTTCTGGTTTTACCCAACAAGTTTATGGAAAATTTGGAATTGGTCTTCCTCATTTTGCCCAAAGCCAAGCAGATTACGGAAAAACCATAAATCTTGGAGAAGAAAAAGCAGGAGACTTGGTGTTTTTTGGAACAAGCATGTCAAATATTACCCATGTTGCCATAGCTGACGGCCAAGGTGGAATAGTCCATGCTGCAAATCCAAGAGATGGAATAATAACATCAGGAATTGGAAACCCAATAATTATAAAAAGATTAATTGAAGATTAATAAAAATTAAAAACGTCCCTAGGGCATTTTTTTATTGTATGATAAAAAAAATAGTGCTATAATAAGTTAAAATATTAAAATTTATTCAAATTAATTTGTAATTATAAGGAGTTAAAAATGACAGACACATTAAATCCGTTACAGGCAGCACAGATACAAATTAAAAAAGCTTGTGAAAAACTAAAACTAGATCCAGCTGTTTATGAAATTTTAAAAGATCCACAAAGATTTATAGAAATTTCCATTCCAGTAAAAATGGATGATGGGTCTTTGAAAGTATTTAAGGGATACAGATCAGCTCACAACCATGCCCTAGGCCCTTCAAAAGGTGGAGTAAGATTTCATCAAAATGTAAATGCTGAAGAAGTTAAGGCTCTTTCAACTTGGATGAGTTTAAAAGCAGGACTTTTGGCTATTCCTTATGGTGGAGGAAAAGGTGGAATTACAGTTGATCCAAAAAAACTATCTGAAAGAGAGCTTGAAAGTCTATCTCGTGGATATATAAGAGGTCTTTATAAATATTTAGGAGAAAGAATTGATATTCCTGCCCCAGATGTAAATACAAATGGGAATATAATGTCATATTTTACAGATGAATACATAAAATTAAATGGTGATAAAGAAGACCTTGGAACTTTCACTGGAAAACCATTAGTTCTTGGAGGAAGTCTTGGAAGAAGTGAAGCTACAGGCTATGGAGTGGTAATCACAACAAAATATGTAGCAAAAAAAATGGGACTTGATTTAAAAAATGCTCAAATTGGTCTTCAAGGATTTGGAAATGTTGGTAGCTACACCTTAAAATATTTGATAGAAGAAGGAGCAAAGGTTAAATATCTTTCTATAAGAGATGAAAGCGAAGAATGTGGACGTTCTGCTCTTTATTCAGAAGATGGATTTGATTATGAATCTTTGCAAAAATATAGGGAGGAAAATAAAACTCTTGCAGGATATCCTGATGCTGAAAAAATATCTGATGAAACATTCTGGAAGACAAAATTTGATATATTAATTCCAGCAGCTCTTGAAAATATTATTACTGAAGAAATCGCTAAAAATTTAGATGTAAAATTAATAGCAGAAGGTGCTAATGGACCTACAACCCCTGAGGCTGACAAGATTCTTAAAGAAAAAAATATAGAAGTTATAGCCGATATCTTGGCAAATTCTGGTGGCGTTTTGGTATCATACTATGAATGGATTCAAAATCAATATGGAAATTATTGGTCAAAAGATGAAGTTCAAGAAAAACAAGTTAAGGATATGAAAAAAGCCCTTGATGGAATTTATCAAATAAAAGAAGAATACAAGACTGACTTAAGAGAAGCTTCATATATGTTTGCAATAAAAAGAATTGCTCAAGCAATGAAACTTAGAGGATGGTATTAAAAAAATCGGGAATTTTTTCCTGATTTCCCACCCATTGGGGACGCTCAACTTTGGTACTTTTATTTAATATTTAATTTTGTTATTGTTTTTACAAATTTCTCCTAGATATTTTTAATTTTTCCCCTACAAATCTTTTGCTAAAGCCTAGATTTACTAATTTTTTCCCATATTCAATTAATTCTTCTCTTTTTAAATTCTTTGCATTTATGTATTTCATAATATAATTTTGAGCAAAAGTTATATCTTCTTTTGTATCCATCTCTAAAGAGAACAATCTTTCCTTGTGAAAATCATAAAAGTTTTCTTGATTTTTAAAATTATCTCTAACTTTATCTACAAATTCCTTATCTATTGGATAATTAATATTTCTTATAAAAAAATTTTTATATGAAGTAAATTCATACCTACCAAGTTCATTTTCAATCCCTGCAAAAACTGGATTATTGTGAATATATCTTAAAACTTCAAATAATTGCATATCAGATTTTATCTCCACTGATTTATACCTATTTTGAAATAAATGACCATTTCTGTCGTTTACAAAATTATAAAACCTTGAATATTTAACATTTATGCTCTTCATTATTTCTGATAAATCATTGATTTCCTTTACATATACCAAAAAATGAGTGTGATTATCCATTATTGCATAAGCATAAATTTTCCAATCATATTTTTCATCAAAATATAAATTTAGAATCATTTCTTTATAAGATTTTTTTGAAAAAATTTTTTCACGATTTATACCTTTTGTCATTATATGAAAAATATTTCCGTTTTGAATTTTTCTAGCTAAACGAGCCATATCCTTCTCCTAAAAATTTAAATATGAATTTTATAACATTATTATTTATATACCCAAGCTTTTAATTGTTATAATATATTTAAAATATTTTAATAAGTAAGTGGTCCAATAATGAACGTCCCCAATGGACCCCGATGGAGTGGGGATAAAAAAATCGGGAAATATCTCCCGATTTCTTAATTGCTTGAATTGTTACTATTATCTGAACTTGTAAATGATGAGAATAAATCTTTGAAAAATTGTAATATCTTATCCCAAAGGCCAGATTCTTTTATATCATTTCCAACCTTATCTATGTCTTCTTTATTGTCTTGGTAGAATTTTTTTCCTTTTTCTGTAATACTTCCTGCGAATTTTTTTAGGTTTTCTTCTACATTTTTGCTATCAATTGCTGGACTTTCTTGGTATTTTTCAAAATAGTTTACAAGAATTTGTATATTATTATTTGAAAGTATATCCCCCATATTTACATTTTTTAGAGCATCTTGGATGAAAACTTGAATTTGCTTGCTATCTGCAGGTGATCCATTTTGATCTTTATATTCTTTTAAGTTTTGTTTTACCTCAGCAACTGCTTGGTCAAGTTTGTCCTTATCGAAAGATCCATTTTCTTGGTTTTCATCACTTATTTTTTTAAGTGTACCAAGTTCTTCTTGGGCTGTTTGGGTACTTTGTGTGTCAACTTTTTCCCCTGATAATTCTATTGCCTTATAAACTCCTACAAGGGCAGACTCTCCTGTTACAACTTTTGGACTTGCAACTTTTATTTGTGCATCAGTAATTCCTGAAGTTATTGCTGCATTTGTGTATTGGCTTTGTGTAATTGATGATATATTTTCTGGCGTTAGAATTTCTACCTTGATCCCACTTCCCTTTGGAAGTTTTTTTACTGAAACTGATGAAATCATATCATAGTCATTTGCCCTATATCCCAAATATTTTTCACAATCAGCTCCATTTACACTTGCCATATTTATATCATCTGTTAGTCCTAATTTATCTTTAACTTGGTTGATTTGATTTTGGTTTAAGCCAATTCCGTACATATAAGATTCTTTTGTTGAATCAAAATTTTCATTGGCTTTTGAAATTTGTGGAATAGATAGGATTATTGCAAATAATAAGCCTAAAATCCACTTATTTTTTAATATTTTTTTCATAATTTCTTCCTTTAAATTTATAGATTTTCAATTTTTTCTACTAAATTATCAAGGTCTTTTTCATCTAAATCTTCTATTTTTCCTTGGTCAATTAGGCTTGTTATTTCTGGATTTATTGCAAGTTTTGAAACTGTATCAATTCCAAATTTCTCTGCTGTTTTTTCTGTTGATCCTTCTCCAAAAATTTTGTAGATATTTCCAGTATCTGGGGCTTTAAAATATGACATATTTTCAACAATACCCAAAGTTGTTTTTCCCATCATTTTTGCCATGTTTAATGATTTTTCTACAACCATTCCTACAAGATCTTGTGGGGTTGTAACTGCAACTACCCCATCAATATTTAGGGATTGGAAAACTGTAAGTGGAATATCACTTGTTCCTGGAGGCATATCTATTAATAAGTAATCAATTTCTCCCCAAGCTACATCTGTATAAAATTGTTTTAAAACATTATTTACTATTGATGATCTCCAAACAACTGGTGCTGATTTGTCTTGTAAAACTAAATTTATAGACATAATTTTGATTCCACCCTTACTTTCTGGTGCAATCAAAGTTCCATCTTCAAGACTTCTTACACTATCTTCTATGCCAAATGCTTGTGGGATTGATGGGCCTGTAATATCTGCGTCTAAGATTGCAACCTTGTTTCCATTTTTTGAAAGTTTAGCTGCAAGCATACTTGTTACAGAAGATTTTCCAACTCCTCCCTTACCTGACATAACTGCTATAGTTTTTTAATTTTTGAACCTTCTTTTGGTTTTATTATAAATTTATCTAAATTCATTTTATTTTCTGTCATTTCTAACTCCTTTCAAGATTTCTAACAAGTATATTATATTATATTTTCAATATTTTTCTATTTGTTAAATCTTTAATTTTTCTAACCTATCTTATAATTAAATTGTGTGGTAAAAAAGTTTATAAATAAATAGGCAAGCCTTATATTTTTTCATATAAAAATATAAATATTTATTTGACAAATGTAATTTAAGGATGTATTATTAGCTTAAGATTAAATATAAAAACTTTGAAAAGAAGAGTAGCTAATAAATTATATGCACAGAGAATCTTTACTTGCTGAAAAAAGATCTTATAATCTTAGTGAATAAAGACTTAGAGTTGTATCGAGGATAGTTTGATTCGATATCGTATTTTGCACGTTATAGCAAAGGGGTATAATTTTGTACTTTCTTAATGGATCCTTTGAAAGTATATTTTGTACTTAATAAGGATATTTTTGTGAAAAAATATTAAATTTGGGTGGTAACACGGTCTTCGTCCCTTAGGGATGAGGACCGTTTTTATATTTATTCTTAAAATATGAAAAGAAAATTTTTGGAGGAGAAAATGAAAAAATTACTAAACTTTCTTATGGCTTTTGTTTTTGCCTTTGTTTTTACAATGGAAATTTCACATGCTGATGAGGACACATTTAAAGTTGGAATGGAAGTAAATTATGCACCTTTTAACTTTTCTCAAGTTGATGATTCTAATGGTGCTGTTGAGATAAAAAATTCTAAGGGTGAGTATGCAAATGGATACGATGTTCAAATTGCAAAAAAAAATTGCCGATAGACTTGGAAAAAAACTTGAAATTTATAAGACTGAATGGGATGGACTTCCACCTGCCCTTACTAGTGGAAAAATTGATGCAATTATTGCAGGTATGAGTCCTACTGCTGAAAGAAAAAAAGAAATTGACTTTACTAATTCTTATTATGTTTCAGATTTGGTTGTTGTTTTGAAAAAGGATTCTCCTTTTGCTAAGGCAAAATCTTTAAAAGATTTTAAGGATGCAAAACTTACTGGTCAATTAAATACTTTCCATTACACAGTACTAGATCAAATTGATGGACTTAATAAACAATCAGCTATGGAATCATTCCCTTCAATGATTTCTGCTACAAAATCAGGAAATATTGACGGCTATGTTTCAGAAAAGCCTGGGGCAATGTCAGCTGTTTCTGCAAATAATGACTTAAGATATGTAGAATTTGAAAAGGGCAAGGGATTTGAAACTTCATCAGAAGATACTTCAATTGCTGTAGGTCTTAGGAAAAATTCTCCTATGAAGGATGAAATTAATAAAATATTATCTGAAATGAATACTAAAGATCAAGATAAAATCATGGAAGAGATGGTAAAACTTTCTGAAAATGATGGAGAAAAACTTTCATTTTTTGGACAAATGAAAGAAATTTGGACTGAGTATTCTTCCCTATTTATAAACGGAATTTTTTCAACACTCTTTATTTCAATAATTTCAACAATAATAGGATTTTTTATAGGCCTTGTAGTTGCGGTTATTAGAAAAACCAATGTTGATAAAAATAAAAATATTGTTGGATATGTCTTACAAAAAATAATAAACTTTATTCTTGCTGCCTACATTGAAATATTTAGGGGAACTCCTATGATGGTTCAAGCAATCCTAATTTTTTATGGAGCAAAACAATTTTTGGCAATTGATATGTCAACCATGCTTGCAGCCTTTATAATTGTTTCTATTAATACTGGAGCATATTTATCAGAAGTTGTTAGAGGTGGAATTAATTCAGTTGATGAGGGACAATTTGAAGCTTGTAAGGCTCTAGGAATGACTCACTCACAAACCATGTTTAATGTAGTGATTCCTCAAACAATAAAATCAATCTTACCTGCAATTGCAAATGAATTTGTGGTAAATATAAAAGATACCTCAGTATTAAACGTAATCAGTGTAACAGAATTATTCTTTGTTTCAAAATCTATAGCAGGTTCAACTTATCAAATTTTCCAAACATATTTGATAACAGCTATAATTTATTTTATCCTAACCTTTGTAACAACAAGAATTATCTTGTTACTTGAAAGAAGACTAAATAACAAAGAATTTGTACTTGAATCTGCAACAGGAGGACTCAATGCCTAGTATAATTAAAGTAAATAATTTAGAGAAAAAATTTGGACAAAATTTAGTTTTAAAAGATATAAATATTGAAGTTCAAAAGGGAGAAGTAGTTACAATAATAGGATCATCAGGATCAGGAAAATCTACCCTTTTAAGATGTTTAAACCTATTAGAAGAGCCAACAAGTGGAGAAATCTTGTACAAAGATGAAAATATTTTAGAAAAAAAATTCGACCTTAGGGCTTATAGGACAAAAGTTGGTATGGTTTTTCAAAATTTTAACTTATTTGAAAACAAAACAGTTTTAGAAAATTGCACCCTAAGCCAAGAAAAAGTTTTGAAAATTTCAAAGGACAAGGCCCAAGAAAAGGCCAAAAAATTTCTTAAACTCGTTGGAATGGACCAATATGTAAACGCAAAACCATCACAAATTTCTGGTGGACAAAAACAAAGAGTTGCAATAGCAAGAGCCCTTTGCATGGATCCAGAAGTTTTATTATTCGATGAGCCAACAAGTGCCCTTGACCCAGAAATGGTTGGAGAAGTTTTGGAAGTTATGACAAAACTTGCCAAAGAGGGAATTACAATGATTGTTGTAACTCACGAGATGGACTTTGCAAGAGAAGTTTCAACTAGGGTTTTATTTATGAATGAAGGAATAATTTTAGAAGACGGATCTCCAGAAGAAATTTTTACAAATCCAAAAAATCAAAGGACCAAAGATTTCTTAAAAAGATATATGGGATAAAAGCAGGATTTTTCTGCTTTTTATTTTGCCTAAATTTAGTATAATAAAATAAAAAAGGGGAAATTATGGAAAATAAATTAGTAGAATTATTAGATAAAGAATCATCCTTTGCCTATGGATTTTTATTATATGAAGATTATGAAAAGATTTTGATAAATAACCTAGATGACCAAGGAAGGTTTGATGGTTATACTTTGATTTCAAAAGACTTGGTCCAAATAAATGAAAAATCAGATTTTTTAAAAAAATTAAAAATTTACAATGAATACTGGAAGTCAATAAGTATAGGAAAATCTGATAGCGAGGTTTTTAAAAATGAGCCTGATTTCTATAATATTATAAAATACGCTAAAGATAATAGAAAAATAATAAATATAGGAAAAAATTTAGATTATTACGAATTAATTTGTGGATATGTAAAAGAAATAGGCGATAATTTTGCCATAATTGATGCAGTTGACCAAAATTCGGGAGAAATTTATGATGAATTTGAAATTGATATTAAGAAAATAAAATATATAGAAGTTGAATCGATAGATAACATTTTGCTTGATTTTGTTAATAAACAATAAGCTTGGAAATATTATTTTGTAAATATTTATTCGAATAATTTTAGATTTTTGACTTAATTAATAAAGAGATCTCTCCACACTAAAACCAATTTGCTTTGCAAATTTTCCCTTGATTTCACACTAGTTTTAGGGATAAATAAGCCAAATCAAGGCATATTTATCAGGTCGAGATGGGTTTTGGTTGGATTTTTTTAATTACTAAAGTTTTTTAGTAATTAAAATTATTTATTATTTGAAATTTGAGTAATATTATTGGTCTAACTTAGTTTTTAATTTGAATTTTATTTTAATATTTCTTATAAATCATAAATTAAACTTTAGCTTAAAAATAAATCAAAAATTAGCCCATCTCGAGCTTGTCGAGAGATCTCTTGGTTTTATTTAGCTTTTTATTTCATAAATTCCTTGTCATATAAAAATTTCAACACTCGATAGGGGTGATTTTTATTTTTATAACTTTTGAATTTTTTCTTTTAAATCAAAACTTGTTTGATATACATCTTCTGCATCCATTATTGCTCTTACAACGCAAATTCCATCGGCTTTTGAATCTTTTAATATGTCTACATTTTCAATATTCAAACCACCTATTGCATATACATAAATATCAACTGCCTCTTTTATTTTCTTGAAAGTTTCAACTGAGGTTCTTTTGGTTTTTACGTGGGTTTTTGTTTCAAAAATTGCCCCAACACCCAAATAATTAGCCCCATCTTCTTGGGCTTTTTTTGCAGCTTCTACTGATTTTGCAGTAGCTCCAATTAAAGTATCTTTTCCCAAAAGTTTTCTACAAAGTGAAATTGGCATATCATCTGCTCCCACATGGAGACCACATCCAAGAGCCCAAGCAAGGTGGGGCTTGTCATCAATTAGCATAGGAATATTATATTCATCGCAGATTTTTTTAACTTTTTTTCCCAAATTTAAAATCTCAAGGTCTGTTTTTTCTTTCTCCCTTAATTGAAGGATATCAACTCCACCTTTTATAGCATCTTCTATTCTTTTTAAAAATTCTTCTTCAGTATATTTATCTGAATTTGTTACCAAATATAATTTTTTCAAAATTTTCCCTCTCTTATTTTTGCTCTTTTACAAATTTCATCATCACTTATAATGGAAATATTATCCATTAAATTTACAAAAAAGCTATAAAGCTCTTTCCTATCAGAAATTTCCCCAGAAATTTCCAAAATCAAAAGTCCCAAAATTGAAGCTTCAATTGGATCGCAAACGGATAAAAAAGTTGAAATTAAACTTGTTAGCATACAGCCTGTGGCTGTGATTTTTGATAAGTTTTCACAACCATTTTCTATCAAGAAATATTCTTTTTCACCTACTAAAATATCAGTTTTTCCAGTAATTAAAACACTAGTTTGATATTTTTGACAAAGATCTTTTGAAATTTCAATAAATTTTTCAATATTTTCTCCATTTGTTTTGTCTTTTTCTCCAACATCTATTCCTTTGGCATTTGAATCATTTCCACTTATAGCTAAAATTTCTGACCCATTTCCCTTTATTAGGGAAAATTTGTAATTTTCTAAAAGTTTTTTTGCAAAATCATACCTTAACTTGCTAGCTCCAACTCCAACTAAATCAATTATTACAGGAATATTTTTTTTATTTGCAAATTTTACAGCAAGCTCTATTGATTTTATTCTTGAATCTGTAATATTTCCAAGATTTACTGATAGAGAATCAGAAATTTTTACTATATCTTCCATTTCATCAGGATGCTCGGCACAAATTGCCTTGGCTCCTTGAAATAAAATAGCATTTGCTACCATATTTATGGCTATTGGATTTGTAATAGCATGAATCAAGGGAGATTTTTCCCTTACTAAATCTCTATTTGATAGAATTTTTCTTAGATTTATCATATACATTTACTCCCAGTTTTTTTTGTATGGTATACAAAACTTTTGATTTTTGTAAAGTTTTTAAAAAAATTAGGGCAACAGATCCTCCCAAAATTGTTGCGATTATAAATGATGGAAGGTAAAAATACCAAGTTATATCCCCTGTTCCATAAAATAATTTCATGACAGGGTAAGAAACAAGAGCGCCTATTACTCCAGTTCCCAAAATTTCTCCAATAACAGCTGCTAGCAAGGATCCCTTGGATTTTCTGTAAAAAATTCCAGATAAGACTGCCCCAAAGACTTGCCCTGTTATGGCAAGAGGAGGAATCCCAAGAAAACTCATTCTCAAAAAGGCAGTTATTAATCCATTTAAAAGTGAATACCAAGGCCCCAAAAATACTGAGCAAACAATATTTACAAAGTGAGCTGTAGGTGCAAAGCCTTCAAATCTTAAAATTGGTGAAATAACAACTCCAATTGTAACAAACATTGAAAGAGTAAGCATTATAAGAAGTGAATTATTTTTTTTCATAAAGCCTCCTAAACATTTATATAATCAGTAAAAACTGGGCTCATGCCAATTGATTTTAAATCTTTTATCGCATCCTCACAAGACCTATTGTCTGCAATTTCAAATTGTTCGTCGCCTTCGTCTTGGGATTTTTTGGACCTGTGGCCTATTGATGTATCTACTGATGCAGAAATTTTTGTTGCTGCATATTTTACTGCCAAATTTCTAAAATCACGGTCTTCTCTTGTTGAAAGAGTTATTGAGGCAAATGGTAAAAATATTCTTAGGGCAAGCATAATTTGGAAAAATTTCTTATCATTTACTTCAAAAAATTTAAGTTCATCTGCCCCGTGAGTTGGTCTAATCCTTGGAAGAGAAATTGCTATTTCTGCGTGAGGATATTTTTTTTGAATTTTTTGAGCGTGAAGACCTAGTTTGAAGGCTTCTTCTATTGGATCATTTAATCCAAAAAGTGTTCCAAATCCAACTCCCCTAAAGCCTGCCATCATTGCCCTTTCTTGAGTGTCAATCCTATAAACCCAAGACCTTTTGTGGCCGTATGGATGATAAAAATCATATGTTTTTGGATTGTATGATTCTTGAAAAACTGTAACAAAATCTGCCCCTGCTTCTTTTAATTTTTTATAATCATCTACATTTGCAGGATAAACTTCAATTCCTATTGTTTTAAAATATTTTTTGGCAATTTGGCAAGATTTAGCAATATAGTCTACTGATGAAAATTTTTGACTTTCTCCAGTTAAAATCAAAACATCTTCAATTCCAGTATCTGAAAGAGCCTTCATTTCTTCTTCAATTTCTTCAAAATTTAATTTTGCCCTTTTTATATCAGATTTTGCCCTAAATCCACAATACCTACAAGAATTTTCGCAATAATTTGCTATATAAATCGGCGAGAAAAGACAAACATTATTTCCAAAATATCTGACCCTCTTATCTTTTGCAAGCTCTCCCATTTTTTCTAAATGATTAAGGGCCTTGTCTGATAAAAGATTGTAAAAATCTTCTTCATCAAGTCTATCTTTTTCTAAACTTGCAATGATATCAGAATCACTTACATTTTTATTTTTATTTTTTCGTAATTATCTAAAACTTCGGTTTTTATATGAGAATCGATTATATCCATTTCTGGAAAATAATCTGTAACTTTTTTAATATTCATCTTAATCAAAAAAATCTCTTAGTGGTGATGATGGATCAGCACCTTTTTCTAAAACCCTACCTGGTTTTGAAAGTCTTGCAAGACGACCTGCTTCTATTCCAAGCTTAAAAGCTCTTGCCATTTTTGTAATATCAGATGCACTGGCAATTCCTGTATTTGCCATAATTGCAGCAGCTCCCATTTCCATTGCCTCTGCGGCTTGGCTTGGAAGACCGATTCCTGCATCAACAATTACTGGAAGGTCAACTTCATCAATAATTATTTTTATAAATTCTTTTGTAACAAGTCCCTTGTTAGATCCAATTGGAGCCGCAAGTGGCATTATTGCAGCAGCACCTGCTTCTTTTAAATCTCTTGCATAATTTAAATCTGGATACATATAAGGAAGAACAACAAAGCCTTCATCAGCCAAAACTTTTGTAGCTTTCAAAGTCTGATCATTATCTGGCAAAAGATACTTGCTATCTCTCATAATTTCAATTTTTACAAAATTTCCACATCCCATTTCTCTTGCAAGTCTTGCAATTCTAATTGCCTCATCTGCATTTCTTGCTCCAGAAGTATTGGGAATAATTGTAACGTGTTTTGGTATATAATTTAAAATATTTGCCACATCTTTTGTATTTGCTCGTCTTAGGGCAACTGTAATCATTTCACATTCTGCATTTTTTACAGCAGCATCAATTAAATCCACAGAATATTTTCCACTACCCAGAATAAATCTTGAATTAAATTCTTTTCCACCTAGTATAAACTTATCTTCCATAATAATCCTTCCTTATTTTTTTCAAACACTCAAGAGCCTCAAGACTTGCCATAATTGAAACATAGGCAAGATAAAGGCCATCCTTATTTGCATCTGATTTGAAATCACCAACCATGGTGATATTATTTATTTTTTTAACCATAATATCTGAAATATCCCCAAGTCCAGCCATGCCCGATGCAGTGAAAAGAAATTTATTTTCCTTTTTTGAAAAATAATCAAATGCCATGACCTTGGACTCTTTATTATCAAAAGCTTCAATAAAATAATCTGTATTTTCTACAATTTCATCCATATTTTTTTCATCCAAAAACATATTTTTTGCATGAATTTTTGTATAGGGAATAGTTTCCTCGATTATTTTTTTTGTTGCAAGGACTTTTTCTTTTCCAATATCAGAAATTTTATAATTTTGCCTGTTTAAATTTGAATATTCAACCTTGTCAAAATCATACAAATAAATTTCTCCAATGCCTGCCCTTGCCAAAATCATGGCAACATTTGAGCCAAGTCCCCCACAACCTAAAATTGAAACTTTAGAATTTTTAAATATTTGGTTATCATCATTTTTTTGTCTTTTTAAAATTTTATCCCTTAAATCCAAATCAACCTCCTCCAACAAAGGAAAAAACTTCCACCTTGTAGCCATCTTTTACAAGAAAATTTTTAAAATTTTCTCTTTTTACAAGCTCTTGGTTGACTTCAACAGCCACAAAATGAGGATCAAATTTATTTTCTTTTAAAAATTCATACAAGGAAATTTCATTTTTTATTTTTACTTCCTTGCCATTTATTAAAACCATATTCACCTCCTAAAAAAAAGAACACAAATAGAAACCATACCCGAGGTGGTATGCCCCATTTGTGTTCGACACATAGATAAATAGACATTTGTAAGGATCAAAAAAAAGACCCTTCACTAGGGTCTTTAAACTTCTTTTAATAATCATCGCTTTCTTACGCAGGTTTTAACCTAATCAAGTTTAAAGGGTTAATGGAAATTCCATCTCTCAGCTAAAAGCACCCCTAGCTATTTTTATTATAGGACAAATTTATTTAATTTGCAAAATTTTTTAATTCTCCTTGTTTTTTTGAAGGACCTTACAGTATTTGAACAAATAAATAGGCGAAATTAAAGTTGCAAGACTATTATAAAATCCAAAATTTGGAATCCATGAACTTAGCTTATTTTCATCTTCTCTCATTTGAATAGTTTTACAAGGTAGGGTTGTAAAAAATGCAAGACTTGCATAAATTAAGATTAGGTATTTTACAAAAATATTAAGATTGTACCTATCTAATAAATAATAAAGTCCCCAAGTAAAAAATCCTGCAATTAAAAAAGATAATATTCTAACAAGGATAAAAGCCTTGGAAGAATTCTTAGAATCTACATCTTGTTTTAATATAAATTTAAAATAATTTTTTAAAATATTCATCTTCCCTCCCCTTTTAGAATATCATCTTTCAAGATTTGGGACAAATTACCTTTCATCCATTGATAAATATTTTTTTGCTTGACTTAAAGACTTGTAGGCAGGTCTTATTATTTTTGAATCTTCAATTTGTTCAAGTCTGTGGGCTGACCAACCAACTGTTCTTGCTATGGCAAAAATTGGAATATATAAATCTTTTGGAATATCTAGCATTTCATAGCAAAATCCTGAATATAAATCTACATTTGCACAAATTGGATAGGATTTATTTAATCTTTCCATCAAAATTTCTCCCCCATTTTTTTCAATTTTTTCTATAAATTCATAATCTTTTTGCCTATTTTTAATTTTTGAAAGCTCTCTTGCCTTCTCTTTTAATAAAACTGCCCTTGGATCTGAAAGGGTATAGACTGCATGGCCCAAACCATAAATCAACCCCTTTTGGTCAAAGGCCTTTTTGTCCAAAATTTTCTCCAAATAATTTCTTATTTCTTTTTCATCTTCTAAATTTTTTAAATTTCCCCTAATATTATCAAGCATTTGACTTACTTTTAAATTTGCTCCCCCATGTCTTGGTCCTTTGAGAGAACCAAGACCTGTGGAAATTGCAGAATATGTATCAGTTCCTGATGATGAAACAACGTGGGTTGCAAAGGCAGAATTATTTCCTCCTCCGTGTTCTGCATGGATTATTAATAATAAATCCAAAATTTCTGCCTCTTCTTTTTTATATTTTTGGTCTGCCCTTAACATAGAAAGAATATTTTCAGCAATAGACTTATTTTTATCCTCCTTATGAATTATTAGGGATTTTCCTTCAAATTTATGAATTTTTGCTTGGTAGGAATAAATTGCTATAAGAGGCATTTTTGAAATTAAAGAAAGTGATTGAGACAAAACATTTAAAGTATTTGTATCATCAGGATTTTCATCGTATGAATAAAGAGAAAGGACTGACCTCATCATTATATTTACAATATTATTTCCTGGAAGATTTAGGATTGTATCTTCAAAAAATTTATCTGGAAGCTTTCTTTCTTCAACAAGGATATTTTTAAAATCCTCGAGTTCTTTTTTATTTGCAAGTTTATTAAATAATAAAAGGTAGATCACTTCTTCAAAGCCAAGTCTTTTTTTCTTATTAAAATCAGCCACCATAGAAGTTAAAGGATAGCCCCTATAATAAAGCTCACCATGACATGGAATTTTTTCTTTATTTTTAATTTTATAGCCTGATACATCACCAACCTTGGTCACTCCAACCAAGACTCCAGTACCATTTTTATTTCTAAGCCCTCTTTTTATAGAATATTTATCGTAAATCTCCTTTTCAATTGTATTTTCTTTTTTAATTTGCCAAGAAAGTTCTATTAATTTTTCCTTATTCATAATCATCTCCCAAGTTTTTAATTATAGCTTGTGTTATCTCATCTAAGCTAGCCTCTCCTTTCAAATCTCTTGTGTGGTTTTTCTTATTCTCCATGGTTTTTTCAATGGATAATCTTAATTTTTTAGATAAATTTTCCTCTCCTATGTCATCAAGCATAAGGGATGCTGTAAGTAAAATTGCTATAGGATTTGCCATATTTTTCCCAGCAATATCAGGAGCAGATCCATGTACAGACTCATAAATTGATATATCCTCTCCTTTATTTACTCCAGGAACTAAACCGAGTCCACCGACAAGGCCAGCTGCTAAATCTGACAAAATATCCCCATACAAATTTTCAGTAACAATGACGTCAAATTTATTTGGATTTTGTACCATTTGCATGGCAGTATTATCAACCAAAAGCTCTTCAAATTCTATATTTGGGAAAGATTTTGCAATTTCTCGTCCCACATTTAAAAACAAACCATCAGTAAATTTCATTATATTTGCCTTGGTAACTATGGTAACTTTTTTCCTATTAAATTTTCGGGCATATTCAAATGCTGCCCTTATAATTCTTTCAGATTTTTTCCTTGTAATTACCTTTATTGAATGAAATTCGTCATCAGATATTTTTTCTTCAAGTCCCATATATAAGTCTTCAGTATTTTCCCTGAAAATCACCATATCGACATTTTCATATTTTGTATTTATATTTTTTATTGATTTAATTGGCCTAATATTTGCAAAAAGATCATATTTTTTCCTAAGTTCAACATTAATTGACCTAAAACCATGACCAATTGGAGTTGTAATTGGACCTTTGATGGCAATTTTATTTTTTTCAATTGATTTAAAAACTTCATCTGGTATAAAGGTTTTCTCTTTTTCAAAAACGCTGGCTCCAGCATTTACTTCTTCAAATTCAACCTTTGAGCCCAAGGCCTTTAAAATTTTTTTCATAGAATCGCAAATTTCAGGACCGATTCCATCTCCCTTTATCAAAGTTACTTTCATAATCACTCCAATTCTAAATTTTTGGCATAATTTAAATAGCCACCCATTTTTAATATTTCAATTTCCCTTTTAGAAAATTCTCCCTTAAGGTTAATTTTTATGCCCTTGTCCAAATCTTCTAAAATAAATTTTCCACTTTCTAAAGACTTATCTATATTTTTTATTTGAATATTATCAAATTCAGATAATTTATCATAATCTTTTTCATTTTCAAATTCTAATGATAAAATTGCATTATTTATCAAATTTGACCTGTGGATTCTTGCAAAAGATTTGGCAATAACTGCTTTTATATTTAAATAAAGAGGAATGAGGGCTGCGTGCTCTCTTGATGAGCCTTGGCCATAATTTATGCCTGCAACAATTACTCCTCCAGAATTTTCCTCTGCTCTTTTTTTGAAATCATCGATTTTTGTTGTAAAGGCAAATTCTGATAAATATTCTATATTTGACCTAAATGGTAAAAGTCTAGCATTTGATGGGCAAATATCATCAGTCGTAATTCCGTCGCCCGCCTTATAAATTATTTTTGTATTTATTTCAGAAACAGGCCTTGCCTTTGGAAATGGCTTGATATTTTTTCCCTTTACAGTTTCTTTAACTCTTTTTGATAAATCTTCTTCTCTTTTTATATAATAGGCGTCAGTATGATCAAAAATAATATTATCGTCAAAATCTTTTTTAAAATGAGCGTCTTTTGGATTTGATATGTAGCCATTTATGGCAGAAATCGCACAAGTTTCTGGACTTGCAAGATAAATTTTGGCATCTCTTGTGCCAGATCTTCCCTTAAAATTTCTATTAAAAGATCTTAGAGAAACTCCACCAGCTTTTGGAGCTTGGCCCATGCCTATACATGGCCCACAACCTGATTCCAAAATCCTCGCTCCTGCCTTAATCATTTTTGCAAGGGCCCCGTTTTCTGATAATTTTTCCAAAATTGTGGCAGAGCCAGGAGAAATTACAAGGGAAACATCAGGATGAACTTTTTTTCCATCAAGAATTGATGCAACCTTCATCATGTCCATGTAGGATGAATTTGTACAAGATCCGATTGCAACTTGGTCGATTTTTATTTTCTCCATTTCAGAAATTTTTTGATACCTGTCTGGAAAATGAGGCTTTGCCACAGCAGGTTCGATTTTTTCCAAGTCAATTTCCATGACTTCATCATAAAAAGCATCCTCATCTGCCTCTAATTTTTTATAATGATCTTTTCTGTTTTGGCTTGTTAAATATTTTAAAGTATTTTCATCTGACGGGAAAATTGAAGTCGTTGCCCCAAGTTCTGCTCCCATATTACAAATTGTCGCCCTGTCGGTTACAGACAAAGATTTTACACCTTCTCCAGAATATTCCATTATATATCCTGTTCCACCTTTTACAGATAATTGACCCAAAATATATAAAATTAAATCCTTGGCATTTACATAATCTTTCAAGGAATTATTAAGTTTTATATTATAAATTTTTGGCACCTTTACAAAATAAAATCCCTTTGCCATGGCAACAGCAACATCAAGTCCCCCTGCTCCAATTGCAATTTGTCCCAAGGCACCACCTGTTGGAGTGTGAGAATCTGAACCCAACAAAGTTTTTCCTGGCTTTCCAAATTGTTCCAAATGAACTTGGTGGCAAATTCCACAACCTGCTTTTGAAAAAGTTATGCCAAATTTATTTGCAGCAGATTTTATAAATTCATGGTCATCAGCATTTTCAAATCCCTCTTGTAAAATATTATGGTCTATGTAGGCAAGAGATTTTTCAGTATTTACATCTTCAATATCCATAGCCTCAAGTTGCAAATAAGCCATGGTTCCCGTAGAATCTTGGGTTAAAGTTTGATCAATTTTAAGAGCAATTTCATTCCCACTTTTAAGCTCACCTTGTAGGAGGTGATCTTGTAAAATTTTCATAGCTAACGATTTTTTCATTAATAACTCCTTTACTTTAATATATTATTGTAATAATTATACACTGAAGTAAAATAATTTCCAAAAAAATATCCCCCCTAAATCAAGTGGGAATAGATTTAAATTAATAAATTGTGTTTTTTAAAATTTAAATAGCTATTAAAATAAGAATAAAAATCAAAGTCAATAAAAGAGATCTCTCCACACTAAAACTCATTTGCTAGGCAAATTTCTCCGTGCTTATGAAAACTCATTTGCTTCGCAAATTCCTCCGTGCTTTCGCACTAGTTTTCAGGATTTATAACCGAAATCAACGGTTATAAATCTGCACTAGTTTTAGGGATAAATATGCCAAATCAAGGCATATTTATCTGGTCGATATGGGTAATTGTTGAATTTTTTTAATTGCTAAAGTTTTAATAATAGTTTTATCCATCTATTTAAAATTTATTAATCTAAAATTTGATAAATTTATAAATTGAAATTCAAAAAAATTATTTCCTTAAGCAATTAACTCCATAAAAAATCAACCCATCTCGAGCCTGTCGAGAGATCTCTTGTATTATTTTTGCTGATAAAAAAATCATGGGAATTTTTTAAAATCCCATGAATTTAACCTACATGTTTCTAGACTTATTAAATGAAGCCTCAACAGCCTTTATCAATCCTGCCCTAAAATTATTTTCTTCTAAGGCCTTTACTCCTTCTATTGTTGTTCCTTTAGGACTTGTTACCTTATCTTTTAAAAGTCCTGGATGGTCTTTTGATTCTTGCATTAATTTTGCAGAGCCTATTATAGTTTGGGCAATTAATTTATAAGAAATATCCCTTTTTAAGCCACAAAAAACAGCCCCATCAGATATGGCTTCCATAAATAAATCTACAAAAGCAGGAAGACAACCATTTATAATACTTGCCGCATCAAATTGATTTTCGTCAATTTTTATGGCCTTACCAAAGGATGAAAAAATTGCTAAAACATTTGAAAATTCTTCTTCACTTACTTTTGAATTTGGGCAAAGAATTGACATACCTTCACCAACAGATGCAGGAGTATTTGGCATGGTCATAACAATTTTTTTATCAGATCCCAATAAATTTTCAAGTTTTTCAAGAGTAAAACCTGCTGCAATTGAAATAAATACTTTATTATCCAATAAATCTTTAATCTCATCTATTACATCCTCATAATAATTTGGTTTAACTGCCAAGATTATATAGTCAGAATTTTCTATAACTTCCCTATTTTCCATAATAGAGACATCTTTGTCCTTAAAAAATTCTAAATTAGATCCCCTATTAGACAAAAAAAGTTCATTTTTACCCAAAAGACCTTTAGCAATAGCAAAACCCATATTGCCAATGCCGATAACACCAATTTTCATATTTCCTCCTTATAGAAAAATATATTATTTATCTTAAAATTTATTAATGTATTAAAATTATTCTTCGTTATGTTAGGGCGGAGGAAATGGGGGAGTTTCGATTCTCCCCCTTTTTCCTCCCCCTAACGACCCCCACTTTTTGCCCCCCCTGCAAACGACCATTGCATGGAGCTAGTTTTGTAAGAAGCTGACGCTTCTTTCAGATTTTTATACTGACTGCTGTTTAAAAATAATTATAAATTTAAGTGAATTATTAGAGAAAAAAATCTTGAGATCTCTCCACTCCTTACAGTCGGTCGAGATGGGATATATTTTTATTTTACAATTTATCCAATTAAAAATTTTAATAAATTAGAAAAGTAAAATCCGACATAAGTCTATAAAAAACGAAAGAAACGCAAGTTTCTTTCTGATTTTTGCTCCCTGCAAGGGCCGGTTAAGGGGGTTCGTTAAAAGGGGTTTAAGGGGAAAAATTGTGGGGACAATCGGAAGTCCCCTAATTTGTCCCCTTAATAACGAAGGATTAAATAAGAACAGTAATTTATTAAAAAATTAAACTTAATTTTCTAAAATAATCTTAAAAAAGATTATTCCCTAATTTGCCCTTCTCCCAAAATTACATATTTATAAGTTGTAAGTTCATTTAATCCAACTGGTCCTCTTGCATGAAGTCTTTGAGTTGAAATTCCTATTTCTGCTCCAAAGCCAAATTCTGAACCGTCTGTAAATCTTGTTGAGGCATTTACATAAACGCAAGCTGAGTCAACTTGGTTTACAAATTTATTTGCCTTATCTATTTTTTCTGTGATTATTGCATCAGAATGTCCTGTGGAATATTTATAAATGTGGTCTATTGCTTCATCTATATTTTGAACTTCTTTTACTGAAAATTCGTAGTCTAAATATTCTTTTCCATAATCTTCATCGCTTGCAGGCATTGCTCCTTTTATTTTTTCTATCGAATTTTTGCAAGCATGGACTTTTAATTTGTATTTTTCTACTATTTTATTTAGTCCATCATAAAAACTTTGGTCTATATCCTTATGAACGACCAAGCTTTCAAGGGCATTGCACACTCCTATTCTTTGGGTTTTGCCGTTTTCAAATATTTTTAAGGCTTTTTCAATGTCAGCATATTTATCAACATATAAGTGGCAATTTCCCACTCCTGTTTCAAGAGTTGGTACACTTGCATTTTTTACAACTGCATTTATCAAAGATGCAGACCCTCTTGGAATTAATAAATCTACATAGCCATTTAATTGCATAAGTCCTGTTGATGAGTCCCTACTTGTATCATCAATTATTTGGACAATATTTTCATCAAAGCCTGTATTTTTTATTCCTTCTCTGATAGCTTTTGCTATTGCAAGAGAAGAATTTATAGCTTCTTTTCCACTTCTTAAAATTATGGTATTTGATGATTTTATAGCAAGAATTGATGCATCCAAGGTTACATTTGGTCTAGCCTCATAAATCATTGCCAAAGATCCTATTGCAACTGATTTTTTTCCAAGCAAAAGTCCATTTTCAAGAGTTCTCACATCTGTCATTTTTCCAATTGGATCTGGAAGTTTTATCATTTGATCAATCGATAAAATCATTGAATCAATTCTATCATCATCAAGTTTTAGCCTATCAAGAAGGCCTTCTGCCATATTATTTGAAAGGCCCTTATCATAATCTTTTTTATTAGCAGCAAGTATATTTTGTCTATTTTCTTCTAGAGAAATTTTTATATTTTCTAAAATTTTATTTTTATCTTTTGTTGAAAGCTTTACAAAATCTTTTTTTGCCTTTTTGGAAAGCTCTCCCATTTTAATTAGTTTTTCTTTTAAAGATTGTTCCAATTTCTTCACCTTTCACAATTTTTCTTATATTTTTCAAATCATTCGAATTTGCAATTATAGTATCAATTCCTTTTTCCATACAAAGGTTGGCCGCATTTATTTTTGTAGCCATTCCACCAGTACCTATATTTGAATAAGAATCTTTTCCCATTGCCCTTAATTTTTCATCAATTATATTAACTTCCTTAACTAATTTTGCATCCTTGTTTATCCTTGGATCATCAGTATAAAGCCCATCAATATCTGATAAAAGCATTAATAAATCTGCATCTACTAATCTTGCTACAACTGATGATAGGGTATCATTATCCCCAAAATCTATTTCGTAAGTTGAAATCGTATCATTTTCATTTACAATTGGAATAACTCCCATTTCCAACAAGTCGTTTATGGTATTTTTTGCATTAACATTCATAACCTTGTCGGTTTCTACCATTCTTGTAAGAAGAATTTGCCCAATAGAATAACCATATTCTGCAAAGGCTTTTAGGAAAGTATTCATCAAAGTTACTTGACCAACAGCAGCTGTAGCTTGTTTCTTACTTATATCATTTCTCGGTCTTTTAACATTAAGTCTATTAGATCCTGTTGCTATAGCTCCTGATGAAACCAAGATAACTTTGATTCCTTTATTTTCTAAATTTACAATTTCCTTGGCCAAATCTTCTATTCTTTCGATATTTACTCCACCGTTTTCGTGGCTTACGGAAGAAGATCCAACTTTTATAACTATTTTTTTTAATTCATTACTAAATTCTCTCATATTTTTTCACCATCTTATATTTTATAAGAAAAAATAAAATTTAGCAATTTAAAACACCCTTTTGGGGTGTTTTCGATAATAAAGCATTTTTTTAGGATATCTTAAAATAAAATGACTCCATTTATCTACAAATTTATTTTAAATTTTATACTTTTTGTACGGTTTTACCTCGATTATCCTATGGTCATTGCTAGCTTTCTATTGTACATATTCATTATCTTATCAAAAAATAATCCTACAAAAATATTTACACCTGCTGTTGGTATAACTAAGCTTACAAACATTAATCCTAATCCCATACCTTCAGGAAGGGCTCCTGCTAGGTTCATCAATGATAAAAATACAAGACCAGAAATTGATGTTCCTAAAAAATATAAAGATCCAATTGTAAAAATATTTTCCATATTTATTTTTTCCAAAAATTTAACAGCTACATATACAAACAAGGATGAAATAATCTTATCTACAAAATTTGGTAAAAATCCTCCCGGTGCATTTGTGGTAATTCCTGCCAAAATTCCCCCAGCTACCCCAACTAGAAGGGCAGTTTTCAAATCCTTATTTAAAATTATAATTGTAAATACGCACACTAGCATAAAATCTGGCTTTACCATTCCTACAAAGCCTGGTATCAAGTGAAGTATTGTTCCTATAGCAAGTAAAAATGACGCTTGTGTTATTGTTCTTGTTTTCATTATTTTCTCCTTATTAAAATTTTCAATTAATCAAACTACCAGCTTAGCTGGTAGTTTGCACAGCGCCTATAAGGCGCGAATACCGGCACGCCCCTATTGGGGCTGTCGAGTATTCTGTCACATGCACCACTATCCCAACTACTGCTTAAGCAGTTTTTTATTGTTTTATTTACTGACTCTCCCGTAAACGGGTCATAGTATTCTTTTATACTTATTTGGTCAGTGTAATAATCTTCTTTTAATTGATTTTGTATATATTCTTTTATTTCTTTTCATTTCTTCCTACTGTATCTACATAATATCCTCTACACCAAAAGTGTCTGTTGCCATATTTATATTTTAGGTTTGCGTGTCTATCGAATATTATCAGTGAACTTTTTCCTTTTAAATATCCCATTATTTGTGATATTGAGTACTTTGGTGGTATTTCTACCAGCATATGGATATGATCTGGACATAACTCTGCTTCTATTATGGTTTATCCCTTTTCTTGAGCATTAATTCTCGAAGTATGCTGCCTATGTCTTTTCTTAATTGTCTATATATTTC
>NZ_ABXA01000009.1 GCF_000173355.1 Anaerococcus hydrogenalis DSM 7454
TTAAAAAAAATTAAATTAAAATTAAAACTTCCTAAAGCAATTAAGCTAGGATTTTTTGTATGTTTATTAATGAGTTTATTAATGAGTTTTTTAATTTTTATTTATTTTTTGGGACAAGTTTTTCCATTCCACCCATGTACATTTGTAATGGTTGAGGAATTTTTACTGATCCGTCTTCTTGTAGTAGGTTTTCTAAAAATGCAATTAACATTCTTGGAGGAGCTACTACTGTATTATTTAAGGTATGAGCAAAATAATTTCCTTTTTCGCCTCTTAATCTTATTTTAAGTCTTCTTGCTTGAGCATCTCCAAGATTTGAACAAGAACCTACTTCAAAATATTTTCCTTGTCTTGGACTCCATGCTTCAACATCACAAGATTTTACTTTTAAATCTGCCAAATCTCCAGAACAACATTCTAGTGTTCTTACAGGAATTTCTAAAGATCTGAAAAATTCTACAGTATTTTGCCATAATTCATCATAAAATTTCTTTGAATCTTCTGGTTTACAAATTATAACCATTTCTTGTTTTTCAAATTGGTGGATTCTATAAACTCCACGTTCTTCAATTCCATGAGCTCCAACTTCTTTTCTAAAACATGGTGAATAAGAAGTCATTTTTAATGGCATATCGCTTTCTTCATTGATTGAATTTATAAATTTACCAATCATTGAGTGTTCACTTGTTCCTATTAAATATAAGTCTTCGCCTTCGATTTTATACATCATATCTTCCATTTCAGCAAAGCTCATTACACCTGTAACAACGTCAGATCTAATCATAAATGGAGGAATGTGGTATTCATATCCCTTGTCAATCATAAAATCTCTTGCATAAGAAAGAATTGCTGAATGAAGTCTTGCTATATCCCCTTTTAAATAATAAAAACCAGCCCCTGATGTGTCTCTTGCAGAATCTAAATCAATTCCATTAAAACTTTCCATAATGTCAACATGGTAAGGTACTTCATAATCTGGAGTTACATTTTCGCCAAATCTTTCAATTTCTACATTTTCGCTGTCATCTTTTCCTATTGGAACTGAATCATCAATCATTTGTGGGATAACTTGCATTTTTTCTTTTAATTGGTCTTGGAATTTTCTAGTATCTTCTTCAATTTGAACAAGTCTATCATTAATATCGCCTACTTCTTTTTTAACTTCTTCAGCTTCATCTTTTTTTCCTTGACCCATAAGAGCACCGATTTGTTTTGAAGTTTTATTTCTTTTTGCCCTTAAATTGTCTCCCTCAGTTTTTACATCCCTTAATTTTTGATCAAGTTCAATAACCTCATCAACCAAAACTAATTTTTCATCTTGGAATTTTTTCTTAATATTTTCCTTAACAAGTTCTGGATTTTCTCTCACAAATTTTATATCTAACATATTTCCTCCTAAATTTAAAAATAAAAAAAATCTCCTCCCAAAAGGGACGAGATTATCGCGGTACCACCCAATTTAATGAAATAAATTCATTCACTTTAATTTATAAGCTCAAAGACGGATTCATTAACTTTCACCAAAGATTTTCACCAACCATCTTCTCTCTAAAGGCTATTTTTAACTACTACTTCTCATCACAGCTCTATTCAATTATCTATAATATACTTTCATTTTATTTTTTTTCAAATTTCTGTAAATTTTTCAATTGCAATTTTAGGAAGGCCTATATCGCAAACAACAGTCTTATCCCTAAAATATCTATCTTCATAAAGACCCTTTTTAAAAATTTGCATACAAACAATTAAATCACTATCAACATAAGACCCATAATTATTTATGCCATTTGCATCAAAACCAGATGGCAAATCAATTGAAATTGTATAAATATTTTTCTCATTTATCAAATCAATAATATTTGCATAAATTCCTGAAACAGGCCTGTTTAAGCCAGTACCAAAAATCCCATCAATAATTGTATTAACCTTATCAAGATTTTCTCTTAAAAAATCCATATCCTCAATTGTCTCAATTGAATAAATTTCTTTAGTAAGATTTTTACAAGCATTATAATTAATTATAAAATCTCTGCTAGCCTTATTTTTGTTTCCAACAATATAAATATAACAATTTTTTCCAAGGGCAAGCAAATTTCTTGCAAGAGCAAGGCCATCTGCCCCGTTATTTCCACAAGAAACGACAATTGCAAAAGTCTGTCTTATATCAAGATTAATATTATCCATCACAGAAAGAGCTGCCCTTTCAACTAAACAAAGAGATGGTATTTTTAACTCATTTATTGCAAAATTATCAATTTTTTGCATGGTTTCACGATCTACTAAAAGCATATTTAACTCCTAAAATAAAAGTCTTAAATCATCTCCAAAAATTTCCATCACATCACTAGATCCAATAATTCTTGAATAAATTCTTGGACCATAGACTTCCATTATTTCATCTTCAGAATAATTTGATGAAAAAATTATGGGTTTTTTATTAATTATCCTGTCATTTACAATTTCAAAAAGATTTGCTTCATTAGAATTTCTATCATTTTCGCTTCCCAAATCGTCGATTATCAAAAGATCTGAGTCAAATATCAAATCATAGGATTCTTGTAAGTCTTGTTTTTTTTCAGAAAAAGCATACAAATAATCATTCATAAAAGAAAATAATTTTGTAGCAGTAAGGTAGAGGACTGAATAATTCCTATCCAAAATTTCTTTTGCAATAGAGTTTATCAAAAAAGTTTTACCTCTTCCAACTTCCCCGAAAATATATAGGTTTTTATAAACTTTCCCAAAATTATTAACATAATTTTTGGCATCTTTTCCAACCCTAATAATATTTTCATAAGGGCTTATAGGATAGTCCTTGTAGAGATTTTTTGAATACAAATTTGTATTAAAGGTCCTAAAATTTTCTCTTTTTAATAGACTACTTATATTTGATTGGGAATATTTTCTTTCAATAATTAATTTTTTCCTACACCTACAAGTTTCTGTATTTACAAAACCAGTGTCCTTGCAAATATCACAGTGATAATGGATTTTAAGATAATCTTTTGGGTAGGAATTTTTTACCAAGATTTCTTCCTTTTCCCTATCAAGCTCTTTTAACTTATTTTTGTAATCATCTACATTTTTACCACTTTGGGCTTCAATTGCAGCCCTTCTTCCCAAAGATGCTATTGTATTATCAATCACCCTCATCCTTGGAATTTTTTCATAGATTTCTTTTTTCTTTTTTCCTGATCTTCCTTATTTCTTATTCTTCTTTTTTCAATTATTCTTGAAATATTGTCATTGGGACTCATTATTTATCCTCTCCTTCAAGAATTCTCCTAAATCTTTCCTCTCTTGCTTTTTGGGCAAAAGCTTTTGCATCAAAATCTTTATTTTTTGACCTATAAACTTTCTTGGCACTTTTGTATTTTCTAGGAGATTTTTCCCTTAATAATTTTGCTCTTTCTTCTTTTATTTTTAAATCATTTAAAGAAAAAATACTTTGGTCTCTCCAAGTTTTCAAAAATCCCATTACATATTTTACATCAACATTATTTACTTCTTTAGCCTGCCTAAAGGCTTCTGTAACAAGCTCTGGGTCTTGCTTATATTCATCCAAGGTTTCATGAATCCTTCTAATATCTTGAGGTGTAAGTTGCCTTTGAATAATTCTTTCAACTTGGTCAAACATAACAGACTTTCTTTTGGAAATATCTAGCGTAGATTCAGACTTATTATCACTAGAATTTCCAAAATAAGCCTGTCTTAGGGAAATTATTTCTAGATAAACTTCACCATCTCCCACATCTTTTTTTCTAAATACTCCCATATTTGTCCAATATGAAATAATTTTTTCCATTTTTTCATCATCAAAGGCAAGTTGTCTTTTTATTTTTTCTAAATCAACTTGGCCTAGGGATTTTAAATCCTTGTATATTAGCAAAAAAGCTTTTAGGCTATCACCGTCTGCCATGGGTACATATGTATTTAAAAACATATTTTCAAAGGAAGTTTCCCCCATATCAAGACTTAAATTTTGAATTTTAAATTTCAAATTATTACCTTCCATCTTTTCTTATTCTCATTTTTGTAATCACACTATAAACTTTGCCATTTCTATAAAAAAAATTTTCACCATCTGGATTAATTTCTTGATTTTCAAAAACTTCTGCAGTTTTTCCCGTTTTCTTAAATCCTAATTTTTCATAAAGCTTAAAGGCCCTCTTATTAAAATCATTTACATCAAGGTCTAGTTGGTAGAATTTTAAATCATTAAAATAATAATCAAGTAAAATTTTCATAGCCTTGTAGCCATATCCTTTTGAAGTATATTTAGGATCAAAAACTATGCCCAATTCACTTTTTCTTAAAATTGGATTAAAATTTTTAAGGCCAATAAAGGCAATGAAAGAATCATCTTCTATTTTTTTAACTGCAAAATATCTTTTTCTATAAATATTTACATTCATAAACCAAACTTCACAATCAATTTGGGAAAAATTTCCATAATTATAGCCTTTGAGTCTTTCATCCTCATTCATATCCCATTTTCTTAAATCATAAGCATCGTCTAAGTCTAATTTTTTTAAATATATATGATCATCTTTTCCAATTATTTTCATCTTATTCTTCTTCGTGGCTTAGGTCTCTAAATGTTGTACATTGTTTGTGGAAAAATAATTCCATAAGTCCTGTCGGACCATTTCTATGTTTTGCCAAAATTACCTTTGCCACATTTGGATTATCATCTTCGTCATAATAATCTTCCCTATATAAAAGCATAACCACATCTGCATCTTGCTCGATTGCTCCAGATTCACGAAGGTCTGATAAAATTGGTTTGTGGTCAGATCTTTTGTCAGCCTCACGAGATAATTGGGCAAGTGATAAAACTGGACAGTTTATTTCTTTTGATAAAGATTTTAATCCCCTAGAAATTTGGGCGATTTCTTGTTGCCTATTATCAAATCTTCCCTCCCCTGTCATAAGTTGAAGATAATCAATAACAATTAAATCAAGACCTTCTTCAGCCTTTAATCTTTTACACTTACTTCTAAGCTCTGACAAAGTTATTCCTGCAGTTTCATCAACATAAATTTCTTTTTCTTTAATTTTTGTGATTGCATTTATAATTTCTATCCATTCATCAGCTTCCAAATTTCCTGTAATTATTTTTTCAAGATCAATCATAGAAACCATTGAAATTAATCTTTGATTTAATTGGTAGGTTGACATCTCTAGAGAAAAAAACGCAACAGATTTGCCAGCATTTGCTGCATTCCATGCCATTGTTAAGCCAAGGGCAGTTTTTCCCATAGCAGGTCTTGCTGCAAGTAAAATTAATTGGGAAGATTGAAGCCCTGATAATTTATCATCAACACTTGAAATTCCTGTAGTAACTCCAGTGATTTTTCCTTCATTTAAACTTAAAAGTTCTAATTGTTTTATAGTTTCATCCATTGTTTCAGAAACTCTTACCAGGCCATTATCAAGATTTTTTTGACTTATTTCAAAAATTCTTGATTCTGCCATCTCTATTACTTCCTTGGCATCCTTTTTTTGCTCGTAAGATTTTCCAACAATATCATCGCAAGCTGTGATTAGGGCTCTTAAAAGGGCTTTTTCTTTGACATTTTCACAGTATTGGTCCATATTTGGAGTATAAAATGAGGAGAGTGTTATTTCTACAATGAACTCCTCTCCTCCAACTTCTGTCAAGATGTTTTCTGATTTTAATTTTGATATAAGACTTACTTCATCTATTTTTATATCTTTTTGATACATATTTACTAAAGTCTTATAAATTCTTTGGCATCTTGAATCATAAAACTCATATGGCTTTACTAATTGTATAGCCTGGTCTATGGTTTCACTTTTTTTAAGTATACAACCAATTATGGCCATTTCTGAAGAAATATCACTAGGCATTTGCCTAAGAGATTCTTCCATTATTCAGCCTCAACATTCACTTTTAATTTTGCAGAAATTTGTTGGTAAAGCTTTATTGTAACTTCATATGATCCTAAAGAATCAATATCAGCCTTGTCAATTTTTTTCTTATCTACTTCAATTCCTTTTTCATCTAGAGCTTTTTTTAATATCCATATTTGTAATTGAACCAAATAATTTACCATTTTCTCCTGCTTTTACCATTATTGTTACATCAGTTTTTTCAATTTTTTCTTTATTTTCTTTAGCTTCTTTGATGTTTTTATCTTCTTCTTTTTTTAATTCTTCTAAGTGTTCATTAAGTTTAGCTAAATTTTCTTTATTTGCTTCTACTCCAAGATTATTTGGTAAAATAAAGTTTCTAAAATATCCTTGTTTTACATTTACTACTTCGCCTTTTTTTCCAATTTTTTTAACATCATCAGTTAGTATTATCTTCATAATCTTCTAATTCCTCCTCAAGGTATTCTTTTATTGCTTTTTTAAGCATAATTTCTGCTTCTTCTATACTCATATCAAGTTGGGTAGCAGCTGAGGTTAGATGGCCTCCTCCACCAATTCTTTCAAGAATTAATTGAACAGAAATATCTCCCAAGCTTCTTCCTGATATGTGAATTTTATCATTTGATCTTGTTAGAACAAAACTTGCCCTAACTCCTTTTATATTTAACAAATCATCTGCTGCTTGACTAGCTATAAGGGTTGACCCATCCATTTCCCTATTAAAATGGCCAATGGCTATAAAATCATTTACAACAGTTGAATCTGCTATTACCTCTGATTTATATTTTACTATTTGAAAATCATCTTTAAACATTCTTTTTATTATTATAGAATCTGCTCCCCATCTTTTTAAAATTGATGCAGCTTCAAAAGTCCTAACTCCAGTTTGGTAAACAAAATTTTTCGTATCAACAGTAAGTCCTGCAAGAAGGGCTTCTGCAACTGGGACTCTTGCCTTAAATGATTCATCAAAATAATTTAAAATTTCTGTTACAAGCTCACTTGCACTTGATGCGTAAGGTTCTATATAAGAAATTGTTGCATTTCTTATATAATCATTTCCCCTTCTGTGATGGTCTATTATTACAATTTGGTCAGTTTTATCAAGAATAGCAGGAGCTTCAGTAGAATTTTTTCTGTGATTATCTGTAACAATTACCAAAGATCCTTGGTCCATCATTTCTAAGGCTTTAATTTCTGTAACAATATCTTCCCTAAATCCTTCAAGATCTTCAATAGTTCTATTATAAATATTTTCAATTGGTTTATTTATTCCATTTAAAACAAAATAACAATCTTTTCCAATACTTTTTATTCCCTCATACATTCCAAGGGCTGAACCAAAAGAATCCATATCTGGATTATTGTGACCCATTACAAAAACTTTTGAAGAATTTTCAACCATTCTTTTAATTGCTTGAGAAATTACACGACTTCTTACTTTGGAAATTTTTTCTGTAGCCTTTGATTTTCCTCCAAAATATTCGTAATTGTCTCCTTCTTTAATTACAACTTGGTCCCCACCACGAGATAAGGCTATATCTATAGAAACTCTAGATTCTTCATAAATATCTATTGGTTTTGATCCAGAAAGGCCTACTCCTATTGATAAAGTTGGTTCTATTGAATTACCTTTTTTAACTTCCCTAACCAAATCCAAAATTTTAAATTTACTTTCATAAATTTTTACATAATCGTCATAATGAATCATTACCATGTACCTATCATTTTCATATTTTCTAACCATGGCTCCATATTGTTCAAAATAATTCATTATAATTTTATCAATTTCACCTGTAAGCGATGACCTATCACTTGCTTTTGTTGATTGTCTTAAATCATCATAATTATCTATATACATTGAAAGAACTACAAGTCTGCGGTCTTTAAATATTTTTTTAATATTTTCATCACTTGTATTATCAATTCCATATACAAAGGTCAGTTCCTTACCATATTTTTCTCTTTTTATTGTAGAGTAATAAAACTCATAGACCTTATCATATATATTTACGCTTATAGCCTTATCAGATTCTTTTGTAAAATCTATATCATTAAAATCTGGGACAAAACTATTAATGCTTTTTCCTATCAAATTTTTGGCTTCAAAAAGTTCCTTAAAATTTGAATTGTGCCACTTTATTGTTTTTCCCTCTTCCAAAATTACAATTGGAAATGGTATTTGAAAAACTACATTTTTTGTAATTTCATCAAATGAATAATCCATCTCGTCTATATAGGCTTGGAAGAAATCTTCATTATTCTCATCTATCTTTTTTATGTAAAAATACAGTAAAGCCACAAGGATAAGACCTATAGTTGCAAATATTTTTTCATAAAAAAACAAAATTATAGATATAAGAAGGGGTAGGGCTAGGATAAATATATAATTTTCTCTAGTAAAATATTTTAATTTTTCTTTCATGCTACCTCACTTTTTTCCTTAAATTAATAAACACATCTATTATGCCAACCAAGGCTATAGCCTCAGATATATAGGCAAATAGTAAAAATATAAATAGGTAATTTAAAAATTTTGAAACTTTATTTCTCCTAAATGAAATAAAATAATCTATCAATAATGCCCCATTTAAGACAAATATTGATTTTAAAGTTACTATTGTATTTAAGATTATAAATTCGTTTGAAGTTTTTAATAACTTACAAACAATTACAGCTAGGATTAAAAATCCAAATATAAGACTTAAATCTTTTGGAACAAGCCTTATGGTATTAATTTTTCTTAAATCTCTTATTTTTTCATATTTAAAATTCAAGTAGTTTCTAACTAATTTCAAGGATATAATACTATAAATTAGTGAAAAAATAACAACAAATGATGGAATTGTTTTTAAACTTTTTTCTATCATTTCCTTATCAATTTTTATGTTTTGTCCAGTAATTATTTTTTCAAAATCATTTGTAAGATTTTCAATATTTATACCAGACTTATAGTAAAGATACCCAATTATTGACAAAGATAAAACTGACAAAATTACAGTAAGAGTTTTTATGCTATACTTATCTGTCTTATTTTTCTTTATCAAATCAAACAAGAAGTTTCCAAAAATTATCATAGGAAACATTATGTATAAGCATATCTCCATATTAAAAATAGAAGAAAACAATGCTGAAGTGAATAAAAATATCATTTTATTCTTATCATTCATCTCGTACAATTTTATAGCTGTAAAAATTGGAATAAAAAATGCAAATATCAAATAATAAGATGATAAAAATGCTAAAGATACATTTATCAATCCAAAAATTATACTAGCTATTTTTTTATTTTTATTTAAATATTCATTCATAAAAATCCTTTCTTTTAGAAAGATTATCACATAGATTATACAATTTTTAGAAAAAAAAGCTAACCTAAATAATTTTAGGCTCAGACTGTTGACAAAGTATACAAATCCTCATGCAAAGAATATCATACGAAAAATTGATTTGATTTCAAATTTGAAAATTCGTTAAAAATCGCACTGCTCGAGCATTAGCGAGTTTGCGATTTTAGAATTTCAAATTTAGAAATCAACAATTTTTGGAGTTAGATGTTCGTGCTTGAGGGTTTGTCTAAGTTCTGAATCTAAATAATTCTAGGCTAGCTTATCTTTAATAATTTAAAATTTTAAATTTTATTCCTGTAATTTATAAATTTATCACTTGTCCTATCTCTAGGATAAGGAAGATCTATATCTACAATTTCTTTAACTCTTCCAGGTCTTGGCTCCATTATTATAACTTTAGATGACATATAGACAGCTTCTTCTACGTCGTGAGTTACCATTATCATTTAAATTTTTTATTTCTTGCCTATTAAAATTTAAAATTTCATCTTGCATATTCATCCTTGTAAAGGCATCCAAGCTTCCCAAAGGCTCATCTAACAAGGAAAACTTCTGGCCTTGCAATCATAGTCCTAAT
>NZ_ABXA01000008.1 GCF_000173355.1 Anaerococcus hydrogenalis DSM 7454
TATATATATATNGTATATATATATATATATATATATATATATAATATAATAATAATAATAATAATAATAATAATAATAATAATATATATNTNTTTTTTTTTACCAATTAAATTTCAAAAATAGGAAGTTTTTCTAAAAATATTATATCATCCCTATTTGCTGCGTCCCCTTCTGCAAGAATTGCAAGTTTTTGTACAACTTCTCCTCCTGCTTTTTTTACTAAACTTTCTAGGGCATTCATAGATTCTCCAGTTGAAATTACATCATCAACTAGGGCTATTTTTTCCTTTAACTTTTTCTACATCTTTTGAGTCCAAATATAATTTTTGGGTGTTTTTTGTTGTTATAGAATTTACTTCTACATTAATAGGATGATTCATATAGGATTTCTCAGACTTTCTTGCAACTACAAATGATTTTTCTCCTATATTTTTTGCAATCTCATGGGCAAGGGAAATTCCCTTTGCTTCTGCTGTAAGAATTATATCAGCATCCACCTTTTTGCTTAGCTCTATTCCTGCTTTTTCTGCAAGTTCTGCATCTCCCAACAATACAAAAGATGCAATTTTTAAATTATCTGATATTTGTATAATTGGCAAATCTCTTTTAAGTCCACATACTTCTAATTTGTAATAATCCATTAAAAACTCCTATAATATTATAAATTTGAGTATTACTCCTGCCACAAGTCCCATAAATGGATCGCTTGCTGCTGTTGTAGCCATAGCAATCCCTGCAACTAGTATTGTATCACCACCAGCTGCAAAAGCAAGATTTGCATTTGTAGGAACAGTTACAAGAGCACCTAGTACAAATAAAAATCCATGGATTGACTCTCCTGGAACAAATTTTCCAAGTTTTGGTAAAAGACCCATAAACATAATTACCCCAAGAATTGCCATCATCAAAACTCCAGAATTTACAGGATTATCACTAGCCCCTGTTGCAGAAATTATTGCTTCAACTGGTGCTCCACCAAAAAGAGAAGAAACAGAATCAGCAAGGCCAGAATAAATTGTTAAGTGGTCAATATTTGCTGTTAAATTTCCATCTCCAAGAGATGCTGTAATATTTCCAAAAGCAATATTAGCTCCAATTGTAAGACAAGCTAATGATAGGGCCCCTCTTATAACTTTTTTGTTTAAAATAGGTTTTTTTACAGAAAGTTTTCTCTCTTCTTTTTTTATATCCTTACCTATTTCCATTTTCATTATATTTGCATAAATAGAAGAAATCACTACAGAAATTATAATTGTATAAACAAGATTTCTTCCAGAAACAAAATAAGTTATTAATGCACTTATAATTGAAATTAAACTAACCATTTTTGTTTCAAGTTTTAGTCCATCAATAGCAATTTTTGCAAGAATTAAACCAACTCCTGCCATCATTCCATTTAATACATAAACTCCTGCCAAATCAACAATAAAATTAAGACTTCCAGTAAGACCAAGAATGGACATAATAATTCCTGCCCAAAATACTACTGATAATCTTTCAGAAATATTTTCTCCATAAGATCCTGCAAGGGCAATAGTTTCTGCTTGCATAGAAATTGGAATTGGTGAATGTAAAAGCGTACAAGCAATTACTCCCACAGCAAATCCTAGTGCTGTTGGAAATGCAGCAAATCCAACAGATAGTGCCAACAAAGCTTGAGGGATTCCATTAATTACTACCCCCAAGGCCGCCATAACGTCATTAAAAGTCATAAGACCTCCTATAAATTTATTTTCAAAATACGAATCTAATTATACCATATTTTATAAATAAAAAAAGACAGATAAAATCTGCCTTTAATTTACATTTTTTCAACTTCAGGATAATCAACACCCTTTGTATCAACTGTAACTTTTTTTATTCTTACATCTTCAAGTGGTTTATCATTATAATCTGTTTTTACATTCGCAATTTTGTCGATTTCTTCTATTCCTTCTATTATTTTTCCAAAACCTGCATATTCCCCATCAAGGTGTGGACTTTTTTTGTGCATTATAAAAAATTGGCTTCCTGCAGAATCTGGCATAAATGATCTTGCCATTGATAAAACCCCCTTATCATGGGCTAAATTATTTTCAAAACCATTTGATGAGAATTCTCCCTTTATAGCATAGCCAGGGCCACCCATACCACTTCCTTCAGGATCTCCTCCTTGGATCATGAAATTTTTTATTATTCTATGGAAAATAAGCCCATCATAAAAATTATTTTTTATCAGTGAAATAAAATTATTTACAGTGTTTGGGGCAATTTCAGGATATAATTCAGCCTTAAATACTTTTCCATCTTCCATTTCAAATGTAACAATTGGATTGTCCATATATTTCTCCTTCTTATCTTTATTTTTTTCTTTCCTGTCAGTATCCATATCTTTTTTATCATCTGCTAGGATTTCAACTGATGTATGAACATAAGATTGTTCAAAAGAATCTTATGTATTCATCATCTTATAATTATACTCTTGCCTTTTTCTTTTTTCTTCCAAAAAAGATTCTATTTTTCCTATATCAAAATCCTTAACTAAATCCTTGATTTTCAACTTTTTCTCATAGGAGTAGTTATTTTTAATCTTTATAGTTTCTTTCTTTGTATTTATTTTTATATTCACAAAACTATTCTTGTGCTTTAAGGTATAGCCATTCTTTTTCTTGATTTTTTCAAATTATTTTACAAATTTTTTTATCCAAGCTTTAGCTTTTAATTTATATTACCCTAAAAAAGTATGGCAATTGTGAAATTTATTTTATTTTTTATTGATAACATAAAATAAAGTCAAAGCAGAAAAAATCAAAGATGAACCTCTTGAATAAGAAAGATATCTTTCTTCCCAAAAACTTGCATACTTATCCTTATAAGCTTTTAAGCCCTCAAAAGAATAAAAATGATCTCCTAGCTTAAAAATCATATAAACCATTTTTTCTTGCAAAAAGGAATGTCTCATAACTCCAACATTTGCAAGTGGAGCCATGCCAAGATCAAAATATTTTATATTATTTTCCTTCAAATAGGTAAAAATATTGATAAAAAGATAATCCATCAAGCCATCCACCTTATCATCATAACGCATAAGGTCAACAGTTGCCCAATTTTTATAATAAATTGGACAAAGATTTGCAAAGGCAATAATTTTTCCATCAGGATTTTTAACCACAGCTATATCTCCAGTATTTAAATAATTCCTATCAAAAAATCCTAAGGAAAATCCCTTCTCTTTTCCTTCACCTAGCCATGAATTTGAAATTTCTTGTAATCTTTTAATTGTTTTTCCATCAAAAGGCTTTTCCATAACTTCAAATTTATACCCATCCCTGTCTATCTTATTAATGGTTTTTCTAAGATTTTTCTTTTTCTTACCATCAAGGTTAAACTCTTCTAGGTTTACATTGGCACTTTCACCAAATTTCATGAAATTAAATCCATATTCGTGGACTTTCATAGTTATTTCCTTATTAATCTCATAAAAGACAATATTGTAGCCTAAATCATCTGCCTGGTTGATAAATTCATCCAAAAGTTCATCAAAATGCTCTTCATTTCCAATAGGATCTCCCATAACTACAACCTTATCAGCTATTGTTTTAATTTGAAGGCAAGCTAAATCAAGCCCATCTTTTCTCAACCAAAACAAGTCCTTATCATCCAAAAATGCCAAAAAAGCTTCCTTAGATCCACCCTGACTTTCAAGTAAAGACAAATACCTATCACGATCAAATTTCTCCCCAACTTTTATTCTTTGTCCTTGTAAGAATCTTATCAAAAGATAAGACAAAAAATAAATTATAGAAATAGTTACTATAATTGAAACAAAATTATACTCAAAAGGAATTAATATAAAATCATTAGCCTCATTAATATTTACATCAATGATTGATCCATGTTTTAAAATTTTTCCTACATAAACAATAAGCATAAAATTTGCCAAAAGTAAATCGACAAACCTATCCTCACTAGCATAAATAAATTGTTTAGTATGGAGCTCATCTTTTGTTATTAAATTCATTACAAACATTATGACAATATAAATTAAAGTACTTAGGCTATATCCAGTTATATAAGTATATAAAAATACAAGACTTAAAATAACAATATTTAAAATATAAGATTTTTTTTGTCTTGAGATGTAGGCCCTTGCCATAATTATAAAAATAAAACCAAAAAGTATAGATGGAAATTGATAAATTGCCGAAGCCCTAATTGGATTTAATTTTGTAAGAAGGCCTCCCCCATATGCCTTATCAGGTAAGGTTGCCGCTAAAATCATGAAAAGACCAAAAATATACATCATAAAAGTATTAAACAGCACAGTAATATTTTTAAATAGTCTTTTTAAGAAACCAGCCTCTTTAAATTGAAAAGCCTTAGTAAAATTTTTACTAAAAAATACAAATGCTAGGCAAAATGGAATAATATAATAAGCCAACCTATAAAGTAAAATCCATGACAGGGCTAATTCTTGATCAATTCCTTGACTTTTTAAAGCAAGTAAAATAATCAAATCAAAAGACCCAATAGCACCTGGAATCATGGAAATATAACCTACTATATTTGCAGCTACTACAAGGGTAGAAAGAGTAATCAAATCAAATTTTATACCCATAAGATATCCAATTACTACGAAAGCACTCATAACTCCAAACCATTCAGCAATTGAAATTATAAATATTTTAATTTGATTTTTCTTCTTAAACTTAATTTTTCCAAAAAAAGAAAGTCCAAAAACTATAGGAATGTACAAGCTTGCCCCTATCAGCAAAATCATATACCTTTCCAAAACAGGATTTGTATGAAAACAAAGAGATATTAATGACAAGATTGAAAAAAATGACAAGCCACAAGGCAAAAATACCAACAACTCGATAATTTTTTTAACAAGTTTACTTGGTTCATGACCCTTACCATAAAAGGCAGTCCTTAGGCCAATAGAAATAAATCCACCTAGTCCTAATAAATCATTAAAATTATTTATACAAAATCCAGTTTCTGCAATATATTTTTTCTCATAATCATTACCAAGCTCATCATTTAAAACAAAGTCATACAAGCTTGCAGGAATATTAGCAAAAATTCCATAAATTCCCATAAGAATTATGATAAAAATAGATAAATTTTTAAAAATATATTTTATATCTTCTACTTTTATTTCTTTAGAAATTTTTCTAAACTGAATAATTACAAGTATTAAAACAGATATCAAAAATATTTTCTTAAAAATTTCCTTAAAGTTATTTATTTTTTCTTTCATTTCATATCCTTTAAAAATTTAATTAAAAAATATTTTAAAAAAAGACGGGTTATCCCCGCCTTTTAAATTTTATTTTATTTCAAATTTAAGCTAATTAAGCTATAACTTTAGAAACAACTCCTGAAGCAACTGTTCTTCCACCTTCTCTTACTGCGAATCTTAATCCTTCTTCAAGAGCGATTGGTTTTGTAGTTTGATTATGAATTTTGCGTTGTCTCCTGGCATTACCATTTCTGTTCCTTCTTCTAATTGGATGTCACCTGTTACATCTGTTGTTCTGAAGAAGAATTGTGGTCTATAGCCTGAGAAGAATGGTGTATGACGTCCACCTTCTTCTTTTGTTAGTACGTATACTTGTCCTTCAAATTCTGTGTGTGGGTGTACTGAACCTGGTTCTGCTATTACTTGTCCTCTTTGGATTTCGTTTCTTTGTACTCCTCTTAATAGTAACGCACAGTTATCTCCTGATTCTGTTGTTTCAAGTGATTTGTGGAACATTTCTATTCCTGTTACTACTACTTCTCTTGTTTTGTCTGTTAGTCCAACTATTTCTACTGTAGATCCAAGTTTTAGTGTTCCTCTTTCTACTCTTCCTGTTGCTACTGTTCCTCTTCC
>NZ_ABXA01000007.1 GCF_000173355.1 Anaerococcus hydrogenalis DSM 7454
TTGTACCTTTGTATTATTGTATCACTTTCTTAATACAATTATATACTATTTTTATTTTGTAAAGCCCTTTTTAAATATTACTCAATCTTTACAAATTTTTTAAATTTCAAAACAAAGCTATCTTATTATTTATGTGAAAGAAAGGATAAAATAAATAATTTAAGCCACAAGCTTATCTCTTCCTTAATAAATATTTTATTTTTTCTTTGAAATATTTGTTGAAATCCCTCAAAACAAATAGAAAAATTTAGCCTTATCTTATTACAAAATAGTAATTTTCCGAAAGATTAGGCTAAATTGAAGTTTTAAACTTACATTAAAAATATATGTCTTTGGCATATCTCAGGCTGTTGACAAAGTATATTTTCACCCATTTCGAGCGAACGTAGTGAGTCGAGAAATCTCAAGAGATCTCTCCATGCGTTCGTTTCACTCACTTAGTCGAGATGGTACTTAACTTAATTTTTATTTCAAAATAAATATTATCTAAATTCATACTTTGTTTACGCTATGAGATATGTCTTTGCTATATATTTTTTTCCACAAAAAATAGCCTTAGGAAAAATCCTAAGGCTATAATTTTTTTCTTATCTAATGCTTACCCTACCAAAACCTGATTTTACATCTATGTTTAGGTCGTTTTCTTCTGGATTTGTAGAAACTTGGTAGCCATTTTCTTTTTGTAATTTATTTTTAAATTTGTCAGCTATTGAATAGGAAGAAGCTTTGATTAGGGCTTTGATATTTTTTCCAAATTCGTTTGTATCAACAACAACTGAACCAAATTTTGTATCAATATTTATTTCTTTACTATCGATAATTTTGTAAATTCTAATTGAACCTGATTTTGATGAAAGATTTATATCTTCTATATTTAAACCATCTACCCTGATAGATCCATTAACTAAATTGATATCAGCCTTTGATCCGCTTACATTTGTAAGATAAACTGAACCATTTACATTAGAAACTTCGACATCTCCATTTGTATTTCTAATTTCAATTCTTCCATTTGTGTTTTTAAGGTCAATATTTCCTGCAGAATTAATTACAGTAAGTCTTGCATTTATTGATTCCATATTATTTTCTTTAAAATCAACATCGCATAGTTCAACTTGACCATTTACAATATTTACATCAATCTTATCGTAAAGATTTTTTCCCAAATATAATTTTACATTTGCACTAGCATCCAAAAACTTATATTCTTCTTTTGTATTGATAATAAGTTTATCATCAACAACTTCGATGTTTAGATATTCCTTGTCCATATCTTCCTTGTTTTTATAATAAACTTTTTGTTCAACCAAGATATGATTTTCTTGAGCTCTTTCAATTTCAAAAGAAGCATTTGTCACATCAATTTCAATTTCATTGATATCATCATCTATTTTTGTTTGATTTTCAGATTTTTGAGAATTGATATGGTAAATATTTGGAATACTTACACTATCTAAGTCAAAATCAAAGTCGAAATTCGAAATAGTTTCGCTAGTTTTTTTCATAATTTTTTCAAAAGAAGTAGATAATTTATTAACAAAACTTTCATCATTGTTTTTTGATTTATCTTTGCCTACAGCTTCCAAAAGATCGCTTGCTTGTTCAACTGTAATTTTTCCTTCTTTTAACATATCTAAAATCATTTTCTTTTCTTCATTCATCTTTTAACTCCTTTAAAAGTTCACTTGCTTGGTCTGGAGTAATCTCTCCCTTGTCGACCATATTCAAAATATCAATTCTAGATTCTTTTTTATCTATCTTTCCACCAAGTTTTTTTACAATCTTGTCAATTCTATTTCTAACAGTTGGATAAGAAATTCCTAAACTCTCACCAACATCTTTTATACTTCCACGCTTTTGTAAAAAAAGCTCCACAAATTCCAAATCCTCAAGGTCGAGTCTTTGAAACTTATCCATTTCAAACTCTCCACTAACTTCTGTCAAACATGACTTACATTTATAAGATGTGATAATTAAATCATCACCACAATTAGGACATTTATTAATCAAAGCCAGCCTCCTTTTATATTTTTAGTATACCACCATTTTAATATTTGTAAAGTTTTCTTTTAATATTTTTAATATTTTGATTTATTTTATTAATTAAATTAATATCTCATTTTAATAACCTTGTTTTTGAAATTGATTTATCTTAAATTTATAAATAAAAAAAGACAAAAGAAAATCTTTTGTCTAAATTATTTTTCTTGCCCAATAACTTTTTAAGCTTCTTATTATCCATATTACTGTATTTACCATAAGTCCAAAATTTAAGGTAAAGTTTAGTAAAAGAGCCATGGTATATAGGTTTGGATTTTTTATAAATTTATATGGATTTAGGTAGGATATTAAAGAAAATACCAAAAATATTATTATCCATTTTATGGATGTTCTCATGTTTTCTGCATAATCTAAGAAAATAAAGTGCCTATTTTTATATCTTTTTATAAAATTATCCCTCTTTTTCTTATAAATCTCCCTATCATCTCTTTCATTTTTTATCAAACTTGCATAATAAAATATCCAATCATCATAAGTTGAAGAGTATTTTCTAAGCTTAGAAAGCTCTTCTTTTGAATAGGAAAGGTCAATAATTTTTTTACTAATATTAGCCTTGGACTTGTAGGATATTCTTTTTTCTCTCAAATCTTTTAATTTTTCTATATCATCTTCATATTCTATTAATTTTAAGGTCTCATTTTCATACTTAACTATATTTTTTCTTGTTAGAAAATATGAGCCCATCAATATAATAAAAATAAGAATTTGACCCAAAAGTACCAAGTAAATATTGTCAAAGCCCATACTTGTAACAAACATCATTATAAAACTTGGTATAAAGATAATTATTAGGGCATAGACAATAAATTTTAATAAACTTCTCATTTTTCATCTCTTTCTAAAAGTTCTTCATAAATTTTTTAAGTTTCTTACCAACATTTTCTAGGGATTTTTCGTAAGCTATAAGGTAGGCCTTCTCTTTTAGAGATGGAAGATCTCCCTCCATTATCAATTTTATTTTTTCATAAAATTCATCAAAGTCTTTGGCCTTATAGATATTTTCCCCTTCTTTTAAATTTTTATAAATTTCAATATCCCTTATTATAATATCAGCCTTTGTGGCAAGGGCCTCAAGAAGGACAATCCCCTCAGTTTCTTCGAAGGTTGGAAAAATATAAAGGTCTGATCCAGAGTAAGCCTCCCTTAATAAATTTTGGTTGACATAGCCTGGAAAATGTAAATTTTTTAAATCACTTTGGACAGCCCTTCTTACTTTTTCTGGAACAAGCTTTAAATTCAATTCTCCAAACCAAACAAATTCATATTGGGGTAGTCTTTTGGCAAGGTCAACAAAGTCCAATATGCCCTTTCTTTCTATAAAAAGGCCGACAGAAATTATTGATTTTTTATTTTCATCTAGACCATATCTTTGGTAAAAATTTTCCCTGTCATTTTTAGCTTCCTTCCAAAAGTCCAAATCTATTCCATTTGATACAACCTCAATTTTCCTATCCATCTTATAGGATTCTAAAATTTTTTTGGAATATGCAGTTGGAGTTAGGATCAAATCTCCCTTTTTATAGCAATAAATCAACCATTTTTTAAAAAAAGGAGCAAGTTGATTTGAAAAAATAAAGGAATTTCTAAAATCTTCTTCTGTAGAATGGCCATGATAGACTACTTTTTTCCCAGCTCTTTCTGCCTTTTTTGCAAATGATGCAGATTTTGGAAAAACTGTATTAATGTGGCAAATATCATAATCATCCTTAGAATTTAAGGTATAAGGAACTCCCGCAAGCTCTAGGGCTTTTTTTTGGTGGTCAATGGCCTTACCAACTCCGGATTCTTTTACTGTTTGATAATCTTCGTTATAAATAAGAATTTTCATCTAACATCTCTTTCCAGGGCTTTTTTATAAAGTTTTTCACATTTTTTCCCAAATGAATCAATAGAAAAATTCTCAAGAGCATAAGACCTAGCATTTTTAGATAATTCTTCTCTTTTTTTATCATCCAAAAAAATAATTTGCAAAAATTTTTCAAAATCGGAAAAATCTTTATATTGGTAGCCATTAAAACCATCAATTATTACATGGTCAAGACACAAATCTTTCCTGCAAATTGCCAAAGTCCCATTGCTCATGGCCTCATAGTAGGTAAGACCTTGAGTTTCAGACTTGCTTGCAGAAACAAAGGCATCTGCCATCCTATAATAATTATTTACCTCTTCTGGCCTAACCATGCCTGCAAAATAAATTCTCTTATCAATTTTTTCACTATATTTTTTCAAATGGCCAAGGTAGGGACCTCCTCCTACAAGGATAAATTTTAACTTTTCCATATTGAGCTTTCCATAATAATCAATAAGCTCCTCAATATTCTTCTCCTCAGCAAGCCTTCCCAAATATAAAATTATCTTATCGTTTTTATCAAAACCATAATAATCCCTAAGTTTATATTTATCATCCAATCTTTCAGGCATTTCTATCCCAGTTGGAATTATTTGTATTTTTTCATCTTCAATATCATATGATTTTAAAATCTCCAAAGTTTTTTTGCTTGGAGCAATAATATAATCTGTCCTATCAGCTATAGCCTTAGAAAATACCGAAATGACCTTCTTACCTACCTTTTTTGATGGGGAAAAATAATGGGTGTAATCTTCATAAATAGTGTGGTAGGTGTGAATTATTGGGCAAGATGCTTTTTTGGCAATTTTTGTTGCCATCATAAAAGTTGAAAATTCACACTGAGAATGGACAATATCAGGTTTCCAATCCTTAATTTCTTTGATAAATTTATTTCTCAATGTTGCTGAAATTCTTGCCTCAGGATAAATTTTTCCAGCACCTAGACTTCCTATGTAATAAACCTTATCTTTTTTATAACTTTCAGTAGAATTTGATAGGGTCAAAACCCTCACATCAAAACCACGACCTTCAAGATAGGATTTTAAATTTAAAATTGATCTTACTACACCATTTACAACCGGATAATACCAGTCAGATGTAATTAAAATTTTCATAAAATAACCTCTTAACTTTATTTTTAAAAGTAAAAACTCTATTAATATTGTATGCAAAAACCTATATTTTTTCAATTTTCATAATTTGGGGTATATTTTAACTAAATCTATTAATTAAAAGAAAGGGTGATTAGTTGGGAAATTTAATAGTTGGTGATGTGCTTTTACTATTCTTTTCAATATATGTAGGAATATTTTTCAAAAAATTTCACACATCCTATCCAAAAATGAGAGTAGGCTTTCATATTTGGGAAGTTTGCTACAACAAAGAATGTTGGGAATACGGCAATAATTTTGCGGGAAATCTTTCAATGATTCTTGGAATAATCTTATTTGGCATAATCTATCCCATAATTTTATATTTTAAAGTAAGAAGAAATATATGCGTAATCCTTCTAATTCTTTTTACCATCCTATATTTTATCCTTTTATTATCAATATTAAGATATCATATGAGAAAAAAATTTAATTTAAAAGATGAAAAAGATGAGGAAGATAAAAAATAAAAAAGCTATTTTACTTTTTTGGTAAAATAGCTTTTTAAATAAAATAATTTATATTCTTTTTTGTAGAATAAGGGTTATCTTGCATGAAAATATCTATGCCCTTGCCCATAATTTCTTTAAAAAATTTCAAATCTTTTGGGCAGACATAACAATTTTCACTTAAAAGTTTGAAACCTTCCTTAAAGGCCATAAAACCAAGCTCAATTGAACTTATCTTATCATCTTCTAAACTTTTTAAATCTTCTGGCTTCTTTACAAAAATTAAGCTTTCCTTATTGTCTTCATTTTCTAGCTTATCTTTTAATTTTTCAACTTGGATAAAGTCAACTCTTATATGGTCAAGACTCATCCTTATGATTTCTTTTTCTAAATCCATTTTTTCGATTTCATCATTGGCTATAATAATTTTTTTGGCTTTCAAAAATTTCGCCCAAGACTTAATCATTTGAGCATCTTCTAATCTTTCATCAATTCTAACTTTCATAAATTTCCTTTCTAACAAAGTTAGTATACCAAGTTTTTTTAAATTTACAAGCAAAAAAATAAGGAAAAGTATTGAAATTACAATACTTTTCCTAGGAAATCATTTTATACTTCTTCTTTGTCAATATATTTTTTCTTAAGTCTTATAGCTGATGGACAAGCTGCAACTCCCCCATCTCCAGTTTCTCTTAAACTTGCAGGAAGAGCATCGCCTACTTCTTTTAAGGCATCTACTGTTTCATCAAATGTTACCAAAACTTTTACTCCTGCAATCGCCATATCAGCTGCAGAAAGAGCATTTATAACCCCTGATGCATTTCTAATATTGCAAGGAAATTCTACCATTCCTCCAATAGGATCACAAACAAGGCCCATGATTGATAAAAGTGCAATTGAAGCTGCATCTTCCATCACATTTATATCAGCCCCTCTTAAATAACAAATCGCAGCTGCACACATAGCTGCAGCAGATCCACATTCAGCTTGGCATCCGCCCTCAGCTCCTGCAAAAGTTGCATTGTCAGCAATAATTTGCCCAAATTCTGTTGCAACAAGCATAGCTTTTATCAACTCTTCATCAGAATAGCCGTATTTTTCACGCATAGCCATTAAACTTGCTGGAACAATTCCTGCAGAGCCTGCTGTTGGACTTGCTACGATTTTTCCCATTGAAGCATTAACTTCTGATGTAGAAAAAGCCATAGCCATAGCCTTTGTTGGCAAATCTCCCATTATTGTATCTTCTGATAGGAAATAATTATTCATTGATTTTGCATTTCCACCAGTCATTTTTGTCATTGACATTAACTTTTTATCAAGAGCCTTCTTTGAAGATTCTTTCATAACATCAAGTGATTTTTGCAATAAGGCAAAAACCTCTTCTTTGGATTTTCCTGTTAGGTCCATCTCATCTTCAAGAGCAATTTCCCAAACTTCCTTATTTTCTTCTTTTATCCTATTTTTAATATATTCCATTGTTGTTTTCATAACTTACCCCAAATATTTTATAAATTCAAAATTCTTACCAGCTTCAATTTCCTTGTAGACATCCTCTTCCAAGTCTTGGTCTAATTCTACAATTAGCATAATTATTCCACCCTTGTGCATGGTTTTCATATTTTTAATATTATAATTGTGGTCAAACAAAACATTTGAAATAAAAGCAATCATTCCCTTTTGTTCAGGATAGGTGCAAATAATTGTAGGATTTTTACCATTATATTCTACATCATTATCCATAATTTGATTTATCATAATATTTCCACCACCAATTGATGAGCCTCTTAATTTAAATTCGTGGCCATCAGGATAATGAAGAATTATTTTTACTGTGTTAGGATGAACATCTCCCATATCTTGTGGAATAAAATTATAAGTTATTCCAGCCTTATCAGCTATTTCAAATGAATCTCTTAACCTTTCATCTTCAGGTCCAAAACCTAGAACTCCTCCAACCAAAGCCCTATCTGTTCCGTGACCTTGGTAAGTTTTTGCAAATGATCCGTGAAGGTAAAAATCTACTTTTGTAAATCCTTCCCCTCCCAAATCTCTTGCAATTTTTGCAATCCTATTTGCCCCAGCAGTATGGGATGATGATGGACCAATCATTACAGGTCCGATAATATCAAATACTGATAAATTTGCCATTATACTCTCCTTATTTTTGAAATTTCACTTGGCTTATCTATTATAGAATCAGGTTTTAAATCTTCCAAAATTTTTCTATCTCTAAAACCCCAAGAACATCCTACAGTAAATACTCCAGCATTTTTTCCACATTTCATGTCAACTTCGCTATCTCCAAAATAAATAATATCTGAAAAATCGACCCCAAATCTTTCTTTTATTATATACATGCCTTCAGGGGAAGGTTTTCTTTCTATATCTTCCCTATAGCCTAAAATAAAATCAAAATATCCTTCGCCAAAAACATCTCCTATGACTTTTTTGCAAGTAGAATCTGGTTTGTTAGAAAAAGCTACCAAGAGCTCCCCTCTTTTTTTGATTTTTTCAAGCTCTTCTACTATCCCGTCATAAGGTTTTGTAAGATAGGATGGGTTATCATCATATCTTTTGTTGTATGAATTTAAAATTTCTTCTCTTTTTTCAGATTTTTCAAATCCAATATAATCAAGAGTTTTTTCAATCAAAACTTTCGGGCCATTTCCAACAAATTCCCTTATTTTATCTGTTAGAACTTCCTTTAGCCCATAGGCTTTTAAAGTTTGGTTGATATTATATGCAATGGAATCAATTGTATAAAGCAAGGTTCCATCTATATCAAAAATATACATTTTTATATACTCCTTTTGTTTATAAAATAAGCAAACTATTATTACTATACCACTTATTAGTGGTATAATAAAAACAAGATTTAAAAATGGAAGATTAATAATTATAAGGAAGGAAAGTATGAAAGAAAGAAGAAATTTATCCATGCTAAGTGATTTTTATGAATTTACTATGGCTTATGGATATTTTGAAAGTGGAATGAAAGATACTATTGCAGTTTTTGATGCATTTTTTAGAAAAAATCCTGATGAGGGAGGATTTTCAATTTTTTCAGGCTTAGATGATATTATTGATTATGTTGAAAATATACATTTTGATGATGAGGATATAGAATATTTTAGAAAAAATACTAATTTTTCAGAAGAATTTTTAAGCTATTTGAAAAATTTCAAATTCACAGGTGATATTTGGGCTTTTCCTGAAGGATCAGCAATATTTCCATCAGAACCAGTTGTTACAGTAAGGGCCCCAATAATAGAGGCACAAATTTTAGAAACTTATTTATTACTATCACTTAATTATGGATCTTTGGTAGCTACAAAAACAAATAGGATAGTAAGGGCTGCAAAAGGAAGAACTGTAATGGAATTTGGAGCAAGACGTGCCCAAGGGCCAGATGCATCTATTAAAGGAGCAAGGGCAGCCTATATTGCAGGAGCTCCTATTACATCAAATACTCTATCAAGCCAAATGTATGATTATCCAGCAGGTGGAACCATGGCCCACTCTTGGGTCCAATCTTTTGACTCAGAATATGAAGCATTTTTGGCATATGCAAAATTATATCCAGATAATTGTATTTTACTAATTGACACCTACGATGTTTTAAAACAAGGTTTGCCAAATGCTATGAAAGTTTTCAAAGAAGTTTTAGATCCTTTGGGAATTTCTGGTGGAGTTAGGATAGATTCAGGAGATATTGCCTACCTATCAAAAGAATGTAGAAAAATTTTAGATGAAAATGGATACAAGGATGCAAAAATTGTTGCAAGCAACTCCCTTGACGAATACAAAATAGAATCCCTTCTCCAACAAGGGGCAGAAATAGATTCATTTGGAATTGGGGAAAGATTAATCACTGCAAAATCAGATCCAGTATTTGGTGGAGTATATAAACTTGTCGAAATAGAAGATGAAAATGGAAAAACTGCAAAAATAAAGGTGTCAGAAAATGTTGAAAAAATTACGACTCCTGGCCTTAAAGAAGTTTATAGACTATACGACAAAAAAACTGGAAAGGCTGAGGCTGACTATATAACCTTAAAAGAAGAAGTAGTTGATGATAGTAAACCACTTGTAATTTTTGACCCACACTTTACTTGGAAGATGAAAAGAATGGAAAATTACGAAATTAGAAAAATGCAAATTCCAATTTTTAAAAATGGTAAAAAAGTATATGAATCACCAAAAATTGACCAAATAAACGAATATTGCAAGGCTGAAGTAAAATCCTTGTGGGATGAGGTAAAAAGATTTGACCAACCTCACAATTACTATGTCGACCTTTCCCATGACTTGTGGAATTTGAAACAAAACCTAATAATGAAGGCAATGAGTAAATAATGATTGCCATAATTACTGGAGCAAGCTCTGGAATAGGCTATGAATTTGCAAGGCAAATTGACAAGAAAAATTATGAGGAAATTTGGCTAATTGCAAGAAGAGAAGATAAGCTTAAAAACTTATCTAATAAACTAGAAACAAGGGCAAAAATTTTTGCCCTTGATTTGTGTGAAGAAAAATCTTTTGAAATTATAAGAAAAGAATTAAAGATTTCAAACAAAAAAATTGGACTTTTGATAAATTCTGCTGGTATGGGAGAAAATGATTATTTCAAGAACACAAAACTTGAAAAAGATATGAAGACTTTGGATTTAAACATTAAAGCCCTCACAGCTATGACAAAAATATGCTTAGAATTTTTCCAAAAAGATGGGATAATTTTAAATATAGCATCATCTGCAGCCTTTATTCCCCAAGCAAAGTTCTCCCTTTATGCCGCCAGTAAATCCTATGTTTTATCCTTTTCAAGGGCCATAAGACGAGAATTTAAAGATATAAAAGTTTCTGTCTTATGTCCAAACAGGGTTAAAACAGAATTTTTAAAAAAATCTAAAAATTCCTCCACAGGAATAAAAAATTTAGGAAATGAAAATTTAGAAAAAATGGTAGAAAAAGCCCTTAAAAAAATGGGCAAAAAAGACCTAATAACAAGTCACCCAAGTGCAAAAATTTTACTAATAATTTCAAAAATCCTACCCCATTCTTTTATCTTATGGATTGAAGGATTTTTGGGTCTATATTAATTTTTATAAATTTTATAGGTAAAAAAATGAGCTAAGAAAATAATCTTAGCTCATTTTTTAGTCTTTTTTAATTTTAGGATCTTATTGCTTTATTTTTTATTTTACTAATTCTAGTGGTGAGTCTACTTTTTCTTCTACTTTTTCACCTTTTAGATATTTTACTGCAGTTTCTAGGGCAATTTTTCCCATTTCTTTTGGTTTTTGTGCAACTGTTGCTGTCATTGATCCTTCTTTTACTGCATTTAATGCATCTTCGTTTCCATCAAATCCAACTAAAACTATATCCTTGCCACTTGCTTTTATAGCCTCGCTTGCTCCTAGTGCCATTTCATCGTTTTGACAAAATACTGCTTTTACATCTGGTTGAGCTTGAAGTAAGTTTTCCATTACTGTCATTCCTTCAGCCCTATCAAAGTTTGCTGTTTGGCTTGCCACTAGGTCAATTTTTCCATCTGTCGCTTTTTTAAATCCTTCTCCTCTTTCACGAGTTGAACTTGCTCCAGGGATTCCTTCTAGTTGAATTACTTTTGCATCTTTTCCTGCTTTTTCTAAAATAAATTCTCCAGCAAGTTTTCCACCTTCAACGTTGTTACTTGCGATAAAGCTTACAATTTCTCCCTCATCTGATCCCCTGTCTACGCAAATTACAGGGATATTTGCCTCGTTTGCTTTTTTTACAGATGATGAGATTGCTGTTGAATCTACTGGATTTATTATAATTAAATCTACTTTTTGGGTTATTAAATCTTCAACTTGGTTATTTTGTGTTGATGAATCGTTTTGTGCATCTGTTATAACTGTTTCAACATCTTTGTCTTTTGCAGCTTCTTCTACCCCTTCTCTTATTGATACGAAAAATGGGTTGTTTAATGTTGATAGGGAAACTCCTACTTTTAATTTTCCATCTTTTGCTTTTTCTTCTTTTTTTGTGTTTGATGAATTATCTTTTGTATCTTGTCCTTCTAGGCTACAAGCTGTAAATGTAAAGATGGCTATGGCTAAAACAGCCAATAATTTTCTAAATTTTTTCATGTTTATCTCCTATTTATTTCTCTTTCTGTCTATTAGAACTGCTATTAATATTACAATTCCTTTTACTATTTGTTGATAAAAACTTGAAACTCCCAATAAGTTTAGTCCGTTATTTAAGACTCCTAAAATTAAAATTCCAATCAAGGTTCCTGTTAAAGATCCACTTCCACCTGTCATACTTGTTCCACCTAATACAACGGCTGCTATGGCATCCATTTCGTAGGCAGAACCTGCTGTTGGTTGGGCTGAGTTTAGTCTTGATGTAAGTACAAGTCCTGATAAAACTGCCATCAAGGCACTTATTATATATACAAAAGTTTTTGATTTTGCTATGTTAATTCCTGATATGAAACTTGCCTTCTCATTTCCTCCAACAGCAAATATTTTTCTACCGTAAGAAGTTTTATTCAAAAGCATCCACAATATTAAATAAACTATTATAAATAAAATCACTTGGAAGGGAATTCCAAAAATTTGTCCCTTTCCTAAAAATTGAAATACAAAGTCATCTCTTTGTCCAGCTATTGGTCTTCCGTCCATTAATACTAAGGTTAGACCCCTAAATATTGTCATTGTTGCAAGGGTTACTATAAATGGTGCAAGCTTTCCTTTGGTTATTAGTAAACCATTTATTAAGCCCAATAAAATTCCCAATAATATTGCTACTATTATTGCAAATATTGTGCTTATTCCACTTTGCATAAGCCAGGCAAATATTGCTGAACTTAAGGCAAGGGTTGATCCGACTGAAAGGTCAATTCCTCCTGTTAAAATTACAAAGGTCATTCCTAGGGCAACAAAACCATTTATTATAAGTTGACGCATTAAGTTTAATAAGTTACTTACTTGCAAAAAAGCTGGGTTAAGTAAACTTACAAAACATATTAAAATTATTAAGGCAAGTATTGTCCCAAGATTTTGATTTTCTTTAAATCGATTTTTTATATTGGTCATATTTTTCCTCCTGTTGCAAGGGTCATTATTTTTTCTTGATTTGCATCATGGCTTGAAATTTCTCCTTGCATTTTTCCTTCATATATTACATAAATTCTATTTGATAGGCTAAGTAACTCTGGCAAATCGCTTGAAATAAGGATGATTGATACGCCTTTTTGGGTTAAATCTTTTATTAAATCATATATTTCTCTTTTTGCTCCTACGTCTACTCCCTTGGTTGGCTCATCTAAAATTAAAATTTCCGGATTTATGGCATACCATTTTGCAAATACAACTTTTTGTTGGTTTCCTCCAGATAAGTCCGAAACTTTTGCTTCTGATGATTGGGTTTTAACTTTAAAACTTTCAACCAGGCTATCAGAAAGATTTTTTTCTTTTTTCTTGTCTATAAATGAATTTTTTGAAAATTTATCAAAGTTTAAGAGGGAAATATTTTCTCTTATAGATTCATCAAGGACAAGGCCTTCTTCTTGCCTATTTTCTGTTACAAAGGCAATTTTATTTTTTATGGCATCTATTGGTTTATTTATTACAACTTTTTTGCCATCAATAAAAACTTCTCCCTTATCTTTTGGGTCAAGTCCAAAAACAGATCTCATTATTTCCGTTCTTCCTGCTCCCATAAGACCAGAAATTCCTAAAACTTCACCTTTTTTTGCCTTTATATTTATATTTTCAAAATATCCCTTTCTGCTGAAATCTTTTATTTCAATTTTTACGTCTGATATTTCAGCATCCATTTGAGGATAAAAATCTCCAATATCTCGACCTACCATGGCTGAAACCACTTCTTTTTCGCAAGTTTTGTTTGTATCCATCAAGGATACAGATTTTCCATCTCTCATTACAGTAATTTTGTTGGTCAAGGAAAAAATTTCTTCCATCCTATGGGATATGTATATCATAGAAACTTTTTGATCTCTTAGCCTTTTTATTAAATTGAACAATTTGTCAATTTCATTATTGGTTAGGGCTGATGTCGGTTCATCAAGGATTAATACATTTACCTTGTTTAAGTTTGCCTTGGCAATTTCCATCATTTGCCTTTGGCCTACTGACAATTTTGAAACCTTTGTATCAGGGTCAATATCTAGGTCAAATCTTTTTAGAAGTTCTATGGATTTTTTTCTCATAGCATCTTTATCAAGAAAAATCCCCTTCCTAAGTTCATTGTTCATAAAAATATTATCCATGACACTAAGGTCTGGCCAATCTGATAATTCTTGGTGGATAAAACTTATGCCGTATTTTTTGGCATCGTTGGTGGTATTAATTTCAACTTTTTTTCCATCAATTAATATTTCTCCCTTATCTTTTGGCAAAACTCCGGATAAGATATTCATTAGGGTAGATTTTCCTGCCCCATTTTCTCCAACCAAGGCATGAATTTCACCTTCATTTAAGGTAAAATTTACACCCTTTAGGACGTCATTTTTTCCAAAAGATTTGTAAATATCTTTCATTTCAATTTTCATAAAATCCTCCTAAAAGATATTTTTTGATCTTAAAATTATATTTGAATAAGGTGTATCTTCCCCGGTCCTTATTACAAATTTCACATCTTTTAATTTTTTCTTAAAATCTTCGTGAGATATATAAGAAGAGTCACAATCTGGTAAAAGATTTTTAATATCTTTTTCTTGCTTTGGGTTATTTTCTTTAATCTCTTTTGCCAAGTAATAATATTCACAGCCAAAATCTTCAAGTAAAACTTCTAAGACATGGATAAATTTAGGCTCGCCAAGTTTTAGAGCCAAGTCTATTTTTTTGTCAGGATCAATTGGCAAACCACAATCGCCAATTGCTATTAGGTCTGTGTGACCCAAGTCAGAAAGTCTTTTTGAAATTTCGCTATTTAATATTCCTTTTTCTTTCATACATCGCTCCTTTCAAAATTTTTCACATCATCAAGGCTTGGAATTGAAATACTTGCACCTTTTTTTGTAACTGATAAGGCTGATGCCTTGCTTGCAATTTTCATTGCCTCTTTTACATCTTTTCCTTGATAAAAATAAGATACAAAATATCCAGTAAAGGTATCTCCAGCTCCTGTAGTATCAAGGGCCTTGACCTTGAAAGAATCTTGTTTTATTTTTTCATCCTTAGCTATAAAAATTGACCCCTTGCTTCCCAAGGTCATAACTACTTTTAAGTTTGGGTAGGTGTTTTTAAAATAAGCAATTTTCTCATCGTTTGTTTTTTTCCCACTAATACTTGCTGCCTCGTGTTCATTAACCAAGATAAGGTCGATTTTTTCATAATCAAATTCCTTTATCCTATCTGTTATAGGAGAAGGATTCAAAACTATCTTCATATTTTTCTCATAGGCCCTATCTATTAAATATTTCATCGAATTTATCTCATTTTGTAAGACCAAAACATCGTTTTTACCAAAATCATCCAAAACTTTGTCGATAAATTCCTCATCATTATCAAAATTAGCCCCCTTATAAAGGACTATGGAATTTTCTCCCTTATCATCAACCTGAATTATTGCATTTCCTGTCAATTTTTCAGATTGTCTTATATATTTGTTATCTACATTTTCTTTTTTAAATAATCAATCAAATATAGGCCATCTTTTCCCACGCTTCCAGCATGATAAACTTTATCAAAACTTTTAGCTAAGGCAACAGATTGGTTTAGGCCCTTGCCACCTGGTCTTTTTTCAATACTTTTTGCACTAATAGTTTCCCCAGGTTTTACAATTTCTTCAACCCTGAAAAATATATCAATATTTAAAGAACCAAAATTAAGTATCTTCATTTTTATCCCCTACACTTTCTCCAAAATTTATAAAAGGTTCAACCATAACCTTCCTATCAACTTTTTTATTTTTTATCAAATCATCTGCCATTTTAATAGAGTATTTTGCAATCATTTCAAGATTTTGATCAATAGATGTAAGCCTTGGACTAACAATATTATTTAAAAATAAATTATCATAGCTTATCAAAGAAATATCATCTGGAACCTTAATTTTATTTTCAGAAAAAAACTTCAAAAGTCCGTATGATGACATATCAGAAAAAGAAAAAATTGCATCGATATTTTTTCCCAAAAAATATTTTCCAGCCTTATATCCACCCTCAAAAGTATAATCTCCATGAATTATATTTGAAGAATCAATATAAATATCCTTGTTCATAGCTGCCTTAATGGCTCCTGAAAGTCTTCTAGATGAATTAGCAGTAGACCTTGGACCAATTAGGATTCCAATATTTTTAAAACCCTTATCAATCAAATATTCCATGCCCAAAAGCCCGCCTTTTTCATTATTTCCAGTTACCATGTGGTAAGAATTATTATTAAAATCTACCTCATCCAAAAAAATAATGTTATTTTTCTCAATCAAATCCTGTTCAAGATTTTTAACATTCCTGTCAACAATCAAAGAGGCTGCTACAAAATTGCTATTTAAAATATTTAAAAATTTCCCCTTATCCAAGTCCTTGTTATTCGTGTTGTGGATGTATAAAAAATACTTATATTTTTCTGCATAATAGGTAAGATTTTTAACCAGCAAAGAAAAAAATGGATTGGAAATGTCGGGAATGATAGCCATAATCACATTACTTTTCTTGCTAGCAAGGGCTCTTGCAAAATTATTTGCCTTATAATTTAAGCTTTCAGCTGCATCAATAACTTTTTTTCTAGTTTGGTCAGATATTTTATTGTTAGTCTTGTTCAAAACCATAGAAACTGTAGTTATAGAAACTCCAGCAAGTTTTGCTACATCTTTTATAGTTGCCATAAAAAACTCCATTAAAACGTTTTAATCATTTACAATATAACCTTTTATATTTCTTTTGTCAACATTTTCTCCAAAAATTTTAAAAATTTTTGATTTCTTTTAAAAAAAAGGGCTATTGCAAAAGTCCCAAGATAGAAAAAAGACGAGGAAATTAAAATCCTTGTCTTTTTCTGATACAATTCAATTAAAAATGAATTTTAACACTGAAATATATGTCAAAGATGATGTTAAATTAAGGCTTGTAAAAAATATAATTGAAAGGATCGATTTATCACAATTAAGAAAAGTCTACTCATCATTTGGAAGAAAACCTACAGTAAACCCAGTAACTATTCTCCAAATAATAATTTTTTGTTACTCTGAAGGAATATTTTCATCAAGAAATATAGAAAAATCATGTAAATATGATTTTAGAATTAGATATTTGCTAGATTCACAACAAGCACCTGATCATAGTACAATTAACAGGTTTAGACAAAAAATAAAGGAAAATGTGGATAAAATAGAATTTCCTATGAAAAGTACTAGAAATTTTGTTAGCTAAATATAAATATATAAGAAAAAAGGTGATGAGCAGAATAGATTTAACTATTTTTCTCATCACCTTTTTTGTTTAAGTTTAAATTATTAAAAATGTAACCATTTTAAATTTGGTATTCTATGTTACAGCAAACATGTTATAAAGCTTCAGTAGTCTAATATCTTCATTTGATATTTTTAAAATATTTTCAAAATTTCTATCTATTTCTATGCTTTTTTTGCTTATTAGCATTTTGGTTGATATTGGCATCATAGGTCTTGATGAAAATCCTGTCCAAAGAGACCATTTTGTTTCACTATTTAAAAAGCTTGCTAGAATTTGAATGATAGCCTTTTCCATGTGTGTATCTTTATTTGTTAAGTTTATATTTGTTTTAGCATCAAAATGTTCTATAAATCCAAAATATGTATTTTCACAAACTTGATAGGTTTTTTCGTCTTTGTAATTCATATACATCATAATTCTATATTTATTATTATCTATTTTTGATAGTATATTTAGCTTGGATCTTATTACCTTATTTACTCTTCCATCATACATGTAAGAGTAAAATTCAGTTAAATTTTTAAAAAATTTGGGAACATTTTTACTTTCATCACTTATTAATATTTGATCATCGTTGTAAAGTAATTTATCAACCCTTATATCCAAAGCGTCAGCTATGAGATAAAGATTATCTATATCTATTTGTATTTGACCATTTTCATATTTTGATAATGTTGATTTTGACTTGTATATTTTTTTCGCTAGTTCTTCTAAAGTTAATTTTCTTAATTTTCTATAAGCTTTTATAAGTTTTCCGACTTCTTTATTATAATCAATATTCAAGTTAAACCCCTTTTCTTAATAATCAACTAATTTTAAAATTTTAAAATAATATCTAAATTTACCAATATTATATCATTTTATCCTTAATAAATCTATTTATAAGAAACTTATCGAGGAATTAATTTCTTTTTAAGAAATTGATATCGTTTTGACAGAATTTTAAAATCTTGATATACTCCTTTTTAAATAAAACGTTTCCAAAAAAGGAGGAAAATTTATGTATAATTTTGAGAAAATAATCGATAGGACAAAGACTAATGCAATGAAACTTGAAGGATATAAATCCTATATTTTTGGTGCTGATGATAGTTTAGAACTGCCATTTAAGGACGATGAATTCATACATATGTGGGTTGCTGATATGGAATTTGCTGTAGCCCCTGAAATTTTGTCTGCTATAAATCAAAGACTTGGTAGAGAAATTCTAGGTTATACTGCAAATTATGATGATAGTTTATACAAGGCTCTTAGGAGATGGTGTAAGGATAGATATAACTGGGATATAAAACAAGAAGAACTCGTAACATCAGATGGAGTAATTCCTGCCTTAGAAAGACTTATTAGTTATGTAGTTAAGCCTGAAGAAAAGGTTGTTTTTAATACTCCTGGTTACGGTCAGTTTGCTATGTGTGCTGAAAGAGCAGAAAGAGAATATTTAACAACTGATTTAATTTATAATGGCGATGGTACTTATGATTTTGATTTTGAGGACTTAGATAAAAAACTAGCAAGGGACGATGTCTCAATGTTTATTTTATGTAATCCTCACAATCCTACAGGTAGGGTATGGACCATTGATGAGATGGAAAAAATAGCAAAATTAGTTAAAAAACACCAAGTATTTTTAATTTCTGATGAAATTCACTGCGATATTAGAAGAAAAAGTGCGCCTAAGCATATACCAATGGCAAAGGTTATGGGAGATTATGCTAAAATGGCTACCTGCATGGCAGCATCAAAAACTTTTAATCTAGCAGGTCTTCAACAATCAGCCATTTTTATAAGAGATGAAGAAATTAGGGAAGAATGGAAATCTAAATATATGGGATTTTTAAATCCATTATCTTTAGAAGCAACAATCGCAGCCTACAATCAAGGTGAAAAATGGCTTGAAGAGATGAGTGATTATTTGGATAAAAACTTCAAATTTATGGAAAATTTCTTTAAAGAAAACCTAAAAGATGCCATAGTTACTAAATCCCAAACAACTTATTTAGGTTGGGTTGACCTAAGTAAATATTTTGAAAAAGATGAAGACGTAGAGCTATTTTTTGCAAAAGTAGGTGGAATTTTACTAGAGGCTGATAAGTCGTTTGTAGGACATGCAAATAGGATGATTAGGTTAAACTTAGCTTGTCCAAGATCTTATTTAAAAAAAGGTTTAGAGCGTATCGCAGATGCTCTTTTAAACAAACATGATGAAAAATTTACTGATAAAAGATAAATCTTTTAAAAATTATAAGGAGCTAAATTATGGCTAAAAATGATAAAAAACTAGGTCTAATTAATGTTATTGGTCTTGGGGTTGGTGGGGCTATTGGATCAGGAATTTTTGTAACCTTGGGTTCAGCTATGTCAAGGACAGGAAGATCTATACTACCAATAACAATTATATGTGTATTTTATATGCTATTAGCATATTGGTATAATTTAGGGATGTCCACTGTATTTGTTGTAAAGGGTGGAGATTACTCCATGAAGGGTATGCTTCTTCCTCCGATTTTAACAGGCTTTGGAGGATGGACTAATGTAATATGGGCTTTCGGATGTACTGGATATGCCTTGGCAATTAGTCAATATCTAGGAGATCTTTGGCCTTTATTTAATGAATATAGTAAAATAAGTTCAGCGATTATATTAACAATATTTTTCCTACTAACTATTAAGGGAAATAGCTTTGTTGCAATATTTCAAAATGTAGTTACATTTTTATTAATATTTGCCCTAATATTATTTGTTGTTTTAGGAATTCCAAGTATTGATACATCGAAGTTTTTTGATATGAACTATGATGGTGGTTTTTTCTATAATGGCCTATCTGGAGTTATAAGTGCTATAGCAATAATGGCTTGGGCCTGTCAAGGTACTACAATGGGACCTGTTGGTGTAGTTCCTAATACAAAAAATCCTAAAAGAAATATCCCGCTTGGTATAATATTAACTTGTCTTGTTGTTTCAGCAGTTTATGGTTTGATGTCATTTGTTGCATCTGGAGTTTTAACTTACGATCAATATGCAGGAGAAAATTTAAGTGTTACAGCAAGGGCTATTATGCCTCAAGGATTGTTTACATTTTTTGTAATAGGTGGTGGAATATGTGCTATAATATCATCATTTTTATCGGTTTTGATAATGATTAGGTATCCTTTATCTAAGATGGCAGATGATGGATGGCTTCCAAATTCATTTAAGAAAAAGTCTGCTGACGGATATCCATATTATTGTTATTTATTAGTATATATTGTAGCTTTGGTACCTATTTTAATTGGAATGAATGTTGATAATGCTATTTCAATGCTTATGATACCAACAATGATAATAAATATATATTTAAATACAAAGTGTATGATGATACCTAGTAAGTATAAAGAGCAATTTGAGAATAGGTCAATTAAAATACCTAAATGGCTTTTTGCTTTAGCTTCTGTACTTGGAGGTGTATGTTCTGCTATAATTGCTATTACTTTATTTAAAGATTTAAATTTCCATAATGCGATAATAGCTGCAGCAGTAGTAATTTTCCCATTATTATTTTCATGGTTAGCCTTAAAGTCAGGATCTGTAAGTAGAAAACATTTAGATAAAGAAAGAGAAAAAATAATAGAGGATGCTTTAAAACACGATCAAGTTTAGTAATTCTTATAATAAGAAAAAAGGTGATGTTGCAGAATTGAACTGACCCCCAAAAGTTAGACCTAAAAACTAACTAAAGGAGGTCAGTTTTTTAATGGCAAAATATAGCACAGAATTCAAAATGAGAATTGTAAAAGAATATTTAAAAGGAAATATAAGCTTTAAAAATTTAGCAAAAAAGTATAATATTTCTCACCATGAAATAGTAAAAAGATGGGTAATGGACTTTAGAAAAAAAGGCATTGAAGGACTGAAATCCAAAAAGAGAGGAAGACCTTCAAAAATGTCAAAAACCCCAAAGAAATCAAAAGACACTAAAGTGGAAACTTCAACAAAAATAAGCAATTCAGAAAATGAATAATTAACACAAGCACAATTAAAAGAAAAAATAAAGAAATTAGAAGAAAAAACTATTAGCTTCAATTAGAAAATGATGCAATAAAAAAAGATAGAATTGTCTCAGATGACAGATGCAGAAATAAGACAATTGCTGAAACAATCGAGGTCTTAAGAAGTAAATACAAACTAAAAGACTTGTTAAAATACTTTCATCTTGCCAAATCAACATACATGTATTGGCAAAAACGAGTAAATAAACCGAATAAGGATGTAGAATTAGAAAACAAAATACTAAAAATAAGAAAAGAAAATCCAAACTATGGCTGCAGAATAATAACTGCAATGTTAAAAAGATAAGGACTGAAAATAAACAAAAAGAAAGTACAACGACTAGTTCAAAAATTAAAACTTCAAGTAAAAAGTTATTCAAGAAAATCTAAAAAATACTCATCCTACAAAAGACAGGTAGGAAAAATATCAGACAACAAAATAAAAAGAAATTTTAAAGTAGAAAAACCATACACATAAATAACGACAGATACAACAGAATTTAAGTATTTAGAAAAAATAAAACAGGAACCTATCAAATAAAGAAACTCTATCTAAACCCATACCTAGATATGTACAACAGTGGAATACTAAGCTATGAAATATCAAAACCCCCGACAATAGAACCAATCTTAAAAGCCTTAGAAAAAGCAATAAAGGTAACCAACAAAAGTAAAGAAAAAAGAATATTCCACTCAGATCAAGGCTGAGCATATCAAACAAATCAATACACATCAAAACTAGAATCCAAAGGTATAATCCAATCAATGTCCAGAAGAGGCAACTGCTTAGACAACTTGCCAATGGAAAACTTCTTTGGAATATTAAAACAAGAAATATATTACGGACAAAAATTCTATTCATACGAACACTTAAAACAAACAATAGAAGATTTCATAAAATATTACAATGAAGAAAGGATAAAAGAAAAATTAGGATACTTATCACCAGTAGAATATAGAAAGAAAAATGCAGCATGAAAATTTCCTACCCCTAGGGGTAGGATAGGACAAAGAAATACCAGAGCTAGTTTAGTTCTAACTCAGGTATTAGGTACAACTTTGTGGGGTCACATTAAAAGACGAGGATTTTAATTTCCTCGTCTTTTTTCTATCTTGGGACTTTTGCAACAGCCCCAAGCTGTTGACAAAGTAAACAAATCCTCATGTTAAGAATATCATACGCAAAAAATTGATTTGATTTCAAATTAAAAATTCGTCAAAAATCGCACTCTAAAATTTAAAACTATGATTATTTTTTAAATAATTTAAATTCAATTAAATTTTAATTCTTCGTTTTATTCCGAGGGATAAATATTAAAATCGTGCCACTGGCACAATTTTAATATTTATCTGTCATCGCTTTAGCGAGTTTGCGATTTTAGAATTTTAAAATTTAGAAATCAGCAATTTTTGAAGTCAGATATTCGTGCTTGAGGGTTTGTCTACGCTCTGGGCTCTTGTAAATCCACAAGAGTTTTATTAAAAATATTTTATTTTCCAAACACATCCAAAATAACTTCTTTTATATTTTTCATCTCTTTTATTTGAAGATTTTTGAATTCTTTTTTGTCAATTTGAGATTTTCCTATATAGGCTTTTTTGTATCCCAATCTTTCTAGTTCCTTTAGTCTGGATTTTATTTGTGGAACTTTTTTAAGTTCTCCAGTAAGGCCAACTTCTGCTATAAAAACAGTTTTGTTATCGATTGGTTTTTTAAGGTATGATGAGGCAATTGAAATCATTATAGCAAGATTTACAGATTGCTCTCTCATTTTTAGGCCACCTGTTGCTTTTATTATTACATTTTCATCAAATAAATTAATTCCAGCCCTTTCTTGTAAAATTGAAATTAAGGTATTCAAATCATCCTTTCTTAAACTATCTCCAATTCTTTGGGGATAGGGCATAAATGATTTTGAAACCAAGGATTCTATTTCAATTTCTAAAAGTCTTGTCCCTTCTTTCATTACAGAAATTGCAGATCCTTCTACTTCTGTATCTCTTTCTGTAATAAAATATTCTGATGGGTTTGTTATTTCAATCAGGCCTTCTTCTTGCATGGAAAATAATCCAACTTCTCCTGTCGGACCAAACCTATTTTTTGTACTTGTTAAAAGTCTAAGGTCATCTTCATTTTCTCCATCCAAAAGTAAAACTGTATCAACCAAGTGTTCCAAGGTTCTAAGCCCTGCCATTTCTCCTGTTTTATTCATATGGCCTACCATAATAAAGGCCCTTTTTTTCTCAGGATTTTTGGCAAGGTCCACACACTTATTGGCACATTCTATAGTTTGGGTAGGAGATCCTTGCTTGTTATCAAATTCGTTTAGGGCAAAAGTTTGAATTGAATCCAAAATTATTACATCTGCATCTTTTTTCTTAATTTCAATTTCTGCAAGATCCATAGAATTTGTCGATAAAATCCAAATATTTGGAGAAATTTCTCCAATAATCCTATCGGCCCTAGATTTTATTTGCGATTCGCTTTCTTCTCCCGAAACATACATAACCTTAAAGCCGTCTTTGGCATAAGAAGATGATAATTGCAAAAGAAGAGTAGATTTTCCAGCTCCAGGCCTTGCAGTTAAAATCGAAACAGAATCTTTTACAAGTCCTCCTCCTATGGCCCTATCAAATTCTTCAAATCTTGATTTTATCCTTTCTGATTGGTCAAGCTTTATCTCTTTTAATAATCTTGCCTCATTATCAAAATCAAGGGAAATAGGATTTTTTGATGAAGATTCTTTTTTTACAGTTTTTTCAACCAAAGTCCCCCATTTTCCACACTCTGGACACTTTCCTGCCCAAACTCCTTGTGTATGGCCACAATTTTTACATTCAAAAGCTTTTTTAAGCTTGGCCATTAAATTCACCTACTGCATAATTTACAGAAAATTTCTCACAAGCCTTTTTGGGATCTTCCTTGTATAATTTTTCAAACTTATCTCTTAAAGTTTCCTTTTCATCCATCAATTTTTCTATGCATGTTAAGTATGATTTTTCTTCATCACTTAGGGCATTTTTTGAAAGAGAAATAAAATATTTTATCCAAGTACAAACAGATTTTCCTTGGTATTTGGCATCAAGACCATGTTTTTTTGTATCATATTTTAATTTTTGACAAGTTTCATAGGTCATATCCTTAAAATCTTCCCTTAACTTATTTAAGTTTTCTTCATTGTAAAATAAACCTTTCAAAAGGGCAGGAAAGGAAATATTGTATGGGTAAGGGACAGCATCAGGCATTCTAATTTCTAAGTATTTTTTTGCTCTAACATCTGGAAAAACAATTGATAGGGCATGGAAAATCATCTCATCTGAAAAATCTTCATCCATTATTTTTTCAAATTTTGTATCTGCCTTATAGACATCTTTTCCATTTTCATGAACAAAAATTATATCTGTATCTAGAATTTTTTCTGCATATTTTTCATATCCCATATCCTCATCAAAGGCAAAATCATAAACTCCAGTCCTATTTTTATCACAATGCTCCCAAATTTCTTGGCGTAAATTTCTATCCTTATAAACTTCTCCCTCAAAAATATAGGCATTATCGTAAAGACTATACATGAAGGCTGAAAGGGCATTTGCTACAAAAAATTTCTTTTTAAAATCATCCTCATCACAATAATCAATTGCTGTTTGGACGCTTGCAGTTCCCCTCATCATATTTAGGGCATATTTTCCAGCAAAGTCTGTAAAATATTTTTGCATATACTTATACCTATCTTTTGGAATAATATTCAAGTCCATAATTTTAGATTTTGGATGATAGCCCAAAGTTTCTAGGTATTGGTTTTTTTCTTCAAAAATTGGAATAATTTCTGTCATTATTTTTTTATAAGATTCATCCAAATCTTTTATATTTTTCTTTGCATCAATTGCAAGTTCAAACTGGCCAGCGGGTTCAAGATTTACAGCAATATCATCTTGTCGAAGGCCAAGTATATATCCTTCCTCCTCATTTGTAATCTCAAAGCCCATTTGATTTAATTCTTTTAAACTTGCTCCTACTCCTTTTTTACCAAAATAATCATAGGAAAAAAGTTCTTTTTTATCTATAACAAAATGTTCCATTTCAAGGCCCATTTTAAAATTTTCTTTTTGACTTTCACCTGATTTTATATAGGCTACTATCTTGTCTTTTTTTTTCTTGATAATTCACGCTTATCCTCCATCTTCTAGACTTTCACTAATTAATAATATACCCTATTTGCCCTTATTATAAATTTCTATCTTTTTTAATAAATCTTTTTTGGTTTGTTAATACTTTCCCTTTATTTTGAAAATGGTATATGATTTATATAAGAAATTAAAAGGAGATAATATGATTAAAAAAATTTTTATTGGTCTTTCCCTGTTAATTTTTTTGACAGGATGTGGGAAAAGTTCGAAAAGATCAGATGATAGTGTGGAAATTTATAACAAGGCTTCTTTAGAAAATAAGGATAACAACTTAAATTCTAACGAAAAATCAAATACAAAAGAAGCCGCAAAAAAAGTAAAGGATCCATATCAAGAAATTTACAAACAAATCCAAGGTGTAAAATTTTATAATTCTGGCGGATCTGCAATTGAATCTATTTATTTTTATAAGGATGGATATTTTGATGGGGCCTTAAAAACTGGAAACGGTTATGAAATAGGTCAATCTTTTTATAATGGAAAATTTGATATAGTAGAAAAAATTGATGATACAAGCTACAAAATAAAACTTGTAAGACTTGATTATGATGTGAAAATTGGAGATAAAACCAATAAAAACATTGACGGAAATAATTTCCAAATAACAAATATTAAAACCCTTGTTTTTAGTGAACAAAATGAAAATTATATCCTCCACCTGCCTGATACAAAAACAGCAAGCCTTAATGAGAATATAATTACTGGGATGAAAATGGCTGGTAACAATTATGGGCAAGATAAGATTGGTATTTTTCTTCTAACAAAAGAAGTTGCAGAAGGAGAATCTTTTGTAATGTCCCAATATAAAAAATAAGGAGAATTTTTATGAAATTTACAAAAAAATTAGGATTAATTTTAGGCTTTATAATATTTATCCCATCCCTAACACATGCAAGTAAGCTTGTTGATATTAAAGAAATCAGGGGAGATAAAAATCATTACATGGATTTTCTTTTTAACAATACCGAAATGGTTTGTGATAAAAATGATCTTCAAGGAAAATCCCAAGAAAATAGTCAAGAAAAAAGTGAAGACAATAAGAGATGGGAAGGCGATATTTTAAAAGAGCTTTCTGGTAAAAGTTTTTCATTTTATTCAGGATCTGGTGCTTGGATGACAAATTTAACCTTTACAGATGGAAAGGGAAATTTTGAGGCAAGTTTTTCTGATTCTGATATAGACCAAGTTCAAGGAGCAGAATGCGTGGGAAAATTTGACCTTGTGGAAAGAATTGACGATACATCTTATAAGTTAAAGCTTTCAAATGTAAAAACCACTTCAAAAATTGGCGAATCTTATGTAAACGGAAAATTAAATATAGGAAAAAAAGTTCCCTATGGTTTTGAAACTTTGGAAAATCCGGATGAGTATTCCACTTCCTTCACCCTCTACTTACCAAAAAGATTAAAATCTCAAATAGATGAAAATGTATATGGCTGGGCATACAATGTAACAGACCATGCCTATATAGACGATTACCAATCAAGAATTTTTATCCTAGCAAACGACTCCACTAAGGCTGGCTTTGCTGAAAATATAAATTAAAAAACTGCCTTAAAGGCAGTTCAGTCTGTTGACAAACTAAAATTTTTTCCATTTAGAGCAGATAAATAACCGTCGGTTTCGGTTGTTTATCCCGATTTATCGTACGTAGTGAGTCGAGAAATCTCATGAGATCTCTCCATGCGTTCGTTTCACTCACTTAGTCGAGATGGTACGTAGCTTAATTTTTATTTATAATAAAATATTAGCTAAAACTATAATTTGTCTACGCTCTGAAACTGCCCTAATAGGCAGTTTTTTCTTATATTCTTCCTAGCATTTTTAAAATAATTTGGGCTATAATTGCAGATCCAAGATAGGTTCCTAGTATTACAAATATTGCCAAAATAATAATTTTTGGTCCAGTTTTTTTCAAATTATCTAGATTTTCCCCAGTATAAATTCCTGCATAGGCAAGAATTGGTGTACAAAGTGTAGTAAAATCTACATTTCCTGTGTGGTTAGGAAATAAAATTTCAGAAAATGGAAAGACCGGAATTGTAACTATAGTTGCAAGAGTTACAATGTAGGCTACTGCTGGAATTTTTCCAGGTCATTATTTCAGAAATCCTATTCCTGCAATTGAAATTAAGGCTA
>NZ_ABXA01000006.1 GCF_000173355.1 Anaerococcus hydrogenalis DSM 7454
TGGGGCTACTGAAACAGAATTAGCTCAAGCAAAAGCAGATCTAGAAAAAGCTAATAAAGCAAAAGAAAAAGCAGCAAAAGAAGCACAAGAAGCCCAAGCTAATCTATCCAAAGCAAAAGAAAACATCAGCAAACTAGAAAAAGAAAAAGAAGAAATTCAAAATCAACTAGACGCAGCAAGGCAAGCAGCAAAAGAGGCAAAAGAAGAAGCATCAGAAGCAAAAGATGCAGCTCAAGAAGCCAATGAAAAAGCAAAAGCTGCACAAGAAAAAGCTCAACAAGCTCAAGAAGAAGCAAACAAAGCCAAAGCCGAAGCAGAAGAAGCAAAAAAAGACAAAACAAAATCAGAAGAAGAAAAAGCAAAAGCTATAGCCAAGGCCGAAGAAGCAGAAAGAAAGGCGCAAGAAGAAATAGCAAAAGCCAAAGAAGAAGCTCAAAAATCTGTAGAAAAAGCCCAAGCTGCAGCACAAAAAGCCCAAGAAGCAGAAGCAAAAGCCAAAGAAGCTAAAAAACTTGCAGAAGAAAACTTAGAAAATCTACAAAAATCAAGTGGGGCTACCGAAACAGAATTAGCCAAAGCAAAAACAGATTTAGAAAAAGCAAACAAGGCAAAAGAAAAAGCAGCAAAAGAAGCGCAAGAAGCAAAAGCTAGTCTTTCAAAAGCAGAAGAGAACATTAAAAAACTAGAAGAAGAAAAGAAAGATCTACAAAGTCAGTTAACAGAAGCTCAAAAAGCTATAGAAAAAGCTAGAGATGAAGCTCAAAAAGCACAAGATTTAGCTAAACAAGCTAAAGAAGAAGCTAGCAAATCTCAACAAAAAACTCAATTAGCAAAAGAAAAAGCAAATAAAGCAGAAAAAGCCTTACAAGTAGCTCAAGAAGAAGCAAGACAAGCTCAAGAAGAAGCAAAAAAAGCTATAGAAGATAAAACAAAATCAGAAGCAGAAAAAGAAGCTGCTATAGCTAAGGCTAAATTAGCAGAGGAAAAAGCTCAAAAAGCTCAAGAAGAAGCTAGAAATGAAATAGCAAAAGCAAAAAAAGAAGCTCAAAAAGCTGCTCAATCTGCAAAAATAGAGGTCGAAAAAGCAAAAGAGGCAGAAAATCTTGCTAAAAAAGCTCAAGAAAAAGCAGAAGAAAGAGTAAAAGAATTAGAAGCTTCAAATACTGCAAGCAAAGCAGAATTGGCCAAAGTAAAAGTAGAATTGGAAAAAACTAAGATAGAATTAGCTGAGTCTGTCAAAGCTAGAAAAGAAGCGGAAGAAAAAAGAGCAGAAGCTGAAAAAGCTTTAGAAGAAATAAAAATAAAAATATAGAAAATCCAAGCACAGAAACACCTGGAACAAATAATCC
>NZ_ABXA01000005.1 GCF_000173355.1 Anaerococcus hydrogenalis DSM 7454
GCTTCTTCTGCTGCAGTTTGGGCCTTGCTTGCTTTTCATTTGCTTCGCTTGCTTCGGCTTGGGCTTTTTGAGCGGCTGCTTTTGCTACTTTTAGCTGATTTTCAATTTCAGATTTTTCTTTTGTTAGATTTTCTTTTCTTTTTCTAATTTTTTAATGTTTTCTTCTGCTTTTGAAAGACTAGCTTTTGCTTCTTGTGCTTCTTTTGCTGCTTTTCTTTGCCTTGTTCGCTTCTTCTAAATCTGTTTTTGCTTTTGCTAATTCTGTTTCAGTAGCTCCGCTTGATTTTTTTTAGATTTTCTAAGTTTTCTTCTGCAAGTTTTTGGGCTTCTTTGGCTTTTGCTTCTGCTTCTTGGGCTTTTTGTGCTGCAGCTTGGGCTTCTTTTACAGTATTTTTTGACGTCTGCTTCTTTGGCTTTGGCTATTTCTTCTTTAGCTTTTCTTTCTGCTTCTTCTGCCTTGGCTTGAGCTTTTGATTTTTCTTCTTCTGATTTTGTTTTGTCTTTTTTTGCTTCTTCTGCTTCTGCTTGGGCTTTGTTTGCTTCTTCTTGAGCTTGTTGTGCTTTTTCTTGTGCAGCTTTTGCTTTTTCGTTGGCTGTCTGAGCTGCATCTTTTGCTGCTGATGCTTCTTCTTTTGCCTCTTTTGCTGCTTGCCTTGCTGCTTCTAGTTGTCCTTGTATTTCTTCTTTTTCTTTTTTAAGCTTTTCTATATTTTCTTGCGCTTTTTCTAAATTAGCTTGGGCTTCTTGTGCTTGAGCCTTTGCATCTTTTGCTTCTTTTGCAACTTTTTCTTTTTCTTGATTTGCTAGAGCTAAATCTTTTTTAGCTTGATCTAAGTCTTTTTGTGCTTTTTCTTTTTCGGCTTGGCTTGCTTGATTTGATTTTTCTAATTCTTCTACTTTAGACTTGGCTATTTGTTCACCTTTTTTAGCAAGCTTTTCTGCTTCTTCTGCTTGGGCTTTTGCTTGATTAGCTGCTTTTACTAATTCCTTAGCTTTATTATTAGCTGCTGCTATTTTAAGTTGAGCATTTATTTTAGCGTTTTCCGCTTCTAATTCTGCTATTTTTTCTTTTGCTTGAGCTTCTAATACTTTTGCTTCAGCTTTTTTCTTTTCTTGCTTAGATAATGATGCATCTTTTTTTGCTTCCTCAGCTTGTCTTTTAGCTTCTTCTGCATCTTTTTTCGCTTTTTGTAGATCTCTTTCGGCTTCTTCAGCTTTACTGTTAGCTTCTTGTGCATCTTTTTGTGATTTTTCTATTTCCAATTTGCTTTTTGCTAGGGCATCTTTAGATTCTTGGGATGCTTGTTTTGCTTTGTCTAACTCACCTTTAAGTCTTCTTATTTCTTCATCTTTTTCTTTTGTTAGATTTTCTTTTTCTTTTTCAAGTTTTTCTATACTTGCATTTGCTTTTTCTAGATTAGCTTGGGCTTGTTGTGCTTCTTGTTCTGCTTTTTCTTTTGCCTTGTTCGCTTCTTCTAAATCTGTTTTTGCTTGAGCTAGTTCTGTTTCAGTAGCCCCACTTGATTTTTGTAGATTTTCTAAGTTTTCTTCTGCAACTTTTTGAGCTTCTTTTGCTTTTGCTTCTGCTTCTTTTGCTGCTTCTGCTGCTGTTTTTGATGCTTGTACTGATTTTTCTGCTTCTTCTTTTGCTTTGGCTATTTCTTCTTTTGCCTTGTTTTCAGCATCTTTTACTTTTTCTAAGGCAAGTGCTTTTTCTATTTCTGATTTTGTTTTGTCTGCTTTGGCTTCTTCTGCTTCGGTTTTAGCTTTGTTTGCTTCTTCTTGAGCTTGTTGAGCTTTTTTATTTGCTTCTTCTGCTGATGTTTGAGCATTATTTGCTTTTTCTTTGGCTTCTTCTGCTTCAGCATTTGCTTTATTTAAGGATTCTTTAGCTTGTGCTAGTTCCTTTTGTAATTTTTCTTTTTCTTGACTTTCATCTGCTTTTTCTTTTTCTAATTTTTAATGTTCTCTTCTGCTTTTGAAAGACTAGCTTTTGCTTCTTGTGCTTCTTTTGCTGCTTTTTCTTTTGCCTTGTTCGCTTCTTCTAAATCTGTTTTTGCTTTGGCTAATTCTTTTTCAGTAGCCCCGCTTGATTTTTTTTAGATTTTCTAAGTTTTCTTCTGCAACTTTTTGAGCTTCTTTTGCTTTTACTTCTGCTTCTTTTGCTGTTTCTGCTGCTGTTTGTGCTTCTTTTACAGATTTTTGAGCTTCTTCTTTGGCTTTGGCTATTTCTTCTTGCGCCTTTCTTTCTGCCTCTTCTGCCTTGGCTTGAGCTTTTGCTTTTTCTTCTTCTGATTTTGTTTTGTCTGCTTTGGCTTCTTCTGCTTCGGTTTTAGCTTTGTTTGCTTCTTCTTGAGCTTGTTGAGCTTTTTTATTTGCTTCTTCCGCTGATGTTTGAGCCTTGTTTGCTTTTTTATTTGCTTCACTTGCTTCGGCTTGGGCTTTTTTAGCAGCTTCTTTTGCTTCTGCTAGCTGATTTTCAATTTCAGATTTTTCTTTTGTTAGATTTTCTTTTTCTTTTTTAAGATTTTCTATATTTTCTTGAGCTTTTTCTAGGCTTTCTTTTGCCTCTTGAGCTTGAGCCTTTGCATCTTTAGCTTCTTTTTCAACTTTTTCTTTTTCTTTGTTAGCTTGTTCAAGATCTGTTTGAGCTTTTTCTAAATCTTTTTGTGCTTTTTCTTTTTCAGCTTGACTTGCTTGATTTGATTTTTCTAATTCTTTTACTTTATCTTTAGCAGCTTGTTCACTTTCTTTGGCTAGTTTTTCTGCTTTTTCTGCATTTTCTTTAGCTTGATTAGCTGCTTCTACCAAATTATTTGCTTGATCCTTAGCTTCTTCTATCTTCCTTTCAGCATCTTTTTTAGCTTTTTCCGCCTCTAATCTTGCTGCTTTTTCTTTAGTTTGAGCTTCTATTACTTTTTCTTCAGCTTCTTTCTTTTCTTGCTTAGATAATGATGCATCTTTTTTTGCTTCCTCAGCTTGTCTTTTAGCTTCTTCTGCATCTTTTTGAGCCGCTTCTAAGTTTTCTGCAGCTTTTTTGGCTTTTTCTTGTGCAGCATTTGCTTTTTCATTGGCTGCCTGAGCCTCAGACTTACTTTTTTCTAGGGCATCTTTGGATTTTTGAGCTGATTTTTTAGCTTCTTCTAATTCACTTTGTAATCTTTTTATTACTGCTTCTTTTTCTTTTATTTGCTTCTTTAATTCTTCAATTTCTTTTTTTAGGTCTTCGTACTGGTTATCATTATCAGTCTTAACGGTCACTAAATCCCCTATATCAACTAATATGTAGGACTTATCTGGATAAACAACTTTTATTTTTTTGCCATTACTAAAGTCTAAGTAAGATACATGAGGATTTACAGCCTTAACATTTTGTGTTATCGCAGACCTATATCTACCAATATTATTTATATCTTCAACAGCAGTTTTTGAAGGTTTGACAAAAGGATAACGATCACAATCTTGCTTTTGTCTTAGAATTTGGCTAAATTCAATATAATTTGAGCTACCATCCCTATAAGTAATCTTAACACTATGACCATCACTACTCATTCTAACACCATAATAGTGAGGGTTAAGTTTTTTGATTACAGAAATAATATTTTCTTCTTCTTCATAGCTTAAACTAAGAATATTATCAACTGCTATTTTTTCATCTGGTAAGATGGCTGGATATTTTTCACTATCTCTTTCTTCCTCAGGGGTAGCTCCACTTGAACCATCGGTTTCTATATTTTTATTTGATACTTGCCAACTTCCATCAATAAGAAATTCAACCTTATCTTTAGTTGATACTTTTGGCTGGATATATAAGTATTTATCCTTATGGACTCCCCAGACCTTTCCAGAATAATATCCTTCTTTAATATCTTTTCCTTCCCTTACCTGTCTATATTCTACTCCATTAATTTTTACACCATTAATGCTTCTTAGTTTATCTCTATCATGCTTATATTTAAATTTAGTATAATCATCATCCTTAGAGCTTCTTTCGCTATAACTGTCAGCATAGCTCACAGAATAATTTTTTAAAACATTACTCTGATCATTAATCAAACCACTAAAATTTATTACTAAAGCTAAGCTTGCAATACCTGCAATACTTTTAACACTTTTCATAATACCTCCCATAATATATGTTGTTATTCATTGCTATATTAATAAATATTTAACAAGAAGTCAATGATAATGATTATCTGTATTATTTATGTAAAAGGTGTATATATCTTTATAATAGATATATATTATATTCTTTATTATGATTTCTTATATCAAATCTTCTTTTTTTCATTGTTAAAATTATATTATCCTATAAATTTATAAAATAAGAAAATTTATTTATTTTTATTATGTTTTATCTTAACCCCCTTTTTAAAGCAATTAATCAAAAATTTATATAATTAAGTTAGTATTAATTTTATGATAGATTTTAATAAAAATATTCTTTCCTATGACAAGCCTTATAAAGATAGGAATTATAAGATCATAATAGATCAATCTGTCGACAAAATTAAAACTTGAAAATTTTGAACAGATAAAAAACTTTGATTTTGTTTGTTTATCCCGATTTATCGTACCTAGTAAGTTAGGATATTTCATAAGATTTCTCCATCACTTACACTAAAACACTTTTGCTTCGTAAACTTATTTGTGCTTATAAAAACTAATTTGCTTTGCAAATTTTTCCAGGCTTTCGCACCAGTTTTCAGGATTTGTAACCGAGGGCAATGGTTATAAATCTTCTTAGTTTTATAGATAATTGTACCAAGTCAAGCACAATCATCTAGTCGAGATATTTTATAGTTTAATTTTATTTTTTTATATTTTAAACTTATATACTTTTACAAATTTATGAAATTTTATTTGAAATTTTCTAAAATATTATTTATTGATACTTTTATTTGTATAATTTTGATTATTTTGTTTGTATAAATCTTTAAGTTCTTTTAAAAATTGAAAAATATATAAAATAAAAAATACCCTCCTTACTGCTTATACAGTAAAGAGGGTAAATAAATTACAATTGCCTTCCTTATTCAAAAAACCATTTTAAAATCCTTATGGCCTTAGCCAATCTGGTAATTGTTGACTATTATCCCTATTATCTTTTCTTTCATTTTTTGGATTTGCTTCTTTAAATTCTTCAACTTTTGATGAATCCATTGTAAATTCGAAATCTACTGATTTTTTCTCCCCAGATCTAACAATTTGAACTTTTGCCTTATCTCCAATACTATAATTTAAAAGAAGTTTTTTAAGATTTGACATATCTTTTACTTTTTCTCCGTCAATTCCTACTATTATATCTCCTTTTCTAAAATAATTTCTTGCATCATCAGATACAGATTGGACATAAACTCCGTCTTCGCTTCCTACAGTTTTTGGATCAATATTATTAGATTGTAGTAGTAAGTCTAAATTTATTCCAGTAATTCCCAAATATACTGAATTAAATTTTCCATTTTTTGAAATTTCACTTATAACTTTTTTTGCTAAATTTACAGGTATTGCAAAGCCTATTCCATCAGAATTTCCAGCCTTAGCTGTATTTATTCCTATAAGCTCTCCCTTAGAATTTAACAAGGCTCCACCAGAATTTCCTGCATTTATTGCAGCATCTGTTTGCATTAATCCATCCATTTGAGCACCATTTTTAAATGATACAGTCCTATTTAAACCGGAAATAATTCCACTTGTAACTGTTGATTGTAGTTCAAGTCCCAATGGGTTTCCGATGGCTACTGCCTTATCACCTACATTTACCTCATCACTATCACCCAAATCAATAGGATCTAGGTTATTTGCATTAACTTTTATAACTGCAAGGTCTAGGGTTGGATCGTTCCATACAAGTTTTGCCTTTTTTGTTTTATTATTTGAAAATAAAACATTAATCTCACTTGCATCTCCATTTCCAATTACATGGGAATTTGTCAAAATATATCCATCTTTTGTTACAATGGAACCTGAGCCTACCCCTTCAACATATCCTGTTTGGGGACCAAAAATAGTATTTTGTGTAGCCTTAGTTTTTGTTGTAATTCCCACAACCGAATCTATACTTTTTTTAACTACAGCCCTTTCCATTGTCACATTATCATTTGGATTTATATTTATCACGCTCTTATTTTTTTCATTAGAATTATTTAAATCTTTTTTATTATCCTCTGCCTTAAAAGAACTTCCAAGTAAAGAAAATACCAAAAATCCTCCTAAAACAGCTCCAATAAGTCCTGAAAGAAAATTAGAAAATCCACCAGAACCTTTATTTCTTCTAGCCATATATGCCTCCTTTATTCTTTATATAATTATTCTACAAAAAAGTGTTAATAATATGTTATATATTTTTAGGTGTCTTTTATATTTTTATCAAAATAAAAAGCTTGAAAAAACAAGCTTTTTACACAATTTAAATATACTTTTTTAAAATGATTTTAATAAGACAAGCTATTTTCTAATCACTGTCCCTGTCTTTTTTTCTAAGGCTTCACTTGCTTTTTCTAGAGATGTTATTAGGGCTACTCCCTCGTCAGATTTTTCTACAAAATCTATGCAGGCCTCTATTTTGGGTAACATGGATCCAGGTGCAAATTCTCCTTGGTCAATGTATTTTTTAGCTTCTTTTATTGTCATTTCATCTATTTCTTTTTGATTTTCTTTTTTGTAATTTATCATCACCTTATCAACAGTTGTTAATATTAATAGCATATCTGCCTTTAAGTCTTGGGCTAATAAGGATGATGACCTATCTTTATCTATTACAGCTGAGATTCCAGTAAGGTTTTGGCCAGTTTTTATTACTGGTATACCTCCACCTCCAACTGTAATTACTAGATTGTTATTTTCTAATAAGCTTTTAATAACATTAATTTCTATTATTTTTTTTGGTAAGGGGCTTGCCACTACCCTTCTATATCCTCTTTTTGCATCTTCTACATATAGATATCCATTTTCTTTAGCCTTATCCTCAGCTTGCTTTTTTGTTAAAAAGTTTCCTATTGGTTTTGTTGGATTTTTAAAAGCCGGGTCATCTTTGTCAACTAATACTTGGGTAAGGATATAGGCTACTTCCTTTTCTTTTTTCCTATTTTTTAATTCGTTTCTTATAGCTTGTGAAAGGTGATAGCCAATATAGCCCTGACTCATTGCCCCACATTCAGCAAAGGGCATATCTGGTGTATCTCCACCCTTATTTGCTGCAAATTCCATGGCATTATTTATCATACCTACTTGGGGACCATTTCCATGACCTACTGCTACATTATATTTTTCTGATAAATCTACTATTATTTTTGCTGTCTTTTTTACTAATTCTACCTGCTCTGAGGGGGTATTACCTAAGGCATTTCCCCCAAGAGCTATAACTATTGTTTTTTTTCTCATTTTTATTCCATTTTTTATTTTAATGTTGCATACATTATGGCTTTTATTGTGTGCATTCTATTTTCTGCTTGATCAAAGACCTTACTTTGTTTTCCCAAAAACACCTCATCTTTTACTTCCATTCCATCAAGGTCGAATTTATCCCCAAACTTTTCATAAATTTCTTTTCCTGTTGTTGTTTGAAGATCGTGGAAAGATGGAAGACAGTGTAGAAAAATTGCATCCTTATCAGCAAAATCCATAACTTTTTGATTTACTTGATAAGGGTGTAGGATTTCAATTCTTTTCTCCCATACTTCTTTTGCCTCTCCCATGGAAACCCAAATATCCGTATATACTACATGGGCATCTTTTGCTCCCTCTTCTACATCTTCTGTAAATTCAACCTTTGATCCGTGAACTTTTGCAAATTCTTTGGCTTCTTTTACTAGCTTTTCATCTGCCCACAATTCTTTTGGCCCACATCCTGTATAATTTATGCCAAGTTTTGCACATGCAACCATTAGGGAATTACTTACATTATTTCTGCAATCTCCTATAAATACAAAATTTAAGCCCTTAAGATACCCAAAATTTTCTTTAATTGTTAGCATATCTGCTATCATTTGTGTTGGATGAAACTCATCCGTTAGGCCATTCCATACAGGAACTCCTGAATATTTAGCTAATTTTTCAACTAAAGTTTGGTCAAATCCCCTATATTCAATTCCATCATAAAACCTGCCCAATACTTTTGCCGTATCTTCAATTGATTCTTTATGGCCCATTTGGCTTGAATTTGGATCAAGATAAGTTACACCCATTCCCAAATCCATTCCTGCTACCTCAAATGAACAACGTGTCCTAGTTGAAGTTTTTTCAAATAATAAAACTATATTTTTCCCCTCAAGGTATTTATGAGGACTTCTTGTCATTTTTAATTTCTTAAACTCTTCACCTAAATTTATTAAATATTTTATTTCATCTTCTGTTAAATATTTTAATCCTAATATACTTCTTCCTTGTAAATTTACTGGCATAATAATCTCCTTAATTTTATATGATAAATTTATTTTATTTGATTTTTTTGTTATGATTTTGTTTGTTTTATAAGTCTCTTTCAAGAGGCATTGACATACACCTTGGCCCACCACGACCTACAGTTAAATTTGATGCATCTAATTCTAAAACTTCAATACCTGCTTTTCTTAATGCCTTATTTGTTACAGTATTTCTCTTATAAACCAAAACCTTGCCTGGAGCAAGAGTTAGGGTATTAGACCCATCATTCCATTGCTCTCTCTCAGCCGCTATAGGGTCCCCTCCTCCACATGGGATTAGGCGAACATTTTTAATAGCTAGGGCATTTGCTAAAATTTGATCTAAATTTCCAGAAGCTTTTTCTATTTTTAATTCATTTTTTAAGGAATCTTTAGATAAAATCTTAACCTCCATCTTTTTAATAATAGCAGGATGGTAAGTAAAGGCATCTATATCTACTTGGGTGAATACAGTATCTAAATGCATAAAGGACCTATTATGGGGGATTTTTAAGGCGTAAATCTTTTCAATCTTATTTTCATAATCACCAAAAAATAATTTTTCAGCTAATAATTTAATAGCCTCAAACTGAGTTCTTTGTGAAATCCCAATCAATAAAGTATGATCATTACCATTTAAAACATCCCCACCTTCTATATGGTAATCATTATCCCTACCGTAAAAAATAGGAACATTTTCCCTATAAGCTGGATGATATCTAAAAATATAATCACAATAAATAGTTTCCCTATTTCTTGTCATCGAATACATCTTATTAAAGACCAGACCATTTCCTATACTTGTAAAGGGGTCTCTTGTAAAATATAAATTTGGCATAGGATTAATAGCAAGATAAGACTTACCAACTTCCATCTTATCAAGATCTTTATCCTTAAAAAGTCCCAATTCTTTTAAGGTCAAACCTGCCATAGTTTTTTCTACTAATTTTTTATTATCTTTAATTTGTTCAAAATATTCTTTAGACATTTCTAATAATTTCTTATCACTACAGCCTGTTTCTTTCAGGTATTGATCTAAGAAAATTTCTCTCAAACTTTCATTACAATCAAGAGTTTCAGCCATCAAATCCTCAAGATAAACAACATCAACCCCCTCATCTCTCATAATTTTTGTAAATCTATCATGTTCTTTTTGACAAGAAGTTAAATCCGGTATATCATCAAACAAAAAATTTTCAAGATTAGAAGGTGTTAGATTCAATAACTCTTCACCAGGTCTATGAACTAAAACTTTTTTAAGAGCTTTAATTTCACTTGTAACTTGTATCTTAGCCATACTTCCTCCTAGAATACAATTTAACAAAAAATAATCCCAACCCAAACATAAATTCATAACTCTTATACTAATAGTATACATCATAAAAATATATTTAGTGAAAATTTAAAAAAATTTCTTATTTTATATGATAATAATTAAAACTTAGGGGAAAAATAAATTGAATCTTAAAAAATAATAAAATTAAAAAAATCTCACTAAAAAACTAAAAAAAGACAGCTTACAAATAATGTAAATAAGCTGTCTTTTAAATCGTGGCGCGGCATTGAGGATTCGAACCCCAGGCCTACTGGTCCGTAGCCAGTCGCTCTATCCAACTGAGCTAATACCGCTCGAATTATTATATATGTAAAATCTAAAATCTTTACAATTACCTAAAATTATTAAAAGGTAGAATTTAAATTTAAAAAAATATTAATATTCAAATAAGAATATTAATTATAAAAATAACAAAAAATAATAAAATAAAAATGGAGCGGGTGAAGGGAATCGGACCCTCGCAACCAGCTTGGAAGGCTGGGGCTCTACCACTGAGCTACACCCGCAAGTAATAATTGGAGCGGAAGACGGGATTCGAACCCGCGACCCTCGCCTTGGCAAGGCGATACTCTACCACTGAGCCACTTCCGCATATATTTGTGGGAAGAAAATTTATGAAAGTTTAAAACATCTTCCCATTTATTTAAGTAAATATGAAAAATTATAATATCAAAGCAAAGCTTTAATATGGAGCTGATGATAGGACTTGAACCTACAACCTATTGATTACAAATCAATTGCTCTACCAATTGAGCTACATCAGCCTATTGGATTTCAATAGAAATCCAAGTCCTATATTAGCCGGACAATATTTGGCGACTTAGATGGGATTCGAACCCACGACCTCTGCCGTGACAGGGCAGCATTCTAACCAACTGAACTACTAAGCCATAAAATAAGCACAAGACTTGTTTAATGGTGGAAGTAACAGGGCTCGAACCTGTGACCCCCTGCTTGTAAGGCAGATGCTCTCCCAACTGAGCTATACTTCCATTTTGTGACACTACCGGAATTTGAACCCTGTCCCCAGAGGAGTTTAAAATCTGAAAGATTTTAAATCTTCGAGATGAGCCGTTAGGCGAATCCGAAGAACAATACCGTCGTGACACGGTGGTTTCCCTCTAAAACGAAGGATAAAACTTTTTTAATATAAAGTTTAAAAATGGTGACCCTACCGGGATTTGAACCCGGGATACCGCCGTGAAAGGGCGATGTCTTAACCGCTTGACCATAGGGCCTCAATTAATATTATATTTATAAATCACACTTTTTTATCTTGCAGCAAGCTGCAAATGTCTTAGTCGGCTTGTTAACAAAGTTACAAGTAACTTTGAAACACCGCGACATCTGACCTACCAACAATTTATTTCATAAATTGGGTTAGGATCATAAACCGCTTGACCATAGGGCCTTAATATTTAAAGTGGTGACTCCACCGGGATTTGAACCCGGGATACCAGCGTGAGAGGCTGGTGTCTTAACCACTTGACCATGGAGCCAGAAGCTCCAGGCAAATATAATAAGCACAGAGCTTATAAAAAAATGGTAGCGAAGAAGAGACTTGAACTCTTGACACTCCGGGTATGAACCGAATGCTCTAGCCAACTGAGCTACTTCGCCACATGGTTGCGGGAGTAGGATTTGAACCTACGACCTCCGGGTTATGAGCCCGACGAGCCACCAAGCTGCTCCATCCCGCGATATAATATTCTTAGTATGAGCATCTTGTTTTATATTATTCTACACTTAGAAAAATAATAATTGGCGCTCAGGGTGGGGCTCGAACCCACAACCTACCGGTTAACAGCCGGGTGCTCCACCATTGAGCTACCTAAGCATTCCAATAAAAAATAAAAAAAATCTTATATAAATACCTTCTATTAAAATCAATAGAAGATATTTTATAAGTTTGGCAACTACCTAGTCTCCCGGGAGGTCTCCCTCCGAGTACCATCGGCGTTAGAAGGCTTAACTTCTGTGTTCGGTATGGGAACAGGTGTATCCCTTCTGCCATCGTCACCATATATTCAATATACTGTTTTAACCTTTTTAATCAATAGCTATAAATAATTTCCAGTCAAGATTTAAAGTTTAGTATCCATTAGCTTAATACATTACTGCACTTACACCTTGGACCTATCAAAGGTATTTTCTTTACCTACTCTAAGAAATCTTATCTTGAGGGTTGCTTCGTACTTAGATGCTTTCAGTACTTATCAATTCCGCACTTAGCTACCGAGCCATGCTAGTGGCCTAACAACTCGTACACCATTGGTGCGTCCATCCCGGTCCTCTCGTACTAAGGACAGCTCCTCTCAAATTTCTTACGCCCACGCTGGATAGGGACCGAACTGTCTCACGACGTTCTGAACCCAGCTCGCGTGCCTCTTTAATGGGCGAACAGCCCAACCCTTGGGACCTACTCCAGCCCCAGGATGAGACGAGCCGACATCGAGGTGCCAAACCTCCCCGTCGATGTGGACTCTTGGGGAGATAAGCCTGTTA
>NZ_ABXA01000004.1 GCF_000173355.1 Anaerococcus hydrogenalis DSM 7454
GTGGCTCATATTTCCAATAATCGCATCCAAATTTTCCAAACATATCTTCATAAAATTTCCTAACTGCGATCGCTTAAATTTGTCGACACCTAAATTCTAGTAAATTTTAAAAGTTTAATCGGATAAAGGCAAATAAATAAAAATTAAGCTAAAAGGACTTTACAAAAGAAAGTAAATAAAGAAATTTGAGATAAAATAATCCTTTAGGAATAAAACGAGGTAAGACATATCCCATCTCGAGCGCAGTCGAGAGATCTCATACATTAAACAAGGCAAATATTAAACATAATTCATTGGGTCAGTCTTGAATTACTAAAGAAAGAAACAAATAAATAAAAAATACAAAGAGATCTCTCCATGCGTTCGTTTCACTCACTTAGTCGAGATGGTACTTAGCTTAATTTTTATTTCAAAATAAATATTATCTAGTTTCATACTTTGTCTACGCTCTGACTTATATGAATATTGAAAAAAATCTTTAGTAATAAAATAAGGCTAATACATACCCATCTCGAGCTTGTCGAGAGATCTCTTACATTAACTAAGGCTAATATTAAAATAAAATCCTTGAATTACTAAAGAAATAAATAAAAAATAATAAAAATTACCAATAAAAAAACCGGGGCCAAACCCCGGTTTCTTCTTATCTTCTTATCCTAAATTAAAATCATCTCTAGAAATATTTTCCATATAAGCCTTATTCAAACCTGTAACCTTCTCATCTTTAGTTTGCAAGACCTTGGAATCTACCATAGCTTGCATTTGAGATTTTACAATTTGGTCATTTAAATCAGCCTTTGGATGATTTATACTTACCATCTTTCCTTTTCCCTTGCTATCTTTAAAAGATAGCTTTAATATTTTTGTATTCATTTTTGCTCCTTTCTAAGCCTAGATTCTTTCTTCTGTGACTTTTTCAACTATGTGATTTTCAACTTCACTTAGGGCTACAAAGGCCTTTGCGAAATTTGATAAATCTTCATTTGTAAGCTTATCATCAAGATTTGTAAATGTTCTTGAAAATTTTCTAAGCTTCTCACCATCGTTTACTTCATATCTAATTCTAAGTTTCATATTATCGCTCCTTTCATATATAGATAAAGAAAAATGACAAAATGTCCCAAAATTTTCTTAGAATTTTAAAAAAACCTTTATTAATAATCTTTTTTAGTGTAAGATTAATTCGAGTAAGAAAATTTTAAAATGGTGATACAATGAAAAATAAAAAGAAAAAATCAAAAATATCAATTATCTTGTGGAGACTTATATTTTTAATTGGAATTCTTGTCCTACTTTATCCAATCATCTCAAGATTTTATTATAGGATAGATTCTAATAACCAAGTCGAAGTCTTCAATCAAGGAAAAAATAAACTAGACAAAGAAGAAATTCAAAGAAGAATGGGCCTTGCCAAAGCCTACAATGATTCCTTATCGGGAGGACCAACCAACGATCCTTTTACAGAAAAAAGATATAAGGAAGGTAGGAAAGAATACGCTAGGATGCTTGAAGTTGAGGAGATGATAGGTCATATAGAAATTCCAAAAATAAACCAGGACCTACCAATTTATGCCGGAACTAGCGAAGATGTCTTGCAAAAAGGTGTTGGCCATTTGGAAGGAACTTCTCTTCCAATAGGGGGCAACAATACCCACACAGTTCTCACAGCCCACAGGGGACTACCAGAAAAAACTTTATTTACAAATTTAAACGAACTTGAAGTCGGCGATAAATTTTATATCCATAATATAGAAAAAACTTTAGCCTACCAAGTTGACCAAATAAAGGTAATTGAGCCAAGCAATTTTGATGATCTTATGATTGCTCCAGGCCATGATTATGCGACCCTTCTAACCTGTACACCTTTTATGATAAACTCTCACAGACTTTTGGTAAGGGGCCACAGGGTAGAATATGTAGAAAGTGTAGATGAAGAATTGATTAAAGAAAACAAAACAAATTGGATATTTAGAATTTTATTCTTCCTAGCCTTAATAATTATAATCATATTATTGCTAAGAATTAGAAAATTAAGAAAAGAAAACAAAAAAACATCAAGTAAAATTGACCAAATCAAAGAAAAACTAGATAAACTAGGTGAAAATGATGAGAAGAAAGACTAATATAAAGAAAAATCTTCCCTTCATAATCATATTTTTGATAGGATTTTTGATTTTTTCTTACCCCTTTATAAGCCAAAAATATTACCAAATAAAGGCTAACGATGAGATTGTTGTCTTTAATAAGGCAAAAGATGAAATCGACAAGAAAGAATTGGAAAGAAGGATGGAGCTTGCAAGAATTTATAACCAAACTCTTGACCCATCAAAACTTGTAGATCCATACGATAAAAAGGTAAAAGACGCCAAGGCAGAATATGCAAAAATGCTAGAAGTCCACGAAATGTTGGGCCATATAGAAATACCAAAAATTGCAGTAGACCTTCCTATTTATGCAGGAACAAGCGATGACGTTTTGGAAAAAGGGGCAGGCCACTTGGAAGGAACTTCCCTTCCAATCGGAGGATCTTCAACCCATACGGTAATAACAGCCCACAGGGGACTTCCAAATGCTCTTTTATTTAGAAACCTAAACCAAATGGTTGAAGGGGATATATTTTATATCCACAACATAAAAGAAACCTTAGCTTATAAGGTCGATAAAATCCAAGTAGTAGAACCATCAAACTTTGAACCGATTTTTGTAGTAGAAAAAAAAGGACTACGCAACCCTTTTAACCTGTACTCCCTACATGATAAACTCCCACCGACTTTTGGTAAGAGGATATAGGATTCCCTACACCCAAGCCATAGACGATGGATCAGCAAATACACCAAGACTGAAACCAAACTTTTTCCAATTATTTTTAGTATTGTTGCCAATATTATTGTTTACAATAATGGTATATTTAAGAGAAAAAAGAAATGCCAAAAAGATGAATATGGAGGTACTAGAAATTGAACAAAAACTCAACGAAAAAGAAAAGTAAAATAATAGGTTACATCCTGATATTACTAGGACTTTTAACCCTAGCCTTTCCATTTTCAAGAAGAATATACTCAAACATAGAAAACAAAAGCCAAATAGAAAAAGTAATCAAGGCCCAAAAAGAAGACAAACAATTCGACCAAATAGAAAAAAAGGCCCAAGAATATAACGAAATTGTAAAAAATTCAGATATATCAATGGTTGACCCCTTTACAAGCAAAAACCTAGGCTCAGTAAATATCCTAGAAAACCAAGATGATATATTTGCATACTTGCAAATACCAAAGTTGGATAAAAATATTCCTATTTATTTAAATGCCTCTTATAATCATTTAGCTTGGGGACTTGGACAAGTATCAGGAACATCTGTACCAATTGGAGGTGAATCTACTAGAAGTGTTCTAGCTGGACATAGGGGATGGTGGGGCGATACTATGCTCTTATATGCTGATGACTTGGTAAAAGGAGATATGATATATGTAAAAAGATCTGATAAAGTATTAAAATATTCAGTTTGTTCAAAAGAAGTAATTGGACCTTATGATTGGGAAAAATTAAAAGTTATAGAAGGTGAAGATATTATAACTTTATTAACTTGTCACCCATTCATATGGCCAAGGCCTAACAGATTATTAATAAATGCCAAAAGAGTAGAAGACAAAAACAAAGATCCAAAAGATCAAATTCAAAAAACTGAGATAAGTAAAAAAGTAAAAATAACAAACTACGCCTATATAGGATTTTTACTAATAGATTTAATCTTAATAATCCTTGTAATAAGAAGCTTAATAAAAACAATAAGAAAATAAAAATAAACCCACCTTAAAGCAAAATAATTTGCCAAAGGTGGGATTTTTTTACCTATCTAATAACTAAAAAATTTATCCTTTAGCAATAAAATAAATCCAACAATTACCCATCTCGAGCAGATAAATATGCCTTGATTTGGCATATTTATCCCTAAAACTAGTGCAGATTTATAACCGTTGATTTCGGTTATAAATCCTGAAAACTAGTGCGAGAGCACGGAAGAATTTGCGAAGCAAATGAGTTTTAGTAGTCGAGAAATCTCATGCGAAAATTATAGCAAATATAAAAATAAAATCTCTGAACAAGCAAAAAACAAAAATGACCTTCAGCAATAAAACCCAGACAAACCATAACCCATCTCGAGCTTGTCGAGAGATCTCATGCACAAATTATGTCAAACAATAAACTACAATCATTGGCTTACAAAATAAATAAAAAATCAAAAAAATTTATATCCAACCATCTTATAAAACTTTTTCACTCAAAAATTCCTTTTTTTAATAAAAAACTTATAAAATATTGAGAAAATTTTAGCAATATAAATTAAACTAAAAAATATGTAAAAAATATGTTGACGTAAAAATTTTTAAGTTATATAATTATATAAACATAGAATAAAACTATATCTAAATTAATATTCGTTTTTAAAACTTATATTTTTTACCCAATAACTTTATCAAAGTACAAGAAAAAAATATAAGGTTAGAAAAATTAATTGTATATCCCGTAAGTATAAAAATCAAGAAGAAAGTGCAAGCAATCAGTCATCAAATTTTAGGTAATTTCAAACAAACTGAAATTAGCTAAAATAAAAAAGGAGTTATCATGAAAAAGTTATTGAGAAAATCGATGTCATTATTTATGGCCCTTTTTATGGTATTGCAAGTTATGCTCCCGGCCTTTGCGACAAAGTCTAAGGCAGAAGAAGCCGAGCCTAATTCCATAAAAAACATTGAAAATTTAGACCAAGACCCAGATTCATACTTTTCACTCACAGATTCGCAAAAAATCTATGACAAAAAAGAGAAGAAAAAGGATGAAAGTAAATTTACTATTGCCCTAGGTCTTTCTGATACAAGTACAAATTTTAGGCTGGTAAAAAGAAATGACCTAAAATTATATGACGATAGGTATTTTCCTACAAATGAAGAAGCATCCAAAGAATATTGGAAAATCAAAGATAAGCTCAAAGACCAAGGCCTTGATATAGAAATAGATATAATAAAAGATGACCAAGGTTACAAAATCGTAGGAAAAAATCAAGACCAAGACCCAGAAGAAAATCCTTACGGGATAAATTATTCATACATAGACTTTAAAATAATAGACAATTTTGATTTTAATGAAAAAGGAAATCAAAAATTACTAGAAAAAGATAAATTGGTATTCAATTTAGAATTTACTCAAAACATATCCCCAGATCCAAACTACAACTTGATTGAAAAAGACCAAGATGGAAATTATGAGATTAAAAATCATGGACAAATCTTTGCCCTAATCAATAATGACAAAGTTAACATCTATGACACATCTTCTTTGTCAAATGATTTTAATGAACTAAACCAATACAAGGAAGATAAAAAATCTGAGGACGAAAGAAAAAAAATAGAAGAAGAGAAAAAAAGCTCAAGAAGAAAAGAAAAAGGCTGAGGAAGAGAAAAAAGAGCAAGAGGCCCAAAAGCAAAAAGAAGAAGCCGAGAAAAAGGCCCAAGAAGAAAAAGCCAAAGCCGAAGAAGAAAAGAGATTAGCAGAAGAAAGGGATGAAAAAGAAAAAGCTGAGAAAGAAGAAGCTGAAAAAGAAAAACTAGAAAAAGAATCAAAAGAAGATTCTAAAACAGAAGAAAAAACTCCTTCCCAAGAAAAATCTGAAGAAGAGAAGAAGGAAAAAGATAAAAAAGAAGAAGAGAAAAAAGCCCAAGAAGAAAAAGAAAACCAAGAAGAGGCTCAAAAGGCAAAAGAAGATGCTGAGAAAAAAGCCCAAGAAAAAAGAAAGAGGCTGACAAGAAACTCTACTTCCCTAAAAAAGAAGAAAGTCCTAAGTCCATAATGGATAAAGACATAGAAGAATCTTCCCTTTCAAAAGCAGATAAGGAATTAAAAGAGGCTCTTAAAAATAAAAAGCTAAGCTTGGAGGACTTACAAAAACTCCTAACCACACTTGGAGAAAAATATAAATTAAACAAGGCCGACCAAGAAAAACTTATGACTAAAAATGATAAGTCAATAAGAGACCTTGTAGAAAAAGATAGGGAAGAAAACTTTAGGGCTAATATACTTTTAGACCTAACTCAAAGAGAATCAAATAGCTTTGCTGATAAAGCATTCCATCTAAAAACAACAATGAAAGTTAAGGCAGCACCAGCTTGGCCAATCCCATCTGGTTGGTACTTTGATATAAACCTTGGTCCATACCTAAAGGAAGATACAGAACAAAAGATAGAAAATCTTTACCATGATAAACTCGGTCTAGTAGCAACTGCCCAAATCTTTAAAAATGGTAAGGATAATATTATTAGATATACCTATGTTAGAAAGGTTACAGAACCTATAGACCTAAACATAGACCAAGTATTAGCATTTGATACAAATGCAATTGGAAATTTGGACCCAATCACAGTTAAAATCAAAGTAGTTCCTAAAAACAATCCGGTCCAATCTATGCCGGACATTATTGTAAGAAGTAATCAAGATTCCCCAGTAGAGTCAAGCTTTGAAATAAAAGATGAGGGAGAGACCCAAACAGGCACCTACCCTTACCAACTAGACTGGAGAACAACCTCCCAAAAACTTAAGGATAATAAGGGAAACCCAATAGAAAAGTTAGTTGATTTGGATAAGTCCAAGCTAACAGGAGCCTATGTAGAATGGGATATAGAAGTCGATACAGATAAGCTTGTTGACCCTAAGAATGAACTTAAATTTGATAATCTAAACCTAACAGTCTTTGGGTCAGCCAACCAAGGCCTTACAAATATTTACTACAAGGCATCCAAAAACAAAACTGACCTAGAGACAACAGATGGTTATATTTCTTCAACAAATCTTGGAGAACTTTTAAGCCAAAACTCACAAATAAGTAAAAATGATCTTGGAAATAAATTATATATCAAGGTCAAAGCAACAATTGACCCTAACCAAGTTCACGAAACCTACTCCATAGGTTTTAGAATCAATCCAGATTCTAACTACATCCAAAAGATGCTTGAAGATATTATCAAAAAATACGAAAGCATCCCAGTACCACCACCACTTAAGTGGTTGAAGGGTGTAGAAGATGCTAGAAGATTTGCAGAAGTGCCATTCAACTTGGTAGAAACAAATATTCCTGCAACCTTCCTCGGCCTAACAGATAGGTTTACCAACGAGAGATTCTACTACGACAACACGAGGACTATAACAGCAAATAGAAAATCAGATACTAAGGTAGATTGGTACGCCCTAGATTTATTAAGACGTGGTGAGAGTCAAGACCCAGCCCTAGATAAGCCTGATTTTGATAGAAATAATGGTAAAGACAAGAAAACTATTAAGGCAAAAAAGGTCTACTACCTACCACTAAAAGATGGTGGCTATAGGAGAACTACTCAAGCAGGAGATGTTGTCTTACAAAATGGTCAGTATTTCCCAGGAACCATAGTTTCTTACGAATATCCTAACCACTCAGGAAAAAGAGACGACACCTACAACTTCAGACCTAACTTAAAAGACAAAAAGAAATTTAATGTCGATGAGTCTTACGATTATGAAGGTGGCCGAGTAAACCTCTTTACAGAAAAAATCTCCGACCAAGACCTAGCCAACGGCTACATTGCCTACACAGAAAACCCATACCCAATCATGCGTATCAATAGAAACTTCGATTTGGTATCTTGTTTCAACGACCGTGTCAATGCCCCGGTATACACAGGAAACACCAAGGTCTTCCTAGATAAACACGAGGATGTATCAGGTGACTACCTAATCACAAGGCTAAACGAATCCCACGGTAGGCCAACAGATAATTATAGACTAAGGAATTTCTTGGCAGGGACTCCATATAATGGAGTTTCTCTAAACCATAATAATACATTAAGCCAGGGCCAAGCCATGGAAGAGCTTATGAAAAAAATCTACTTCTATGGTGAGGAAGTAAAGAAAGAATACACTCAAGGTAAGTATAATTCTAATACCAAGGGACAAGAGATGCACAGGATGATAGAAGCATCCATGTACCAAAGGGTAATCCACCACTTTACAGATGGTAAGTCCCTAAAAGATGACTACTTCCAAGCCCCATCATCCTACAACATAGATGAATGGAAGGTAGACCACACCCTATCAGGTATCCGTCAAACCTATCCAAACACTGGCTGGGATGGATCTTTTGCAGGAAGTGACGAAAGCAGGAGAATAAATAATGAGCCAGGCGCTCCTAGAAAATTAAAAGACAATGAAACTAAGATAGGAAACTACCCACCAGTCCAATCCACCCAATATGATATGGCGAAAAATCTTTATAATAAGGTAATAGCTTCTTATAGGGATGGAAATGACTGGAATGCTGACAAGGCAGATTCTGTAAAATTGGTATTCTACTCCCACACCGACGAAGGTAAATACCAAGAGTTAATCGCAGGTCGTGTAATGGCTCCAATCGAAATTGATAAATATAAGAAAGATGGCACTAAGCTAAAAGACGCCAAATTCAGATTTACCAATATCGATACAGGTGAGAAAAAAGAGTGGACATCAACAGATGATAACAAGGCTCACAAGCTTTACCTAAGACCAGGTAAGTACAAAGTCCAAGAAATAGAAACTCCACAGGGATTTGAAAAAATCAAAGACTTCGATATAGAAGTAATAAGAAAAGAAATCCATCCAGACAATGGTTCATACGATGCCAAAAAACTTCCAAGAATCCATGTAAACGATGGTTTTGAAACAGAAGTATCAATAGATGAAAAAACTGTTCCAAAAGATACAGACGGCAAAACCCCTCTTGTAGCCCTTGATAAAGACAACAAAATTAAAGTCAAGGTTACAAATATAGAAGATAACCTTGGTAAACTTGAATTTATAAAAAGAAATAAGTTTATAAAACTAGACGGAGCAGAATTTAGACTTAGAAAAATAAAAGCTGAGGACCTAAATGATGCTAAAACTAAATTCAAAGATCCATCTAAACTAACTTATGATTCAAAATACGATAAGACTGAAAAGGGCAATATTGGTGAATTTAAATTCGACCAAATCCCAGCTGGTTTCTATGTATTAGAAGAAACAAAAGTGCCAGAAGGCTACGAAAAAGCCCCACTCTACCTAATCGAAGCAAAAGAGATAAGAGATACTTCTGACAAGAAAAAGGTTCAAGTAAGCTTTGTACAAGAATACAAAGAAGTTACAAATGAAAAGGGCAAAAAAGAAGCAAAAATAGCAGATGCTAATCTTGAAACAGAAAAGGCCACCAGAGATGGTAAAAAAGTCGACCTTCCTATAATTAGGAACAAAACCAAAAAGACAGAGATCAAATTTAGAAAAGTAAGAACCGAAAACCTAGGAACAGACAAAGAACACCTAGGCCTAGGAGATGCTAAATTTAGACTAATGTCCCTAAAAATGGTAGATGGTGACTTCTACATGGAAGAAGCCTACACAGACAATTCTACCAAAACCACCCCTCCAAGAGCCAAGGTCGATGGCCAACAAGCTGAGGGTGGCGGATATATCACCTTCAAAGACCTAAAAGTCGGCGAATATTTATTAGAAGAGCTAGAAGCTCCAAAAGGCTACAAAAAAACCGACCTCTACGGTTGGAAACTTGTAGTAAGTCTAGATAAAGATGGAAACTTCACCCACAAGCTCTACGAAGTTCCAAAGGCAAAAGAAGGCGAAAACCAAGATGAAATCTTCAACTCCAAGGATCTAAAAGAAGTTAAAATATCTAATATAATTAAGGGTCATGAAAAAGTTGATGCCTACCAAATAGGAAACGACGCCAGAACCATAGATATAGACTTCAAAAAATACAAGGGAAAAATCGTAGAAAAAGAAAATGGCAAAACAGAAGTAGAAGCTACAGAAGTCAATGAAAAATTATTTGGCAAAAACAATCAGCCGGTAAGCTTTAACCTCTACAAGTCAGATTTCTATGGGGCAATAATAGGAGAAAAGGATGAAAAAGGAAACTTTATTCCAATCAATAAAGAACCTATAATCCAAGATGATAAGGGCATCTTCCACCTAAAAGGCCTAGAATTTGGTGGATATTATATCCTAAGAGAAACAAACCCACCAAAAGACTACAACAAGGCTGATGACATCCTTCTAAAGGTAGAGGCAGAAGCCATAGCCAACGAAGGCCAAATGAAGGTAATCGTAAGAGACCCTAACACCAACGCCAAAACCGACCTCCACTCAGTATTTAAGGGAGTAGTCGATTTCCTTGAAAAAGAAAAACTAGGAAAATTCTCCATAAAGAAAGTCGGTAATGCAATAGGTTACACCGATGAAAAAGGAAATCCAATCAGAGTCGGCCTAAGACGTGCCTACTTCAGACTCTATACAGCAAATGAAAATTACGAAATAGAGTACAAGGATAAGGATAAAAAATATCCAAAAGAATACATCCAAAAGGTAACACCTGGAGATCCAATCACAGAAGATGACGGCAAGGGTGGACAAAAGGGTAAAGACCCTGACAAACTCCCACCAAACCAAGGTATAGTAACCTTTGACCAACTAAAACCAGGCCACTACGTCCTAGAAGAATTTAGGGGACCTGCAGGTTACGAAAGAGATCCAAACCCATGGTACATCCTAGTAGAAAGAGATGGAACAGTCAAAAAATACAGCGACAACCCAAAAACAACTAGAAATCCAAAACAAATGGACTACTCTACCCAAAGCGTAAGATTCAGGATGGCAGGTCTAGATATATCTGAAAAATTACCAACTCCTAGATTGATGGCAAATCCAACAGAAGATTCTAGACTAAAAGAGTTATCATATAAAGCCAACAACACTGAGGACCTAGACATCACAGTAAAGGCAAGTGATGTTGATACAAAAGATGGAAATAGAACAATTAACTTATCAATAAGTCCAAAAGATAAAGTCTTACCAGGCAAAAAAGTTCAAATGGTATTTTTGGTAGAAAGATCAAAAGATTCTTCATTGACTTCAGCTGGTTCGAACATTTCAGACGGTAGAACTCAAGATAAAAACATCAACTATGCTATAACACAAATTGCTAAAAAAGCGAAAGAAACAGGCACAAGTATAGATGTAAGCTTTGTGGAATATACTAATAATGCATCAAGCCTAAAAACAACAAACGTATCTTTAAATGATATGACACAAAATCTAGAAGATAATGATTATAGTAGTTTCTATGTTGATGGTGAAGGTGGAAAATCAGTAAGCTACAAAGATTATATTGGGAAAGCAGCTAATTTATCATCAAGAAACAACAGTATTGCCGATGGATCTGAGTACCTAAATAAAAATATTGATACCTACTTAAGCCAAATTTCTGCAAAAAACGGATATGATAAAAAAATCATGATTGATTTTGCAAACTTTAATGTAGGTGATGTTAAGAAGCATAGTCCAAAATCTGGAAAATATGAATTTTATAAGGCTGACCTTGTAAAGAAATTCAAAAATAATGGATTTGACACATTTGTAAGTCATGTTGACCAAAGGACTGTTGGTTTAGCAAGTGGATATAGAATACAATATGTAGATGAGATAATGCCACAACTTCCATATTTTGAATATAAAAACAATAGTGGATCACCAGGAAGAAACTCGGCGTCATACTATGTTTATTCAAATATGATTAACAAGTTATTTGAAAATGAGGCTTTCAAAAGAAACGAAGAATCTTACCTAGTAAAAGATGCAAGCCTAAAAATAGACCTAAAAAGTGTTATACATTTAGTAGAGGCTAAGGCTAATATTGGAGCCAACGATTTAACTTCAAATATATCAAAAGATAGCAAGGCTAATTCATTACAATTAGATAAGATCAATTTAAAAAAAGGAGAAAACCTAGAATTTTCTTATACAGTAGACTTATTAAATAATAATGCTCAATATAATACTGACTACGAAATACTCGATTTCGATGGAATGAAAATTTCAAAAGATGGGAAAGATATCCCTATAGAAAGACATGACTCCACAGGTAATTATCTAATAACTAAAAAAATAAAAGAAGATACTCCAACACCAGACCCTGGAACACAAGAAGGCCACAATGTCATAACAAGTAGTACAGGTGGAGGAAGAATTAGTGCAAGTCCACAAAATCCTGTCGCAAAAGGTACGGAAGTTACGATAACAATCACACCAGATACTGGCAAGAAGTTATCTGAGATACTAATTGATGGTTACCCTGCAGATGTTGATGGATCTAAATGCACCTTCGAAATGCCTGATCATGATGTAAATGTAGAAGCAAGCTTTATAGATGAAAATACCCCACATCCAACAGGTGACATGATTCTAAAGGCAAACTTCATTTATTCTAACCAAAAGGATGGCATAGATGATAGTAAGTCTGTCCCAAAAGATTCTTCTCCAGGTACAGTTGAACTTTTCGTCAACAAAAGACAAGGTCTAGTTGATAATTGGGTCAAAGTTCCAAATAGCAAAAAAGAAGCTCCTTATAAGGGCACCTTAGAATACACAGGTCTTGACCTAGACTCTAATTACAAACTAGTTTACACCAGAGATACAGAAATTGCTGGAGGTTGGGGATCTGAGACAGTATCAGAATACCGATTTGAATCTAGAGATGCTGATGAGAATAATACAGTTACAGTCAATATCACAAATGGTAACCTAGTAGAAATCTTCAACCACGATGAAACAGGTTTTAGGATTCCACTAAGAATTACCAAGGTCAACGAAAATAAGGCTGCTCTAACAGGTTCACAATTTAAGGCTCGTAAGCTTGTAAATGGTGAAAGAGTTCCAATCTATAAGAAAAACAAAGATGGCACCTACACCGATACAGGCAAAACAGGCTTCCCTAAATACTACGATGAGAAATTCGACGGAGTGTCAGAAGCTACTGGTAAGCCAGGAGATAACTACTTCAGAGAGCTAACCCCAGGTATCTACGAGCTTGAAGAAATCAAGACCCCAGATAATACCTACAGACCTCCAAAAGATAAAAATGGTAATAACATGAAGTGGTACTTCAAGGTAGTAATAAACAAAGAAAAAGTACCAAGAGATGCCAACTACATGGATATCACCTTTGACTTTGAACACACCTTCTCTGAAAATGACGATTTCAATATCGGCATAAGCGAAGCTGAAAAGAAAGAACTTATAGGCAAAACTATCAAGGGCTTCAAAAAAGGAGACCCAGACTTTGCTAGATATATCGAGGAAGTAAAAGATGATGGTCGTTCCGACCCAGCAAGGCCAGACGCCCCATACAAGTGGATCCACGATGCTAGAGTTACCAACTACAAAAATAAAACAAAGCTAAACTTCTTCAAAAAGGATAAGGCATCTTATCAAAATATAGGAGGAGCAGAATTCTCCTTAAGAAAGGCTAAGCTTGATAAAGAAGGAAAGCTAGTATTTGAAAATAACAAGCCAGTTTATGAAGAAGAACCAACAAAGGGCGCTGATGGCAAGCCTCTAACACCAGAACAGCTAGACTCAATGAGAGTCCAACCTTATGATGAGGACAAGAAATTTGCCAAGGCAATTTCAAATGACCAACTAGGTGTAGAATTTACCAACATAGGCGAAGGCACCTACATCCTAGAAGAAATAAAACCAGCCAAAGGCTTTAAGCCTACCGATTCCTTCCTAGCTATCACCTTCACAGAAGATGAAAAAGGTTCATGGAAGCAAGAGGTAAAAGGCTACGAGAAAAACAAACAAGGCAGCTATCAAGAGATGTCTGATACAAACAAGTTTTTCTCTAAAAATACAAAGGGCGAATTTGTAAGTGTAAACAATGAAAAAGCCTACATCGACCTCAAATTCCAAAAAATCGAAGGAAAGAAGGGCGAAAAAGGAAAGGATATACCAGTAGAATCTGCCGACTTTAAGCTAACCCAAGTCGATAAGAATGGTAAGAAGGTTGAGGGTGGATATGAAAAGACTATCTATTCATACGCCAACTCCAACTTCGAATTCAGATACCTTCCTATAGGTCGCTACAAGCTCCAAGAAACTAGAGCTATTACAAAATTTGAAAAACCAGATCCATGGTTCTTCAATGTTGTTCAAGACGAAGAAACTCATAAGCTAAAAATAGTCTTCGAAAATGACCCAGATGGAACCCTTGATAAGTCCATAGGCTTTAAAACTAAGGCAAATGGAGAGCCTGATTATGATAAGGATGGCAATTACCAAGACATCAAAATCAGAAACTACTCCAAGACCAACTTCTCCTTCATGAAGTTTAGAAATGAGACCGATGAAAAAGGCAACAAGCTCCCACTAAAGGACGCCTACTTTAGACTTACAAAAGTAAGATTTTCAATGGATGAGAAAGCCAAAGCCTACGAATATCATAATGAAAAAGACGGTGCAGGACTTAAAAAATATGTCCATGGTAAGAAAGTCACAGAATATGATTCTAATGGCAAGATAACAAAATTCACTTACGATAATAAAGAATATAAGTATGACGAGAATAATAATCTTGTTAGCGTAGGGGGACAAACACCAACAGAAGAAGACAAAAAAGTCAAACCGGATGCAATCACAAATGCCACAGGTAAGTACAGTGCCCTACGTCGTTCCCAATCATCAGGTAAGGTAGACTTCCAAAACTTAGGCGAAGGTATCTACCAGCTAGAAGAAGTAACCATCCCAGAAGGCTACCAATCTAACACCAAGCAGTTTAAATGGATATTTAAAGTCGAAAAGACAGATGATGGCCTACAAATAGTTCGTACCTACAAAGACAAAGATGGCACAAGTCACGATGTCGAAGATGAATACTTCAAAAAATATGATCCAGACTATTACAAAAAGTATGTAGATAATAAGTTTAATAAAAATTCAAATATCGAAGGAGATGGCAAGACCAATCCTTACGAGATTACCAACACCAAAACAACCACAGACCTTAATTGGAAGAAAATTGGATCTAGGGATAAATCTAATAAAATAAAGAAGGACACCAAGTTCCTCTTATTAAAAACTTCAAACGATCCAAATGACCTTGAATCTGCCAAGTCAGGCCAATCAGAATTCCCACCTTACCAAGTGGAAAGCGAAGATGGTAATTTTGAAATCACCAACCTAGCCAAGGGTGTCTATGTATTAATAGAAACCAAAGCCCCAGATGGCTACGACAAGATGGATAGGCAAATAGGAATAAGAGTCTATGAAGATGCAAAGGGAACCTTACAAAAAGAATACTTTGAAATAAAGACCACAAAGGTAGATGGTAAAGACACTAAGGAATTAGTAAAGACTCCTGGAGATTTCCAATACTTATTAAATAGAAATGCACAAAATCCAGAAATTGACACTGATGGAGATGGCACCTTCTATGTAATTAATAAGTCCAAACCATATTTCTTCAACCTATACAAGGGCTTTATGGAAGGTAAAGTGTTTAAAAATATCACCAAGGGCAAGCTAAAGGTAAAAATTTATCGTGATCCTAAGGATACAAAAAACACTGATAAAAATGTCTATGAACAAACCATAGACCTATCAGAAGAGGCTCCTTACAGGATAGACTTAAACAACAATATCCAATTTGGAAGAGACTATCTCCTAGAAGAAGTAAAATCCCCAGATGGATATGCTAAGACTAATTATAAGTACAGATTAAAATTTGCATATCTACAAAGTACTCAACAATTTGTAGCAACCCTAACAGCAGTCCTAAAGGAAGTCAAAAAGGAAGATGGTACTACGGAATGGGTTCCACTACAAAATGCTAACAAACAAAATATAAGTGATTCTGGTCAGCTAATAGCAGGTGGACAAAATATTGGTGATGGATTCAAATTCCAAATTGTCAACAAGAAAACCGAAGTTGTCTTTACCAAAAAAGGAAAAGAAAAGGTCAAGATAGAAGATGACAAACTAATAGATAAAGAAACAAATCTAGCAAATGTCGAGTTCTACCTTGAAAAACAAGACCCAGATGATATAGGAAAGCCAAACCAAGGTTATTATCCATTGACAGCAAACATGGAAATGATAAAACCAAGGAAAAACGATGATGGAACTACAACTTACTATTATATAAGTAAGGAAACTGGAAAAGAAATAATAGTTAATAACTTCGACCAAGATAATCCTGGTGATCCTATAAAAATCTACAAATCTGGAGAAGACGGTAAATTCAAATTAACAGACCTAACCGACGGTTACTATAGACTTATAGAACCAAAAGCAGCCACAGACGAAGATGGCGACGAGTACATGAAAGTCAATGGCCCAATCAAAAAATTCAGAGTTGAAGATGGTAAGGTAAAAATTTACACAATCGACAAAGAAAATAAGCTCATAGAAAAAGAAGTAGATGGCACAAGCTCGGCCACAGTTACAAACATCATCAACGAAAAACCAGGCAAGGGTGAATTTACCCTAACCAAGGAAGATGAAAAAGGTGGTAAATTAGAAGGAGTTAAATTTACTCTCCACAAGACAGACGCAGACGAAACTAAAGTTGGAGAACAAACAACAGGCCCTGATGGTAAAATCAAATTCACAGGCCTACCTTATGGCTACTATTGGCTAAAGGAAACAAAAACCAAAGACGGTTACATCCTAGACACCAAAAAGAAACTAATAGCCCTAGGTGGTGACAAAAAATGGAATGTTCCAGATAAAAGAGAAGATGTTTCAAAATCAATCATCTTTGATGACACCCAAGACCAGCTTGTATCAACAGCTGATACACCTAATGAGGATACAGTATATCCAAACAAGGCCGAGGGTATCTTTGCCAAATTCAACTTCAAGATTGACGAAAAAACAACCATCAAACCTGGAGACTTCTTCACAATCAAATTCTCCGACAATGTAGACCTAGATGGAATCAACAAAGATAATGATGACAAGGGTCAAAAAGGTGACCAATACTTCGATATCATAGGCCCTGCAGGACTTCTTGCAAAGGCAAAGGTAAATGATGACAGAAGGTCAATCACCTACACCTTTACAGAATATGTAAAAGACTACAAGCCAGACGCAATGTCCATGTTCCTACAACTCTTCCCTAACAGAAGAAAAGTAGACCACACCCAAGATATTACGGTCACTGCAGATATAGGAAAGAATATTGATATAAATTCTAGCGATTATCATTACTCAGACTCTATAAACATAGACTACAGAGGAAGAAATGAAAAGATTGGATATAATGGTTACCAAAATCCAGATTCAGATATATCATCCTACATGCTAAGGTTAAACCCAGATGGTAAGACCTTCACAGCGATTTTATATCTAAACCCATGGAATAGAGAGATGTTAGGCAAGACCCTATCATTCACAACAGATGAAGATATCCTAGTAAATGAAAATCTATCAGTCAAAACCTATATCAAGAAGGGGACAGGAAGTACTACAAGTGAAAATGGTGGATGGAAAGATGGAGACCTACCAGATTCCTACGATATATACGAAGAAGATTCAGATGGTAAGCTCAAAGTACGTTCTGATTTAAGTTTAATAAGCGATAATGGTGATAAGTACAACTGGTATCCAACCAAAACTTGGACAGAATCAGAAGAAGTTAATCCTTATTACGGTTATGATTATTCTCAATATGATTACAATTATAGTAAATATAGGTATTACAAATATGTTACCAAGGACAACAGAGCTGATAATATCACTAGAAAAATAGATATCCCAGCAAGATATTTAAATAGAAAAGGCGATTCAAGCACTGCAACCTATGTAATAGAAATTAAGGGTGAGTTAAACCAAAATGCCAAGTCACTAAAAACTAGGGCAGACGAAACTCACTACAATTATAGGACAGTAAACAATATTACCTACAAAGATTCTTATAAATCTCACTTCGAAACCTGGTCACAATTCTTTAACCCGGGAGCAAGTGGAGATGCTAAAAAAGAAATCAAACTTGTAAACTTCAAAAACAAAATTGAATTTGCAAAAGTAGATGGCGGTGTCCTATCAAATGTAGTTGATAAATCAGAAGAAAATCCTCAAAACCTAAAAGATTTGGGCATAGGAAATCCTCTAAAGGGAGCTAAATTCCAGCTTATTAAGGATGGGGAAAATTACAGAGATCCAATAACATCAGATGACAATGGTATCTTCTCTTGGGAAGAACTACCAACTGGTAAATACCAAGTCAAAGAAACAGAATCACCAGATTCTGAAATATATGACTTGCCAAAAGATGCTATTTCAAGCTTTGAAGTAGATGAGGGTGGAAATATTGTAAATATCAAAAAAAATAAACAAATCCTAGAAAACTACAGAAAAGCTGAAATAAAAATAAGAAAAACTGACCAAGATGGAAAGGTCATCCAAGCAGGCAAGGACCTAGCTGGAGCAGAATTCACCCTCACTCCAAAGAGTGGACAAAAGAATCCAGAAAAACCAGACGAAAACTTCCCAGTTAAAACACTAACAACAGATAAAACAGGAATTGTTACATTCGATAAGTTAGTAGCAGGTAAGTACGAATTACAAGAAATGAAAGCCCCAACAGGCTACACTAAATCTGATAAAAAATGGGAATTAGAAGTCACAAAAGATGGTAAAGTCAAATGGACAAATTCCTTTGATGATACAAAAGATAATATGAAGGCAGTAACTGTCAAAGAATATGCAAAAGAGGAATACACTGGAAATACTTACAAAGATAGGTTATTCTCAGAAATCCTAGGTATAGACCAAGATACCAAAACCTTCAGACAAAAAATAACCATCAAAGCAAAACCAAGCGAACTTGAAAAAGCTAGACTAATTTTAGACTCAACAAATGATGAACTAAAATTATCTCAAACAAATACAAAAGTAAGATTGGTACAAGTTGGCGAAAATAATAATATATTAAAACCAGATAATACAACCTACACAGTTGAAATAAATAATGGAAATAAATTAAGTCTAAGGATAAACCCTCCATACAGAGAGGAAAAGAAAAATAATCCTGTAGGATCAAGCGAGGGACAAGCAGGCGAGGAAACTCCAGGTGTTGACGACGCTGAAAGAGAATATCAATTTATAGTAGATATGCCTTATAAAGAAGATGGTAGAATAGGAGCAAAAGCGACCTACGATGTTGGACAAGTCGATGAGACAACAGGCAAAGTCACATTTAGTACAGAAGATATTAAAACAGAACTAGACAAGTATGCAACAAAAGCAAATCTAACTATATCTGATGCTATTGTAGATATGAGCTTATACAAAAATGAACAAGTAGACAAATATCTAGCCCGTGACATCAACCTACTAACAACTGATATAGGAAATATCAAAAAACCAAATATTTACTTTAAAAAGGTAGACGCTGATAATGAAGAAACTGCCTTAGCAGGAGCAGTTTTTGAAATTCAAAAGAAAGTTGGAGAATCTTATGTATCCATAGATAAAAATGGAGAAGAAATAAATTCAACGGATTCAACTTCAACAGATAAAAAATGGACAGCAACTTCATCAATTGATGAAAATATAAAAGGTCAATTTAAATTTGAATCCATCCCAGATGGCGAATATAGGATAAAAGAAACCACAGCTCCATCAGGATATATATTATTTAGTCAAAAAGAGTTCAAATTTAAAGTAAAAAATGGTAAAATATATTATATAGATACTAATGAATCTAATATTTCTAAAACACAATTGGAAAAATTGAGAAAATTAGAAAATGAAAAAGAAATAACAGATAATTCTAGTGATAACCGACTTCGAATCACAAACAAAAAAGCACAGTATCCTTCCACAGGAGGACCTGGAGTTTGGATTGGATTTATGGTGATAGGTTTAATAGTAATGTTTACATCAGTATTGACCTATTTCAAAAGAAAAGATAAACTAGTAGTAAGAAAATAGTTAGTCAACCTTGTCTTTGGGCTTTTTGCCCAATGTCGCAGGGTAAATTATAAATGTAGGAACGTTTCTAGTATAAATCTTGAAATACAGATTATACATAATTGATAGGCGAAAGCCAAAACATATCAATGCATATTGACAAAAAAATATAAAGGAGAAAATTATGAAACACAAAATTTTGTCATTTTTAACAGCATTCGCAATGGTGTTCGGAATAATAGCAGCACCTTTTGTAAATGCTAAGGCTGATGAAGCCGGTACTGTTGTTGCAGGTACATCAAAAGAGCAACAAGAGACTACTGTAACTTTACACAAACTAAAATTAAGCAGCCTTGATACTCTACCAAAATTAGACAAAAGTGGAGAGTTTATTGAAGGACTTAGAGGAGAACCAAAAGAAAAATATGTTGGTGGTGAAATCAACAATATAAAAGATTTCTTCTCTGATGATAATGCTGAAGAATTAGCAGGCGTTAAATTTACTTACTGGGTATTCAATGATGAAGCAAAATATAAAGAAATGATTAAAGATTCATCAAAATTTGATACAGTAGAAAAAGTAGATGCTCATTTAAAAGGGGCTAAAAACCTAACTAAAAAAGATATAGTTTCTGCTAAGGGTGGTGTAGAACTTGATAAAATTACTATACCAGCAAATGAAAACAGATTTATCTGGGCTGTAGAAACTTCAAAAGTTATTCCTGGCGAAGGAAAAGATGGAAAAGATCAAACAATTACAGGAATGAAGGCCGTTCCATTTGGTTTAGCTCTTCCATTATTCAACAAAGATGGATCAGTAAATAATGCTATCCACGTATATCCAAAAAATACAACAGCTGAAGAACCAAAAGTAGACAAAGACTTTAAAGGAAAAGCAGATGCAAACAAAGATAGAAAAGAAATAGAAAATAATATCGTTGAAGGTGCATTTGTAGGTAAAGAAGTACCTTATGAAATTGAAACATTAGTTCCAGCTGGATCTGATTATCAAACAGCAAAATGGACAGACCAAATGACAGAAGGTCTTACATTTAATGAAAATAGTTTAAAAGTATATATTGGTTCAAAAGAAGCTGAAAAAACAGCTACAGAAGAAAACTATCTAAAAAAAGATACTGATTATACTTTAGTAAAAGATGGAAATGGATTTAAACTTGAATTTACTACAGCAGGTCTTGGAAAAATCAATAAACAAACTGCTGAAACAAGAGTTCACATCACATACTCTGCAACAGTAAATGATAAAGCAAAAGTTCAAAGACAAGAACGAAACGACGTAATTTTCCACTATGGAAATAAGCAAGAACATTCTAATACACCAAAACCACAAAAACCTAAAGAAGGAAAATTAAAAGTAACAAAGAGCTTCCCTAATGTTGAAGGTGAATGGGTTAAAGGTGAAGAAGTAAAAGTAACAATTTACGACGCTCACACAGGTAAACCAGTAGAATTTACTGATGGTCAAAGTGCAACACAAACTCTAACCATAGATAAAAAATTCCATGAGTGGACAGGTCTAGATACAGATAGACAATATATAGTAAAAGAAACATTTAAACCAGGTAACGAAGCAGAATACGGACTTGGTGATGATGGTGAAGTTACTATCAAAAACTACAAAAATGATATTCCAAAACCAAAAGACCCAGAAGAACCAGGTGTTGTAAGTTATGGACACAGATTCCAAAAGGTTGACCAAGAAGGTAAGGGTCTTGTAAACGCAGAATTCATTATTTCTAAAACCGAAGGAAATAAAACTCTATATTTAGTTAAAAAAGGTAATACAGCATTAGAAGCTGACCAAAAAGAATATGTAGCTGCAGAAAAAGCTTATAAAGATGCTGTAAAAAATAATAAATCAGATAAAGAAATTGCACCATTAAAAACAGCTAGAGATAAAGCATACGCTAAAGCTCAAAGCGAATGGGAATTCAGTGATAAGAAAGATAATGCGACAGTATTTAAATCAAGCACAGACGGTTACTTTAGAGTATCAGGTATAGAAGAAGGAGATTATCAATTAGAAGAAAAGAAAGCTCCAGAAGGCTATGCTAAATTAACTAAACCAGTTCCATTCACAGTAGGTAAAGATTCATTTGGTACAACAAAACTTGAAGGAACAAAACTTACTGATGATAAAGGATTTACACAAGTAGAGAATAAGAAAGTAACAATCCCACAAACAGGTGGTATTGGTTCAATCATCTTTGTAGTAGCTGGTCTTATGATTATGGGACTTGCAGCTTACAAAATGAAAGCTAACAAAGAACAAGCATAATATTAACTAAACAGAGGAGTTACTATGAAAAAATTAAATAAAAATATAATATTTTCCATAGTTTTTATGGTAATATTACAGCTAGTTACTCCTCTTTTAGCTTTGGCTGAAAGCGGAAATAGCCTATTAATAAATACAAATTTCACAGATGGTGAAAGTAAAGAACAAACTATTGTAGATTATGTAGATTACTGGAAAATTCCAGAAGACAAAGCAAAAGATTTGAAAGATCCTCAAAAAAATCTTGATTTTGTTAATCTTTATAAAGATAAAACAGACGAGGAAATTTCAAAAGATTTGGGTGAGATGAAATCATCAAGCAAGTCAGAAGAATCAGAAGAAAAAGAAGGCATGTATTTTGCAAGTATTGATAATTTGGAAAAGGGAGCCTATCTATTAAGATATAGGTCAAATGATATATATAAACCTTATATTCCTTTCCTTGCAATAATTGACGAAAATACAGAAAATCCCCTCACAATTTATCCCAAAAAAGCCCCAGACGACTTGACCCTAACCAAAAGGGACAAAAATTCTGGTGAAGTTTTAAAAAACGTAGGCTTTGAGGTGATAAATGAAAAAGGTGAGATTCTTTACTTTAAAAAATAAAAGATGATAAGGGAAAAGAAAAATTAACCTACAAAAAAGACGGGACAATCAAAGAGCTTTTCACTGACGAAAAGGGACAAATTAAAATCTATGGTCTAGAAGAAAAGGTAAAGTTCAAAGAGACAAAGCCTCTAAAAGGCTATGAATCTCAAGTGGGAAAAGAAAGTGACCCGGCTCAAACTGGTAGCATCGAAATGCTAAATGAAAAAGATAATCCAGAAAATTATTTTTCATTTATAAAAATCGACGGCACAAATGATGACCCACTAAAAGGAGCAGTTTTTAAAGTTCAAGTCAAAACCGACAAGGGCTATGAAGATGTCATGGAAAATGACAAAATCTACACCCTAACAAGTGATGATAAGGGCGAATTTAAAACAAAAAATCTCCCTTATGGACAATATAGACTAGTAGAAACCAAAGCCCCACAAGGCTACATCGAAAACACAGTCCCAAATGATTTCGAAATAAACGAAAACTCACACACAAAAACAATCCGCATAAAAAACTTTAAACCAACAACCCCACCCCCACCAACAAAAACCACCCCAAACGGTGGCACAACAGTAGGATCCAGACTAGGCAAAAACCTACAATCAATGGCCAAAACCGGAGATAACACAATCCTACTAATAATGGCAATAGCCTTGTTGATGATAGGAGTAGGAATAAGATTTGTTAGGGCTAAAGAATAAAATCTTTAAAAGACTACCTTGCTTGGCAGGGTAGTTTTTTTTGTGCCTAAAATAAAAAAGTCAAGATAGCTCAAGGGAAAAACAAATTACAAGCAAAGCATACCCGAGAGATCTCTTGGCAAGCTCGAGATGGATAAGACTTCGGTTGGTTATTAAAAATTTAATATAGAACGAATTATAAAAATAAATAGAGCATATAAATAAAATAAGGACTTTAGTAATAAAATAAAGAGAACATTAACCCATCTCGACCGAGTGAAGGGAGTGGAGAGATCTCATGTAATAAGTAAATCAAGAGAAAAAGTAAATATTTAAGGAAATATCCTTATATAATCCAAGGTAAAAATGGAATTATAATCACAATACAATCCAGAGATCTCTCGACAAGCTCGAGATGGGGTTAATCTTTATTTATAGGTTTTGCTACGAATAGGAATAAATTAAGCTTTAAAATAAAAACAGAAAACTATTAACTATCATAATTAATAAAAAGATATTAGAAAAATATTAATAGAAAATTCTTAATTATTAAAATTAAGAATATAAATAAAAAAAATATAAAAGAATTAAGTGAAACTTTAAATGATAAATAAGCTTATACTTTAGCAACCAATTAAAGAAAATCATAACCCATCTCGAGCGAAGTCGAGAGATCTCTGATATTAATATAGCTTATAATTAAATTCATTTAAAATTAGAACGTGCATTAAAAAATTGAAATATGGGTATTTTTTTATTATAAATACAAAATATGGAGAATATTATGTCAGATTATTATGTATATATACTAGCAAATAAAAGCAATTCCACCATATATATTGGCTACACTCATAATCTAGAAAAAAGACTATATGAACATAGAAATCATGTTGTAGAAGGCTTTACTGACAAATATAATTGTACAAAATTGGTATATTATGAATATCTAGACAACAAATATGAGGCTTTATCAAGGGAAAAACAATTAAAAAGACGGAGTAGGGAAAAGAAAAATAAATTAATAAACTCAATAAATCCAAAACGGAGAGATTTATCTTTTGATTGGTACAGTTAATCTGATTTTAATTTAGAAGAAAATTCAAGGAAAGTACGTATTATAAGATAAAGTTAACTTATAGATCTCTCAACAAGCTTGAGATGTGATTTAGTTAGGTCCATTTACTAGAAACATAGATATTATAATTAATTATAAAAGTCAATAAGAGAATATTGTGAAAATAAGGACTTTAGTAATAAATCAAAAAGAGCTCTAACCCATCTCGACCAGATAAACAACCGTTGATTTCAGTTATTTATCCCGATTTATCGTACGGAAGGAGTGGAGAGATCTCATGAATTATGTAAATCTGTAAATAAAGTAGGCAATAAATACGATATATAAAACCCAAGGTAAAAATAAATTACACTCTGAAGATAACCAAAGAGATTTCTCGACAGGCTCGAAATGGAGCTTAGTCTTTATTATATTATGTACTTCGAATGAGTTGTATCTTTATTATATTTTAACTTTGAATTAAGTAAAATTAATGGTGAGACTTACAGTAATACAATAACAGTGAAATTTAAAATCATAGTTAGCTATATACTTTAGTAATTAAGCAAGTGAAACAAAAACCCATCTCGAATGAAGTTAGAGATCTCAAGGATTATGATTTATATAAATTTAGTAAATAAAAGAGAAATTTCTAAAAACTCTAGATTGAGTTTCTTATTTTATTCAAAAAAAGACAGGAAAAATTCCTGTCTTTTTATTTATCCCTTTAGTCCATCTGCTTGTCTTTGCATATTTTCTACTACTACATCAAATATATCTCCGATTGATTGGGCGTATTCTAATATTTCCCATGGTTTATTTGTGTGGAAGTGGATTTTTATTAAGTCTTCATCTCCTACTGCAAGGAGGCTATCTCCTTCGAAATTTTCTGTTATGTGATCGAAAATTTCATCTTCGTCTAAGTCTTCTCCTGCTATTAAAAGCTGGGTATCAAATTTAAATTCTATTTTTTCTGCCATTTTTTTCTCCTAATTATTTTTTAATAAATTTCTTTTTAATTCTTCTTCAAGTCTGCCAAGTTCGTTTTTGGCATCTTCTCTATTTTTCTTTCCTTCGATTTGGATTGTTCTTACCTCATCAATAGCTTCTATTAGTCTATCGTTTGTGTATTTAATTGTATCAAGGTCTATTATACCACGTTCGGTTGCCCTTGCTGTATCTATTGTATTTTGTTTTAATTTGTCAGCATTTGATTTTAATAAGTCATTGGTAAGATTTGTTACAGCTTCTTGGGCACGGATTGCTTGTTCTGTGTGGCTCATGCCAAGGGCTAGAACCATTTGATTTTTCCAAAGAGGAATTGTGTTTACAATTGTTGTTTGGATTTTTTCTGCCATAATTGAGTTTGATGATTGGACCATCCTAATTTGTGGGGCCATTTGCATTGAAACCATCCTGGTTAAGTCTAAGTCATGCAATTTTTTCTCAAACCTGTTTGCTTGAGCTTTTAAATCATTTGCCTTTTGGGCATCCATTGGAAGGTTTGAAGATTGGGCCTTGTTTTCAAGTTCTGGTATGTCTTCTGTGAAAGTTTTTTGAAGCTTTCTATTTCCAGCTTCTATATACATGGAAAGTTCCTTGTAATAATCTTCATTTAATTCATACATTTGATCTAGCATGGAAATATCTTTTAATAGGGTTATTTGGTGCATGTCCAAGGCCTTGGCAATTTCATCAATATTTTTTTCTGTTGATTGGTATTTTAATTTCATACTATCAAGCTTTGATTTTTGCTTTTTGAAAAATCCAAAAACCCCACCATCATCTTGGTCCATTGTTTTTATTTCAGTAATTACCTTATCCAAAAGTCCACCAATTTCTCCAAGGTCCTTGTTTCTTACTGTATTTAAGGTCTTTTCTGAGAAATTGGAAATCTTTTTTTGGGCTCCAACTCCGTATTGTAATATTATATTTGAATCTTCTAGGTCAATTTTTTTAGAAAAATCGTCAATTTGCTTTTCTTCTTCTGGTGAAAACTTAATAGACTCGTCTATTTTAATTTCATTTTTATAGGAAACTGCTTCTAATTTTGGATCTTGGTCGGCTCCGTCTAGCCTTAATTTAATATCACTCATCTTTGCTCCAATCTTTTTCTAAATATCCTTCTTGATTTAAGAGAATTTTCATTGTATCTATGTCGGTTTTTATATCCATTGTCCTATCTTCCATAAGTTCCAATTGGATTTTTCCAAAAGCCTGGTTGATTGTTTCTATAGAAGATTCAATTTCAAAAAGAGAATTTTTTATTTTTGGGTCCTTAGATTCAATAATTTCATATTCTGCGTAGGCATCGATTAATTTTACAGTTGTTGGCAAATAATAATCCATAAACTTATCCAAGGCATAGGCCTTGTCCGGGTATCTTTTTATAATATTTACAATATTTTCTATGTTTTTTTTGATTTCTATTACTTTTTCAAGAAAAGATCTAGATTTAATCCTCGAAATATCAAGATTTATAGAATTTATTTCCTTGCTTGCAATTTGTATTATGTTTTCTGCCTTTTCTATATTTACATTCTTGTGGGCATCATTTTCTATTTGTTTTTTTTCTTCATAAGACAAATTTGGCATTTGACTTTTTTGGTCTTTGTATAATTTGAAAGTTGGAATATCTAGCAAAAATAATGAATCATTTTCAACAATTCTAGCTTGTTTGAAATATCCCTTATTCATCATATACATAAGCTCTTTTATTGTATCTTCTTCAGATTTTTGAACTGCTGATGCCAAATCTCTTATGGGAATTACAGTATTATGGCCAAGTTCTTTTAAAAATCTTGTGTAATCTTTTGAAATCATATCAACTTCTTTAAATCTTTTCCAAGAAAAAACTCCCATAATTCCAAAAGCGATAGCCATAATTAAATCTGTAAACATATCAGGACCACCATCAAAAACTGAAAGGCCACTTGCAAAAGTAACTATGAAGGAAAAAATACCACCAGCTTTCAAAAGTCCAGCCTTAGATTTTTCTGGTAAATTTTGGGCGCAAACTTGGGGATTTTTTGTTTGAAGGACAGGCTTATTATTTGGCCTATAATTTACAAAGGCCATAGTCCTATCAATAAAATTATCCAAACTATTTTTTAATTTTTCGCTTATGTCAGAAAAATCCATGTCGGAAATAGCCTTATTTAGACTATTTTCCAAAGATTTTTCATTTTCTTTATCAAAATCTGTCATAATAACTCCTTAATAAAATTATACCCGAAAGCTTTAAATCTTAAATAATCTTTAATATTTATTTAATATTTGATTGTTAGATTTAAATATATTAATAAAAATATTCATATATTTAAGAATCAAGGTCTATTATTTTATCAAAATAATTTTTATTTTCCCTTATTTTTTCTCTATTCCCAAAAACGGTAAGGTTGTTTTTATCTAAAATATTTTTATAAGAATCTTTCAAATTTATTATATCATCTAAGCTAGCATTTTTTATATCAAAAAGTTTATCATGAAGCTCCTTATAAGAAAATCCTTGCAAGTACCTTAGAAAATCCAAAGAAGTCTTGGCTTGGATAGATTGAGGTTTTAAATATGAACCCATTTTTGAAATTTTTTGGTTTTTTAAATCATTTGGATCAAGCCTTAAATTTTCTAAAATATCTGGTATTTTTTTATAATTTTCTACAGTTTTTTCTATATTAGGGTCCCTGTAAGAATAGGTCCCAATATTTCCATACTTATCAACCATAAGGCCTGCTCCATAAGCTCCCCCTTTTGCACGAATTAAATCGTGAAGGTAGGGATTTGAAATAATTGATGAAGAAAGGGTCAAAAGATTTAATTTTTTATCAGAAAATTCTTTTAAATCTGCCCCCATTGAAACATAATTTACATTTGCATCGGATAAAATTCCTTCCTTATAATAAGATTTATTAAATTCAATCTTAGCCTTATCTTTTTCTATTTTATCAAGGTCTGAAAATTCTTTCTTTATATATGTTTTAAGAATTTTATAATCTTCATTTGATCCTGTAATATTAATTAGAAGGTTTTTTTGAGAAAATTTCCTTGTATAAATTTTCTAATTTTTCTTTGAAGCTAGAGAAATTATCTTCTACATCTTTGGAAATTTTCTTTATAAATTCATAGTATCCAAAACCATTTAGCTGGTCTTTGATGTATGAAAGCTTATCAAAATGTGAGAAAGAACGGGTTAGGGCAAGGCTGTGACCTGAATCATACATGTTCATTTCAAACATGGCCTTTATTTGCTTTAAGATATCCTTAATTCTTTTTTCATCAGAAAAATCAGTATTTTTCATGACTTCTTTTATTATTCCAAGAGAGTTTTCATACCTATCAAGGGTAGTTTTAAAGGAAATTTTTATAAAATTATTGATTTGTCCCTCTTTATTTTTTATATTTTGGACGGAAAAATTAAGACCTGCCATATTTATTGGAATTAAGTCATCTAATTTTTGGTAGGAATATTTTTTTGTATCAATTGATCCCAAAAAGTCTGATATTAGGCAAAGGTATTTTAGATTTTCAAGATCCATGTGATTTACGTCAAAGAATAATTCACTATAAATCATTCCCGCACTATCAAGGTCATGGTAGATAAATTTAAAATCATCATCCTCAACCTGTCTTGGAACTTTTTCAACTTCAAGGTCAAGGTCACTAATTTCAAGAGTAGGAATTGTAGCCTTATCCTCTTTAGAATCTTGCCTTTCTTGGAAAGTTTTTAATCTTTCTTCCTTTTTCTTTAGGTCATCAATTTGATCTTTAGATAAGGAATTTTTATAATCTTCTAAGTCCTGATCAATTTTTTCTTCTATATTTTTGAAATAATCCTTATCAGGTTTTGCTACTAAGACTAATTTTGTCTTGTTATTAAGGAAATATTTCCTAACTTGTTTTTCAAAATAATCAGTTTCAATCAAATCTCCCAGTTCATTTATATAGTCAATCAAATTTAAACTTTCAAAAATTTCATTATCTAAATTGTGCATGAGTATATATTCAATTCCCTTTGAGGCTGAATTTATTTGGTCTCTTTGAGAAAAATCAAAAAGTGCGTGGGCTGCCTTTAGGGAATCTTTTGGAATATGGTTGGCATATTTTTCAAGTTCTTCTTCAATTATTTCAACAAATTTATCCAAATTTTCATAGGATGTGCCTTGGGCTGTAATTTGAATTGAAGAAATATCCCCATAACCTGTTCTTGCATAAAAACTTTCTGGAGAAATTTCCTTGTAAATTCTTTGGGAAATTTCAGAAGAATCTGAATTGAAAAGGGCGATAGATAAGATTGCATTTGCAAGCTGGTCTTTTATATCAGCTCTTTTGTTAGTTAAAAATGAATAGGTTAGGTATGACTTGTTTTTATCTTCATTATTTGATTGGAATTTTGTAAAGATAGGTTTTTATAATAATTTTCAAAAACCCTACAATCAGCTACAATTTCTTTTTCTCATAATGGGATAAGTATTCCACATCAAGATTTTCTAAATATTTTTCTATATCCATATCCCCATAATAGAAAATTTGGGCATTTGATGGGTGGTAAAATCTATTGTAATAATCTAAAAATTCCCCATATGATAATTTTGAAATATCGTAGGGATTTCCTCCTGAGACATATTGGTAGCAGGAGTTTTTGTAAAGATATTTATTTATTTCATTTATAATAATGGTGTCAGGATTTGTAGTAGCCCCTTTCATTTCATTATAAACAACTCCTGATATAGAGAAATTTCCATCCTCATCGATTTTTATAGATTTTCCTTCTTGGAGGAAAATTTCTTCCTTATCTAAAACTCTTGGATTAAAAACTGCATCAAGATAAACATCTTGCAAATTAAAAAAGTCCTTGTCATTTTCGCTTGCTACAGGATAAACAGTTTTGTCTGGATAGGTCATGGCATTTAAAAAAGTTTGAAGACTTGATCCAATCATATCCATAAAAGGTTCCTTAGTCCTATATTTTTTTGACCCATTTAAAACAGAATGTTCCAAAATATGGGAAATTCCCTTGGAAGATTCTGGAGGAGTTTTGAAAGCTATAGCAAAAGTTTTATTTTTGTCATCAGCCTTTATATAATTAATTCTTGCCCCAGATTTTTTGTGTTCATACAAAAAAACATCTAGGCCAAGTTTTTCATATTTTTTATTTTTTATTAAGATATATTTTTCCATAAATAAATCCTTTCTTTATATATTTACTAGGACTATACTCTTAAATAAATTTTATCTCATTAATAAAAAACATAGTTAAAAAAATATTTAATAAATTACAAGAAATAGGGTAAAATTAAAGTAGGTTTATAATATAAATCAATATATTTTAAGGAGGGAAGTAAATGATAGGTATTATACTGGCAAGTCATGGAGAATTTGCAAATGGTATAAGACAATCTGGCGAGATGATTTTCGGAGAACAAGAAAAACTCGAAACAGCTGTTCTCTTACCTTCAATGGGCCCTGATGATTTAAGATCTGAGCTTGAAGAAAAAATCAAAAAACTAGATTGCCAAGAGATACTTTTCTTAGTCGACCTATGGGGTGGAACACCATTTAATCAAGTTTCAGCTCTAATGGATGGACATGAAGAAAATTGGGCTGTTCTTACCGGACTTAATTTACCCATGTTAATCGAGGCCTTAGGTTCAAGACTTATGGAAGAAAAATCACACGATCTTGCAAAAGCCTTACTAGAACCTGCCAAAGAAGGAGTAAAAACTAAACCAGAATCTTTGATGGACGATTATAATAATTCAAATCAAAAAGAAGATGTAAAAGAAAAACTTCCAAAAATTTCGGGATCGATTCCAGAAGGAACTGTAATTGGAAGTGGAAAAATTAATATTGTTCTTGCAAGGATTGATACAAGATTACTTCATGGACAAGTTGCAACAGGCTGGACAAAGGCAACAAATCCTTCAAGGATTATTGTAGTAAGTGACAATGTAAGTGAGGATGAGCTTCGTAAGTCAATGATAAGAGAGGCAGCACCTCCAGGAGTTAAGGCTCACGTTGTACCAGTTTGGAAGATGGCAGAAATTTTTAAAGATCCACGTTTTGGAGATACAAGGGCAATGTTATTATTTGAAACACCCCAAGATGCCCTAGCCCTTATAGAATTAGGAGTAGATTTAGATGAATTAAATCTTGGATCAATGGCCCATTCACAAGGAAAGGCCTATGTAACTTCTACAGTTTCTATGGGTAAGGAAGATGTTGAAACTTTTGAAAAATTACTTGATAAGGGAGTAAAAATCGATGTAAGAAAAGTTCCAGCAAATCAACCAGAAAACTTTAAAAATATTATGAAAAAAGCAAAATCAGAACTTGGTTTGGCTTAAGGAGGAATTATGTCAGCAATTAGTATTATTTTAATTGTTATAGTTGCTCTACTTGCAGGTATGGAAGGAATCCTAGACCAATTCCAATTTCATCAACCAATAGTAGCTTGTACTTTGATTGGACTTGTAAGTGGACATTTAAAAGAAGGAATTATGCTTGGTGGAGCTCTTCAAATGATAGCTTTAGGTTGGGCAAATATAGGAGCAGCAGTAGCCCCAGATGCGGCCCTTGCATCAGTTGCAAGTGCAATAATTATGGTTTTGGCCCTACAAGATGGAACAGGAAATGTAAATAACGCAATAAATACATCAATAGCAGTAGCAATTCCACTTTCAGTAGCAGGTCTATTTTTAACAATGATAGCAAGAACTTTAGCAATTCCTATAGTTCACGGAATGGATGCAGCAGCAGAAGAAGGAAATTTTAGAAAAATTGAAGTCTTACAAATGCTTGCAGTTTTAATGCAAGGACTTAGGATTGCAATTCCTGCAGCAGCACTTTGTTTTGTTTCACCAAAAGTTGTAACAAGCGTTTTAAATTCTATGCCTGATTGGTTAACACATGGTATGGAAGTAGGTGGAGGAATGGTTGCAGCAGTAGGTTATGCTATGGTAATTAATATGATGAGTACAAAAGAAACTTGGCCATTTTTTGCCATAGGTTTTGCAGTTGCAGCAATCCCACAACTAACCCTAATAGGACTAGGTGTAGTAGGATTTTCACTTGCCCTAATTTATTTAAAACTTAAAGAATCATCTTCATCAAATGGATCAAATAATACTGGAGATCCACTTGGCGATATTATAAATGATTATTAGGAGGAAATATGACTGAAGTAAATGAAAAAAGAATAGAATTATCAAGATCTGATAGGATAAAAGTATTTAATCGTCATCAACTCCTACAAGGTTCTTGGAATTACGAACGTATGCAAAATGGCGGTTGGTGTTATTCAATAATTCCAGCTATCAAAAAATTATACAAATCAGACGAAGACAGAAAAGCTGCCTTAAAAAGACACTTGGAGTTTTATAATACCCACCCATATCTTTCAAGCCCAGTAATGGGAGTTACCCTTGCTATGGAAGAAGAAAGAGCAAACGGGGCTCCAATCGAAGATAAAACAATAAACTCTGTAAAGGTAGGAATGATGGGACCTTTGGCAGGTGTAGGAGATCCTGTTTTCTGGTTTACAGCAAGACCAATCATAGGAGCCCTTGGTGCATCAATGGCCCTTACAGGAAATCCTATTGGACCAATATTATTCTTTGTATTATGGAATGTTTTAAGAATGTTATTTGAATGGAAGAGTCAAGAGTTTGGTTATAAGGTAGGAAATGAAATTACCAAAGACTTATCAGGTGGTCTTTTAGGAAAGGTAAACCTAGTTGCATCAATTGTAGGTATGTTTATAGTTGGAGCTTTGGTACAAAGATGGGTAAATGTTACATTTACAGTAAATGTATCAGAAGTAACCCAACAAGCGGGATCTTTTATTGATTGGAATTCTCTATCAAGCGGAAGCAAGGGCCTTCAAGAAGCTTTCAAACTTTATGATCAATTAGGATCAGCAGGACTTGACCAAGTAAAAGTTACAACTTTACAAGATAACTTAAACCAATTAATACCAGGACTTGTTCCAATGTTACTTACTCTTGGTATTTGTAAATTATTAAAGAAAAATGTATCACCAATTGTTATAATTATAGCCCTATTTATTATAGGAATTATAGCATCTGTACTTGGAATTATGTAATGGTTCAAAGTCAAAATAAAAAAGTAGATTTATCCATTAAGGCAAGATGCCTTAATGGATTTACTTCTGATGGGGATATAATGATAGGGGACAAGGCCTTTGAATATTATAATGAAAAAAAATCTAGGAGATTATATACAAATTCCTTACAATGAAATTTCTTTTGTAAGCGCATCAGTTTTATTTGGCAAAAAAATAAATAGGTTTGCAATTCATACAAAGAAAAATGGGAATTTTATTTTCACAAGTAGGGATAATAAAAAAGTTTTAAGAGTTTTAAATAATTATATAGATTCAAATAAATTAAGAAGGTCCCTATCGTTTTTTGAAGTAATTAAAAGAGGGATTAAAAATTTAATAAAAAAATAGACTCAGATTTTCTGGGTCTTTTTTTATGGGAAATTTTAATTGGATAAGTTTTTTTAGAAGATATTTTAACAATAAAAACTTTTTCACCAAAAAAATCTGACTTCTTTATAAAAATATATAAATTAAATTTGATAAATTGGGTATATAAAATACATAGAATGAAAAAAATGTTTTCATCGACTAAATGGAGGTTATTTTATTATGAAAGATTATAAAACAAACAAATTAAGGAATTTAGCTTTAGTAGGGCATTCAGGAGCAGGTAAAACTAGCCTAACTGAATCTTTACTATACCATACAAAGGCCATTGATAGGGTAGGAAAAGTTTCTGATGGAAACACTGTTTCTGATTATGAGAAGCAAGAAATTAAAAGAAAAATTTCTATCCAAACATCAATAATTCCTGTTGAATATAAAGATTATAAGGTAAACTTTATCGATGCTCCTGGATTTTTTGACTTTGAAGGTGAAGTTTTAAATGCTCTTAGGGCAAGTGAATCAGCTTTGTTTGTAATTGATGGAGAAAATCCGATTGAAGTTGGAACTGAAAAATATTGGAAATATACAGAAAATATTTCTTTGCCAAGAATAATTTTTGTTAATAAATTAGATAAGGAAAATGCTAATTTTAACCAAGCAGTTAGTGACTTGCACATTGAATTTTCTAAAAAAATAATCCCACTAACCTTAACCCTTGGTGAAGGGGAAGACTTTGAAGGTTTAATCGATGTTGTAGATAAAAAAGCTTATAAATATAAAGATGGTGTAAGAGAAGAAGTCGAAATACCAGAAATTAGACTTGAAGAAGTAGATGCAGTTTATGAGGAAATTTTAGAGGTTGTTGCTGAAAGTGATGATGCCTTGATGGATAAGTATTTTTCTGGTGAAAGTTTTACAGAAGAAGAATTCAAGGAAGGTTTTAGAAAGGCTATTGTAAACGGTAGCGCTGTTCCTCTTTTGGCAGGAAGTTTAGAAAAAGAAATTGGTCTTGATTTATTATTAGATATTATTACAAGATTTATGCCATCTCCAGACCACAAGGCTGCAAATATTGGATTTAGAGTTACTGATGATTATGAAGAGTTTGAAGTTAGTGAAGATAGTCCTTTTTCTGCTGTTGTTTTCAAAACAATTGCAGATCCATTTTTGGGAAAAATATCAATATTTAAGGTTTTATCTGGAGCTATTAAAAAAGACCAAACTTTCTATGATATTTCTAAGGATAAGGAGTTAAAGGCTTCTAATATTTTCTATTTAAGAGGCAAAGAACAATTTAAAACTGAAAGAATTGTTGCTGGAGATATTGGAGCATTTTCTAAACAAGATAGCCTTCAAACTGGAGATACTTTATGCACTAAGGATAATCCTATTGAATATAAGAGAATTAAATATCCAAAACCAGTTTTATTTTATGCAATAGAGGCTGAAAGTAAAAATGATGAGGATAAGATATCAGCAGCTTTGAAAAAATTATCTGAAGAAGATCCAACTTTTGAAGATAGAAGAGATGTTGAAACCCACCAAGAAGTTTTGGCAGGACTTGGAAATGTTCAACTTGAGGTTTTGATGGATAAGCTAAAAGATAATTATTCTGTTAATACAAAAGTGGTTGATTTGAAAATTCCTTATAGGGAAACTATTAAGGGTAAATCTGACGTTCAAGGTAAACACAAAAAACAATCCGGTGGTGCCGGCCAATATGGTGATGTTTTTGTTAGGTTTGAACCTTGTGATGAAGAGTTTATTTTTGAAGAAGAAGTATTTGGTGGGGCAGTTCCTAAAAATTACTTCCCTGCAGTTGAAAAGGGACTTAAAGATTCTATGGAAGAAGGACCTCTTGCAGGATATAAGGTTGTTGGAATCAAGGCTACCTTATATGATGGCTCTTACCATCCAGTTGATTCAAACGAGCAAGCTTTTAAATCTGCTGCAAGAATTGCCTTTAAAAAAGGAGTTGAAGAAGCAAAACCAATCCTACTTGAGCCTATTATGAAACTTGAAATTAAAGTTGATGATAAGTACATGGGCGATGTTATGGGAGATATGAACAAGAGACGTGGAAAAATTTTGGGAATGGAACCACAAGAAGACGGCTCCCAAATAATTTCAGCTCTTGCACCAGAAAGTGAAGTTTTAACATATTCTATAGATTTAAGGTCAATGACTCAGGCTCGTGGATCTTTCTCAATGGAATTTGAGAAATATGAAGAAGTGCCAAAAGATTTGACTGAAAAAATAGTTGAAGCTAATAAAAAAGAATAAAATCTTATTTAAAATATAGTTTAGAAAAGGGGCAAAATAATGAAAGACTGGAAAATTTTGGAAATTGATCCTTGGATAAAGGACTACAAAAATGATATAGACCTTAGGATGGAAGAGTATAAAAAACAAAAGAATAGACTTTTGAAAAAAGGTGAAAAATTAAAAGACTTCGCCAATGCCCACAATTATTACGGCTTTCATAAAACAAAAACAGGTTGGATTTATAGGGAATGGGCACCTAATGCTAAGGGACTTTACCTAGTTGGAGATTTTAATAATTGGGATAGACATTCCCATCCTTTAAAAAAAATAAATGATAGTGATTGGGAAATTTTCATAAAGGGGATAAGAACTATTCCCCACAAATCCAGACTTAAGGTTATGGTTGATTATGGAGATAGTTTCCAAGATAGGATACCTCTTTTTGCAAGAAGGGTAGAAAGAGATGAAAACCACGATTTTTCAGCAATCCTAGAAAATCCTAGAAAAAAATTTGAGTGGACTGACGATAAATTTAAGATAAAAAAAGATGATCTCTTAATTTATGAGGCCCATATAGGTATGGCTTGTGAGAGAGAAGGGGTTGGAACTTACAAGGAATTTGAAAAAAATATTCTTCCAAGAATTAAAAAAGAAGGTTACAATACCATCCAACTTATGGCCATAGCAGAGCATCCTTACTACGGATCTTTTGGTTATCAAGTTTCAAATTTCTTTGCCCCATCTTCATGGTATGGAGAAAATGACGAATTAAAATCCTTGATTAACACAGCTCATGAAATGGGTCTTAATGTGATAATGGACTTGGTTCATTCTCATTCTGTAAAAAATACTAACGAGGGAATAAACCTCTTTGATGGAACAGAATACCAATTTTTCCATGAAGGAGATGAGGGAAACCATCCTGATTGGGATTCCAAATTATTTGACTATCACAAACCTGGAGTATGTCACTTCCTACTTTCAAATATAAAATATTGGCTAGAGGAATTTCACTTTGATGGCTTTAGGTTTGATGGGGTAACTTCTATGATCTATAAAAATCACGGAAGAGGAGAAAGCTTTGATAATTACTCAAAATATTTTTCTATGAATACGGACATTGAAGCTATAAATTACCTCCAACTTGCCAACGAACTTATAAGAGAAGTTAAAAAAGATGCTATAACAATTGCTGAAGATATGTCAGCCATGCCAGGAATGTGTCTTCCAATAAAAGATGGAGGAATTGGTTTTGATTATAGACTTTCTATGGGCATGCCAGATTTTTGGGAAAAGGTCTTGGAAAAAAGAGATGAAGACTGGGATATGGGAAGGATGTGGTATGAACTTTCAACCTATAGGCCGGAAGAAAAAAGAATTTCTTATGTAGAAAGTCACGACCAAGCCCTTGTTGGATCAAAAACTACAATTTTTAGGCTTGCAGATTCTGCTATGTATTGGGATATGGAAAAGAAAACCCATAATATTATAATAGATAGGGCCATTGCCCTTCACAAGATGATAAGGTGGATTACAATTTCCATGGGGGCTGAAGGATATTTAAATTTCATGGGTAATGAATTTGGCCATCCTGAATGGATAGATTTTCCAAGAGAAGGAAATAATTATTCCTTCCATTATGCAAGACGTCTTTGGTCATTGGCAGATAATGATTTATTAAAATATGATTGGCTCTTAAAATGGGACGAGAAAATGCTTGATCAAATAAAAGAATATGATCAATTAGGAAATGATATTTTTAGGCTATGGCTTGATAATGATAGGAAGGTTATTGCCTACAGAAATAAGGATATAGTTTATATTTTCAACTTCCACCCACAAAATTCCTACGACTCTTTCCAAGTGCCAATCCACGATAAGGGAAAATTTAAAGTAATCTTAGATACAGATGATGAAGAATTTGGTGGACTTGATAGGATATCTAAAGATATAATTTATGAATCTAAAAATTTGGAAAATACTGACTATGATGGAATTGAAATTTATATCCCATCAAGAACAGCCCTTGCCTTAAAGAAGGTAGAATAATGAAAATAATTTGCTTAGGAGATTCCTTTACCCAAGGTTATCTTGTAGAATGCAATAATTACACCCGCTTTTTAACAAAGGCGGGTTTTGAAATTATAAATCTTGGCATAAATGGTTCTACAAGCTCTGATATGGTTAAAAGGTATAAAAAAATAAAAAATAAATACGAGAATATTGATTATTTAATAATTTTTGGTGGGTCTAATGATTTTTTGAATGGAGAAAGTGTGAATCTTGCATATTCAAATGTCAAAAGTATATTAGACTTATCGACTGCCAAGAAAAATCTAATAATTATCCCACCCCTTCTAGAAGAGGAAGATGCCTATCCAATTTATGCTTATGTAAATGAAAAAATAAATAATTTTGCAGAGAAATTGTACGATTTGGATGCCCTTATTTTAGATTCAAGAAAAATTGAGCCCTACTATCTAGATGGGCTTCATATGGGAAAGATTTTTCACCAAAAGTTAGCAGAAAAAATCGAGAAAATTATAAAGGATGATATAAATGGATGAAATAAATGATATTGATAAGATGGTAGAAAAAAGTTCCTTATTGCCTGAATTTATGAGAAATAAAATAATTATAGATATAATTTCAGTAGCTATTGTTGTTTTAGTTTGCTTTTTTGTACTAAAACTTGTTCACAAAATTATAATTAAGTTTTTTAATAGGAATAAGAAGAGAATAAATAGAAATGCAGCAAAACTTGAAACCCTAACAAAAGTATTCTATTCAACAGTTAGGGTAATAATAATTTTTATAGCTATTACAATAATTTTGGATATATTTGGCATAAATACCTCAAGTCTGATAGCAACTGCAGGAATCGGAGGTATAGCCATAGCCCTTGGTGCCCAAACCTTAATTGCAGATTTTGTAAAGGGAATTTTTATAATATTTGATGATAAACTAAGGGTTGGAGAATGGGTTGTATGCTCTGGAGTAGAAGGAACAGTAGAAGAAGTAAATCTTAGGATTACAAAAATAAGAGATTACAACGGATCTCTTCACATAATTCCAAATTCAAATATAACAAATGTTCAAAACTACAACAGGGGAGCCCAAAGAAGTGAGGCATATTTTTGCGTATCAAACGATACAAAACTTGAAGATGTAAAAGCTATGATTGAAACAGTTTCACAAAAAATAAAAAATATGCCAAAATACAAAAAGGCCTTTATAGAAGACTTAAGTTTTTTTGAAATAACAGAATTCAAAGACTTCTCCTATAAGGTAAGGGTAACATCCCTAGTAAAAATAGGAACTCAGTGGGAGATTTCAAGAAAAGTAAGAGAGCTAATAAAAATTGAAATGGAAAAAAGAAATATAAAAAGCAGTTTATTAGAAGAGGAAATATATGAAAAAATATAAAATAAACGACATAGTAAGCTTAAAAAAACCCCATCCTTGTGGAGAAAATAAATGGAAAATCGAAAGAATGGGAGCAGATATGAAACTAAGGTGTCTAGGTTGTGATAAATTAGTTTGGTTAAAAAGAATGGACTTTGACAAAAGAATTAGAAAGATACAAAACAAAGAAGGAAAATTTGTATCAATAGTAAACTACGAACCAGAAGACTAAAGGAGAAAAAGGAATTAATGATAAATGACCAAATAAAAATTGATTATGAAAAGATAATAAATGAAAACTACCAAGAATATAAAAAAGACTATGAAAAATTACTAAATAATAGAAAAGAATATGGAGCAACATATAAGGAAGAAGAAATTCCTACCTTATATGATGCATATTTTTATAGCCAAGAAGACTATAAACTTTATGATGATATGATAGATACCTTTATGTCTATAGTAGAAAAAGTAACTAGAGAATATGTAGAAAATGAATCTTACAGAAAATTATTTGCCCTAGACCCCTTGACAGAAAAATTAATATTAAAAGATCCAGGCTATAATATATCAACACCTATAGCAAGATTTGATGTAATGTATGATGGAAGAGAAGACTATAAATTTTGTGAATTAAACACAGACGGATCATCTGCAATGCTAGAAGACAAGTCTTTAGCAGACTTGATGAAAGAAACAAAGGCTATAGAAAAATTAAAAGAAAAATATGTCATAGACCACATAGACCTACTAGAAAGTCTAGTAGATTCTATAGAAGGTTTGTATTACAAAACAAAAAAAACCGAAGAAAAAATAAACATAGCCATAGTAGACATAGTAGAATTTGACAATATAGAATTTAAAACCATACAAAAACTATTCGAAAAAAAAAGGACATAGGTGTAAAATCGCCAACCTAAAAGATCTAGAAAGAAAAGATGGCGGCCTATATATAGATGATATGAAAATAGACCTAGTATATAGAAGACTTGTGACAAGTGATCTAATAGAAAACCAAGATATAGGTAAAAACCTAATAGATGCTTATCTCAATGATGAGGTAATGACAATAGGCTCCTTTAGGTCAACCTTATTTTACACAAAAGACATATTTAGAATCCTAAGACTAGAAGAAAGCCAAAAAATTCTATCAGAAAAAGAAAATGAATTTATAAAAAACACATACCATACACAGAAAAATTCAATTATAAAAAAGACAAAGAAAAAATATTAGAAGAAAAAGACAAATATATCCTAAAACCTATCCAAGGCTATGCATCCCATGGAATATATGTAGGAAAAGAACACGATAAAAAAGAATTTGAAAAGATATTAGATCAAATAAAAGACAAAGACTATATCTACCAAGAATACTACACAGTAAAACCAATAAAATTTATAAAAATGGAAGATGACAAAGCAAAACTAGAAGACTTTTCCTTTGTAACAGGCCTATTTGCCTACAATAAAAAATTCATCTCCCCATATATGAGAATAGGAAATGCTGCCCTAATAAGCTCAGCCAGAGAATATTATGTAGTAAGTTCCTTGAAAATTAGGGAAAAATAAAAATAAAAAAACAATTTGACAAAAGTCAAAAAAGATAATATACTAATATAGCTGTTTGATTAACAGCTATATTTTTTATCTCAAAAATAAGTCAAGAAAAAAGTTTTAAAAAAACTTACAAAAAAACTTGACAGAAAAAATACGAGATATAATATAATAGTCGGCACCAAGAAAGAGGTCGTGTTAAACAAAAGAAATTAAAAAATCTTAAAAAAACTTGACAAGCTTTCAAAAAGGTGGTAGACTTAAATAGTCATTACAAATGACACATGAACCTTTAATAAACAAATAAAACTACAAAGTTAATACTTTGAGACCAAATGAAAATGACAATAGTCAAGATCAAACTTTAATTGAGAGTTTGATCCTGGCTCAGGATAAACGCTGGCGGCGTGCATAACACATGCAAGTCGAAC
>NZ_ABXA01000003.1 GCF_000173355.1 Anaerococcus hydrogenalis DSM 7454
TATGCCCTGTTATTACTTCTATCACTGGTATTGGTGATGTCTTAGGCGCTGCTATTTTCTCAGAAATCGGTGATGTTTCACGATTTGAGAGAGCTAATCAGTTAGTTGCTTATGCTGGTTTAGATGTTGCTGTTAAGCAATCTGGAAATTTTAATGCTACCGATACTAAGATTTCTAAACGTGGTTCTCCTTATCTTAGACGTGCTATTTGGCTTGCTGCTAGTGTTGCTGCCTTTAAAGATCCTGCTCTGTCTGTGTATTATCAAAAACTTAGACAAAGGGGTAAAGCTCATGGTACAGCTATTGGTGCAGTTGCTAGAAAACTTACTAACATTATTTTTGCTGTTTTGAGGGATAACAAAGCTTACATACCTAATATTTAATTGTTATTTAGTTTTCTAAGCCTAATTTTTAGGCTTTGTTTGACGTGCCATAAATTACAAGATTAATTATTTTCTATTTTCTCTTGACATTTGATAGCTGGTCTAATACTTAAATATAAAATCTCCCTTCAATAAACTATATTGTTTACTGTAGGGAGATTTTTAGTTTAACTATATTTGTCTAAAAATAGAAAAGATCCTCAAATTTCTTTTCCAAAGCAATGCAAAGTATCAAAGCTAATTTAGCAGTGGGGTTGAATTGACCAGTTTCAATTGAGCTAATTGTATTTCTTGAAACACCCACCTCATCAGCTAACTGTTGTTGTGAATAGTCTTTTTCTTTTCTAACTTCTTTTAAATGATTTTTGAGAACTAGTTTATCATCCATAATCCATCACTACTTCAATGTTATAAGGTTAGCTACAAATAAGGCAATTCCTATAATCGCCATAAGTATCCCCATTAACAATTGCTTTCTTTCTTTTAATTTTGTATACTTAACAAGCTCTTTCGTTGCTTCAATACTAAAATAAATACTTAGTATTCCATAATTAAAGGAATTGAAGAAAAAAGCTTCAATTCCAAATAGGATGGCAGCAACAGCTAATCCGATTTGGCTGGAAACTTCACCTGCTTTTTTAAAAATATCAACCATCATCTCATCGTGATTTCTATACTCCTCACGACTTCTTGCTAAAATTTCATCTCTTTTCATAGTCATTCTCCTTTATTCTTTTGCCAAGTTTACTTGGTATTTATATTATATCATGACAAGTTTTATTGTCAATAGTTGAGAATAAATATTTTCCCTTTTGAATGATATTCTTTAATACCCACTTGAACTCGTTTTTTTGTGCTTGAGAGGGCGGCACCGTTTGTGGGGAATCACTAGAAGAGATTTGTCATCCACATCTCACTAAAGCTATCCACCAAATCTGTATAAACCTATTTTTATTTCATACTCAATAAAACTTTCCCCAAACCATCACTTGATAAGCTAATATTTCCTAATTTCTTTATCATTATTTTCTCCTAATTCATGGATAAATATAAATAACATATAATTTTATATTCTTATTTTATTGAAATTAATACCATACTTTCGACATGGCTTGAGTGGTCTGTATAGATAAAATCAGAGATTTTGAAAAGGCTTGGTATGTGGGAATAGGTCAAGATGATAAGTTCGATAAACTCGGATGGTTGAATCTCATTATTTAATCAAATCACTACTGATTCTATCAAATGTTTCTTCTCTTAACTTCCAAATACCTGCATATGGCTGTTCAACATAACGACTGTTTTTGTCTTTATATAAATACGCAATGCTTGGACTTTCTTCTGCTTTTTTATAATGAAATTTAACGATAATACAATCCTTTATATTTGTGGGTTGATCATTAACACTTTCCTTACCAGTATCATTGGTGTTTTCCTTAATCTCTGCAATAATGCCGGATATTTCATCTTTATTCTCAATTTTCAAACTTTTTTCTGAAGTGTTCTCCATAATTTCAATTTCTTTTACTTCTTCAGCTTTTGGTAGAACTATTTCTTTATTACTGCCATTACTGCCACATGCAGTTAATGACAAAATAGTTATTAAAACGAATGCTATTCCAATATATTTTTTCATGATTTTCATCTCCATTTTCGTTTTATTGTAATGCTATCACAGTACAATTATTTTCTTTTTTAAGTCTAATTTACCCAATTTCTTTTGAAAGAATAGCTATTGCTTCCACGTGTCTTGGGTGTTAGTGTGGATAAGGTTTAATATTTCTCAAAAACCTCATATGTGGGAATATATTAATCAATGAGCATCTTATAATTATTATATCTTTTTAGAACTAAGACAAAACAGCCCTACATAATGCTCATTGAAAGAGAAACTGGTTTAGAATTCGTTAAATTACATGATAAAGGCTATGAGTTTAATGCTCACAGCCTTTTTCTTATATACTCTTGAAAGTATTATCTGAGTTTTCGTTTATTGTTTTAAAACCACTTTTTATTGCTACTAAAACTCCTGCAATCATAAATACAAATACTATTAATAGAGGGACATAATTCATATTTGTTATCAAACCTTTTATCGCAAATCCTAGTTCATAGTTGCTCCTGTAGGCTCTTAACACAATACCTATAGCGAACATAAAGATATAGACTAAGAAAATATTTTTAAACAATATTTTCCCCTCTCCAAAGACCATCTTTTCCATTTGTTTTTCTGTCATACCTGTAGTGGATAGGAGTTTAAAATCATTGGCTCTTGCTCTAAGGTTGCCTTTAAAACTATTATAGGCATTGGAAAGAGCGATTGTTATTAGAATGATTTGAATAGCTAGGTTTAAAAGTCTTTCATTCCTTGTTTGCTCTTTACTTGTTGCTTCTCTTAAAATTTCTGTAGCTGTTCCATGGTCAGACTTTGGTACATAATTTGAAATTACTTTTTCGGCATCTTCAAATACTTTTTTCTTGTTTTTTTCAGCCTTTATTTTTACAAAATAATAGTAAACAGGATCTGATTTATCTATTCCATATTCATCAATAAATTTTTTCATGGTACTTTCACTTGTAAAGATAGATATTTGATTGTCATTATAAGCTTCTAAGTCATAAGGCATTTCATCAATACTTGCGTCAATTTTTATATTTATTGGTTTGCCCTGTGCATTATATTTTAAAGTTACTTTTCCTGTATCCTTATCAGAAATTTTTATATACTCACTAAAAGCATACGGAGTTTTATTATCTTTTCTTATCTTATTAAGTAATAAATAAGATGCATTAGGGATGTTATTTTCTTTTAAAATTTTTTCAAAATCTTCATCTGTTAAAGCGTATAAACTTGCATATAGACTATCTTTTGCTATTTCCCCACTATCAAGAGAATTTTTTAAGTCTTTAGAAATAAAGTCTTTATTATCGTCAAGGTAAAACTTAGTGTCATTTCTTTGATATAGGTGAAGCTCTTTTATTCCGTCAACTTTTTCTAAATCAGCTAATAAGTTTTCATCTAAATTCTTATCAGTGTAAATACTTGAATTAAAATTGTAAGGACTTTTATAAGAGTTATATTTTTCGTTCAAAGTTCTATATGATTGGCTAACTAAGACTGTGGTCAGTACAAATGCAGAAAGAGCCATTGAAATTACAATAATTCGATAGGTTGAGCGATAAGACCTGTAATAATCTTTTGCTAAAGTCTTTTCTATAGGTCCATTTATTTTTGATTTTCCTAATTTTATATTTTTTTCTGTAATCCCATTTAAACCTTCTATTATCTTTAATTTTGCACTTTTCCTAGCAGGGATTGTCGCAGATAAATATACTGTCAAAAGCGATAATAAAATAATTATTAAAATAGAAGTAGGATCTAAATAAACTAAGTGAAAATCTGGTGCCTTAAAACTTTCTCCAATTATCTCAGACATATTCTTATAGGATACTGAGTTATTAAGCCACATTAAATACATTAATAAGTTTGCGAAAACCCAGGATAGAAGTGTACCTAAGGCTACTGGCAATGCAGATAGCTTAAAGGCTTTCTTTTTTATCATTTTTTTAACTTGTTTTGCAGTCATACCTGTGCTTTTTAATAGGGCAATTTCTTTTAAATCCCTATTGTTCCATACGTTAAATGCACCATAGATAATAAAAGCAAATAGAAGAACTAGAAAAAAATACGCACTATACTCTTCTACAGCAGATTTTATCACTGACTTAGGCGGAAATATTCCTTGAGGATAAATCAACTTATACTCTAAAATATCTGTATTATAAGATAGTCTTCCTATGTCTATTGAAGACTTCTCGTCTATATTCATAGTAGATAAAATTTCCCTAGTCTTTGTATAAGTATCTCTTGGATGCTTATACCAAATTAAGGCTTCTAAACCTCCATTGTTTTTTAATAAGTCTATCTTTTTATCACTATCAGCCAAAGTAAGAAACATAGACTTTTCAAAAGAATATCCATAATCATCATAGACTCCAACTATAATATAAGTTTTATCACTTGCAGTAATTTTAGAGCCTATATCATAATTTTTATTCTTTGTTAAAAATCTTTCTGGCACTAATAGTTCGCTTGAGTTATTAGGTTTTCTTCCTTTTTTAATTTCATAGCCAGTTAATAGGTTGCTATATTTTCCATTTTCATAAATATTTGCATTTAAATCTGTCTCTATGATTTTATTAAAAGAAATTTTTTCTATATCCGTATCATTTATTAATTTATCATATAGTTTTTCATCAACTTCAGTAATTGCTACATGGTAGTCTCCAATAGTTTTTCTTACGTAGTTATACTTGTCATATTTTAAGGATCCTACAATAAATACAACTGTACCTAGCAATATAACTGCTAAAAGTATGGAAATTTTAATAGCAAAACTGTCTTTCTTATTATCTTTTACAGCTCCATCAGCTAGATCATTAATAATTTTCATAAGTTTCATCTCCTAAGAAATTTAACCTACCATCTACCATTCTATAGACCTTATCACAAGAATTTGCTACTTTTTCATCATGAGTTATTATCATAATTGTAGAATTTAATCTCTTATTTACAAGTCTGAAAAGTCCTGTGATTTCTTCAGAATTTTTTCTATCGAGATTTCCTGTAGGCTCATCTGCTAAGATTATTGCAGGTCTTGTAATCAAACTTCTGGCAATAGCGACTCTTTGTTGCTCTCCACCGGATAATTGTTTTGGATACCTATCAAGCTTTCCTTCTATTCCTAGTATCGATAAAATTTCCTTTAAATATTCTTCATCTGCCTTTTTATTGTCTAATAAAAGAGGAAGTAAAATATTTTTTCGAACGTTGATGTTTGGAATCAAATTAAAAAATTGGTAGACAACGCCAATATTTCTTCTGCGAAAGATTGTCATCTCATCTTTGTTAAACTTGGTAATATTTTTATCTTGAATAAATATATCACCACTTGTTGGTGTATCTACTCCTGCAAGTAAATGAAGTAGTGTAGATTTGCCAGATCCACTGTCTCCAATGATGGCAACTAGGTCTCCTTTTTCTAGTTCAAAGTTTACATTTGAAAGGGCATTTACTTCTACTCCGCTATTGTAAGTTTTTGTTAAATCTACTGTTTTTACTATATTCATATTGTATCCTCCTTAACTTGTCTATATAATACTAGGCTTAAGTGACTGGAGAGTGACTAAAAAAATGGCTGTGCTTTATTTACACAGCCATGATTAAATCAGTTATAAAATCTCAGTTCAAAGGAATTTGATTTCTTTCCCTTATGATATAAAAGTTCTCCATTTTGTCTTTCCATAACAGATTTTGCCATAGGAAGCCCAATCCCATAACCTTTTGAATTTGGATCTATCTTATAAAAACGTTTAAAAACTTTTTCTAACATTTCACGATCCAAACCTTTAGAAAAATCTTCCACAAAAATACTTTTATATAAATTCGTTTCTTTTAGATGAATTTCTATATGTCTACCTTCTGTAGCTTCTATGCCATTTTTCATCACATTGAAAAGTGCTTCATAAGTCCATTTCTTATCGCATATAAGATCAAAATCTTCTCCATAAAGAGGAATTTCAATATTATCATTGATAAAATAATCTTTTAGCTTATGTATGATATCTTCAATTAACTCTCTAGCTGATATACTATCTTTTGCCATTTCTATTGTGCCAGAATCAAGGGCTGCAAGTTTTAATAAAATATCAGATAAGTTGTGGAGTCTAAGTAAATTATCTCTGAGTCTTTCTATATATTCTTCGGAAAAGTTGTCATTTTCGTCTTCTAATAAGTCTAGTAATAATAGAGATCCAGTTAGAGGAGTTTTTATTTGATGGGCAATGTCTTCAGTATATTCTCTTAAGATCTCTTTGTTTTTTTCAGCATTTTCAGCTATTCTCTTGTTTTCTATAATAATTTTAATAATCTCATCTCTGAGTTTGCCAAATTCATCGTCAATAATTTCGTAATTATCAGAGTTTATATCAAGTGAATGTAGTAGGTTAAATATATTGTTAATCTTATCCTCAAGAGCTTTTTCTTTTTTCTTTTCAATTTTTGAAATAACTATAAACAGAATTATATTTATAAGTAAAAAACCTATAAGTGTTAGAATGTCAAATCTTGGGTTGAGATAAATTACAAACAAAGACATTATCAAATTTAAAATTAAGACAAGTAAAATATTTTTGTTTTTACTCATTGTCCCACCTATATCCTATTCCTCTTATTGTTTTTATATGATTACCATAATCTCCAAGTTTAGATCTGAGTCTCTTTATGGTAACAGTTAGGGTATTGTCATTAACTTCATAAGAATCATAACCCCAAACATAATCTAAAATTCTCTCTCTTAATAGATTTATATTTTGGTTTTCTAAAAGCATTTCCAAGACAGCAAACTCTTTCAAATTCAAATCTAAATCTTTTCCATCTATTGAAGCTTGCTTTGAAAGAAGATCTAAAGATAAATTTTCAAAAGTCAATTCGTCCACCTTTTTAACTTTTCTGCTAAATACATTGTCTATTCTCGCCTTTAGGACAGGAAGAGAAAAAGGTTTTGTAATATAGTCATCTGATCCTTGGGAAAGACCTTTTATAACATATTCATCTTCATTTTTTACAGTAAGCATTATTACAGGAAGGTCAGAAAATCCCCTCAGCCACTTTAAAAAATTAAAGCCTGATCCATCTGGAAGATTGGCATCAAGTAGAATTAAATTAAAATCATTAAAATTAAGATTTTCTGTCAGAGAAAGATTGTTATAAATAATAGTTTCAATATTATGTTTGTTTAAGTAAGTTTTAACAGCAAAAGCAATTGTGCTGTCATCTTCAATCATTAGTATTTTCAATGAAATGCTCTCCCTTATATACAGCTTTAAATACATTATACCATTATCACTTATATTAAAAATAGACCCTTTACGGATCTGCTACTTGTCAATATAAGTATCAATTCCAGACTTGAATATTACCTTTAATTTCTCCTCGTAAACAACTACTTTATCTACTAATTTTAAAACAAAAATTCAATATAACTGTTTTTTCTAATTCATGATTTACTATAAACTCTAAATTTTTTCAAACTTTTTATAAATAAGGTATTTGAATCTAATATTAAATTCTCATAGCCTTATAATTTTCTATTTAATCTTCGTTGAAAAAACGGTTCCTGAATAGCTTAAGTGGTCAGTATGAATAAAGTTTCATATTTATAAAAATCTTGTATGTTTAAATATGTTAAATTATTATTTATAATGTAATTTATTATATTATTCTTAAGCACAGAAAAAACAGCTCATAAAAGAGCTGTTTAGATTATTATTTTCTTGTTTTAGACGCATTACTTATATTAGATGACCTAAAAGCATTGCTATAGGAAGTAATAAGATTAACATAATATTCAACACTATAATTAATCTGTCCTTTTCCTTTACCCCGAATATTAAACCTATTAATCCAATAATTGGGCAGACAAACATTAATGTCAGTCCAGTTAGTCTTAGACTTGTATAGCTTTGAAATATATCTACTGGAAGTAGGTAGTAAATCACAAAAATCGTGAGTCCAAGTAGAAATAATTTTCTACTGATATTTTTCTTCATACTATTCTCTTTATTTGAAATTATATTGTTCGAATTAAATCTATAGTCGGTCTGTCTAAAATTCTCTTTAAAGAAAAATGATAGATTATTAGATTAATACCATAGACGACTAGTGAGAATCCTAGGAAACTTTTGTAGTCATAATATTTTATTAGAGTACTCATTCTTAAATCAGGAGCGATTAATGATATTACAAATATAAGACCTAAGCTCACCATAATAGAAATTATAAAGGATTTTACCTGTTCTTCAATAAATTCTTTTTGATAGATGTTCTTTAACTCATCCACGTCCATCCCACAAGAGTAGAGACTGCCGATTTCTTTTTTTCTGCTCATAAGACTTAAATTAATGGATGAGTAGCCATTAGTTATATTTAGTACAAAGATGATTGATGCAATTCCTAATACAATTTTTATTAGACTTTTCAAATCGTTATATTCATTTTTTGCTGTTTCCTCACCTGTAGTAATATTAAAACGATCTTCCGGTGAGATTTTACTTCTAATCATGGCCTCTACATATTCTTTTATATCTTTGGTATCCGAATCTTTTATCTTCATATTTAATGTATAGGCATAATTTTTGTATTTCTCATCACCTGCTTCTTCCATAAGTTTAAAATAAGTGTCAAAATCTGTATAAACTTTTACATCGAAGGGGCTTGTTTTAGACTTATATTTTCCCAAATCTGTTATCGTCTTTGAAATTTTAATAGTCTTCTTATAATCATTTAAGTTAATATCTAAAGTCTGTGGGTTTTCAAAATATGGAATTCTCTTTGCCTTAGCTATTGGAATAGAAGAATCTTCTTGAATTGTATTGTAGAGAATAAATTCGCCCTTCTTTCCTCCAAGTTCTCTTAAGTCTTTTTCTTCCAAGGCGATGATAAACCCATCCATACCTTCTGACTTATGTTTTTTAATATTCTTTTTAGCTTCCTCGTCTAATCCAGCTGACTTTGCTTCTTTTGAGAATTCGTTATTGTTTTCTACTTTAACATACTTATCTTTTGAAATATATGACTTCTCGTTAGGAATTTTATCTACAATTTCATTTAATATTTTTGGGACTTGATTCTTTTCACTAAAATAATCAACAGAAAAATTATAGCCATTATCGTAACTAGAATAATCTCTGTAGTATTTTGATATGCCTATAGTGATTATAAATACTGAAATAATAATTATCCCTATTGCAGAAATATATCTCTGTGATTTTATTGAAGCTAAGTTGTTGAGTTTTAATTCCTTCCAAAAATCTTTGGCTCTTTTTTTCTTTGATTTTGAAAAATCTATATTCCCTCTTATGCCGTCTATGATATTTATTTTAGAAATCTTTTTAGCAGGGGATTTAATGGCTAGTGCCACAATCACAAAGGAAACTACAAGTATTGCCAAACTTAATAAGGGATTGAATTTCATCACTTCAAAGGCACTTACTCCTTCACCTTTTGTTATGTTTTTATACAAACAATACATAAAGAAAAATCCTGCAATGTGTCCTAAGAGTATTGGAATTGCAGTTGTAACAAGTCCTTCCTTTAGAAGTAAGAGATAAATTTGTCCATTGGTAGATCCAATAGATTTATAGATGGAAAGCTCTCTAATCTTCCTTAGTCCCCAAACCCAAAAGATATTTTTTATAAAAAACACAAATATTGCTACGCATCCAAGAACTGATAGAACAAGGACAGCCTTGCTCATTATATTTTGTAAGGGTTCATTTTCTACTCCGTAATAATTTATAAGACCTTCGGAAAATTCTAAATTAACTTTTTTACCCAAAGTCTGATTGATTTCTGCTTGTATTTTATCTCTATTTTTGTAAGCTTCTTCGAAAGAGTTAAACTTTATAAAGGTTCTAAATGTAGGGATTTTATCTTGTAGACCTAGAGCAAAACTTAGTTTACTGTACTTGTTGTAGACATCTCCATAAACACCAACTAAAGTAAAACTCTTAGAACCTTGGCTCTCAAATTTTTCTCTGTCAGTATTTGCACTTGTGGGTCCTATCTCTTCTCCGTCTAACAACCTTTTGCCTAAATAAAGTTCTAGCTTGTCGCCTATTTTAAGTTTATTTTTCTTTACTATGCTTTCAGATAGTACAATTTCATCTTCATTTTCAGCAAATCTACCTTCTTGAAGTCTTGAATACTCTCTCATTTCATTTATTGCTTCATCCTGATAATTAATGACAAGTAAATCATTATTATATTTAGCATTATCTGGATTAAGTGACATTTTCCCAATTAATTCGATATCTTCAATAGACCTTAGTTTTTCTACTTCTTCATTTGATAACTCATCCTTAATCTCAGCATGATAAAAATTATTTGACATGGCATATCCATAGTTGGCTTGTCTATTTGTATAACCATAATAAAAAACCACAGTAAAAAACAGACTTACAATAAATAATGAGATGAAAATAGGAAAATTCTTTTTATTCATGTTTCTCATCTCCTAGGATTTTTCCATCTACTATTGTAATAATACGATTTGCTTGTAAGGCTATTTCTTCGTCATGTGTGATTAGGATAATCGTCTGTTTTAAGGTTTTGTTAAAATATTTAAAAATTTCTATAATTTCCTTAGAATTTTTCCTGTCCAAATTACCTGTTGGTTCATCCGCTAATATGATAGATGGATTATAGATAAGACTTCTGGCTATGGCAACTCTCTGCTGCTGACCTCCTGAAAGTTCACTTGGAAATGAGTCAAGTTTATTTTCTATACCCAGTTTTTTTACTATATCTGAAAATTCATCTTGATTTATTTTTCTTTTATCAAGTTTTAATGGAAGCTCTATATTGTGACGAACTGTTAAATTTGGTATCAAATTATAAAATTGATAAATTAGTCCAACTTTTCTTCTTCTAAAGTAGGCTAATTCTTTTGAGGAATACTTTGAGATGTCATTGCCATCTATAAATATTTTTCCAGAACTTGGATTGTCAACTCCACCCAACAAGTGAAGTAGAGTTGACTTGCCTGATCCACTTGGTCCAACAATTGCAATAAATTCTCCTTTTTCTATTTTTAAATTAACATCATCAATTGCCCTTACAACATTTTCTCCACTTCCATAAGTTTTTGATAAGTTTTCAGTTCTAACAATTTCCATATGTACCTCCCTCTTTTTGTCTCAATAATAAAGGGTTAAAATGACTTTTAAGTGACATTGTAAAATTTAATTTTAAAAATCGCACCATCTTTTCCATTTTTTTACAGATATATCTCCATTGTTTGCCTCAACAATTGATTTTGCCATGGCAAGTCCTATGCCAAAGCCCTTAGAGTCAGGACTTTTGTAAAATCTTACTAATATTCTTACTCATAAGTCCCTCCTAGTCAAATCCTCTTATCAAATCAATGGGATCGATCTTTAAAATATTTTGTAAAGTTGTCTTGTAAATTAAAATATTTATACCATAAATCAAAATTCCAAAAGCAAGGAAATATTTATATTCAAAATAAGACAACAAAATTTTCATATCCAATGTTGGAGATATTTTTGCAATTACAAATAAAGCAGCAAAACTTACTATTAAAACTATTGCCAGTGATTTAATTTCTTCTAATATAAAATCTCTTGTATATATATGTTTTAGTTCTTCCTCATCTATTCCACAAGAAATTAAAGATCCAATTTCTTTTTTCCTTGCCATTAAACTCAAATTAATGGAAGAATATCCATTAGTTATATTTAAAATGAAAATTATACTTGCAATAGAAATTATCATAAGGCCAAAAGTTTTTACATCTTTCATGCGATTTGCCTCTACATCTTTGCTTGTAGTTAAATTATAAGTTTCATTGTAGGCAATGGAAGAATCTAATCTCTCTTTAACTTCATTCTTTATATCGTCTAACTTATTTTCATCAACTTGCATTGATAATTCATAGGTGTTTCTTCTCAATTCATTGTTGTTTTTTAAATAATATTTATTCCATTCATCTAATAATTTAAAATATGTTTCAAAATCAACGTATAAATTCACATAAAAAGGTAGTCTTCTTTGCCTAAAGTCCTTTGTGCTATCGATTAATTTATCTACTTTGATTGAATAATTGTAATCTTTTTTCTCTTCTGTTATAGAGTAATTTAAACTATTTATGTTTTTAAAATATTTTGTTGTTTCTGATCCATCAATAGGTGCATTTGGATTGACTTGGACCCTATTTAATAGCAAAGCCTCTCCCTTTTTGCCACCTATTTTTTCAAAAGTTTGATCATCTAAGGCCGTAATAATTCCATCGAGATAAAAATCTTCGCCATTATCATAATATTTGCGGATTGTTTCATCTAAATCAAGAGACCTAAACTCATCTGAATAATTTTGATCCTTACTAAGGGAAATATATTTTTCAGTTGAAAGGAAGGCTCTGTGATTTTCTGTAGTCTTCATTATATCCTTTAAGACATTTGGAACTTCAGCTTCATTTGAATGAATTAGTATATTAATATTCGTATTGTAAGTGTAAGTATTCTTCACCCTATTGTACTTTGCCATAGAGAAAACTATCAAAAAAATTGATACAATTATCATTCCAATTGCAGAAATATATCTCTGAGAAGAAATAGTTTTTAAATTATTTATCTTTAATTCCTTCCAAATATCTTTATTCCTTTTTAGTTTTATATTTTTGTCACTAAAGTTGCCCTTTATACCATCAATTATATTTATCTTTGCGATTTTTTTAGCTGGAGCAAATATTGATATGAAAATTATAAAAAAGCAAATTAATAGAACTACAAGTGAAAGGCTTGGCGAAAATTCTATATACTTGTACTTTTCCTCTACCTCTACAATCCTTTGAATTCCAAGATTGAGGAGGTTGATTCCTCCATATCCGAAAATATGTCCCAAAACTATTGGTAAAAATGAAATTTTTAATCCATCTTTTAAAAGCAATTTATAAATTTGATAATCTGTTGAACCAATTGATTTGTACATTGAAATTTCTCTTATCTTTCTTAGACCCCAAACTGTAAAAATATTTTTTACAAAAAATATAAAAATGAGGATTGTAGCAAATATTAAAATAGAGTCTACAATCACCTGCCTATTTTGTTGTAAAAGACTTCCATCAACATTATAGTAATCTTTCATTATCTCGCTAAATGCAAGTTCTACTTTATCTTTATTCAAGGCAGATGCTATTTCTTTTTCTAAATTATCTTTATTACTATAGGCTTTTCTAAAATTATCAAATCTTACAAAGCTATTGGTTTTTTGACCCTTTCCTATGACAGTAGAAGCATAAAAAACCTTCATATTTTCATTGTAAAGATTTCTTGTGAGACCACTTATTACATATTCTTTGCTATCTTTTCTTATAAATTCTTCATCCTTAGTAACACTTGAAACTGCTTTTATTTGTTTTCCATCAACCAATCTATTTCCAAATTCTACTTTTATCTTATCGCCAATTTTTAAATTTTCTTTTTTTGCAAGACTTTTTGGTATGGTAATTTCATTATCTTTTGTAGCAAAACTTCCCTCTTTTAACATATTATCTTCTAACATCTTGTTATAACCCTGGTCTATGTAATTTACCACTAAGACATTTTGAGATAGCTTGGCAGAATTATTTTCTACTGCAACTTCTCCCGCTTCTTTAATGTTTTTTATTTCTTTTAATTTGCTTGAGTCACTAAAAACTGTATCAGAAATAATTTTAGCATCATAAATTGATCTATTCCTAAAATGTTCATAATCAAACTTATTATTTACATATCCAAAGTAAACACAAAATGTAAAGAAAATTGCAGTTATAAAAAGTGAAAGTGAGATTGAGAGATTCTTCTTATTCATTATTCTCATCTCCCACTATTTTCCCATCGACAATTGTTATTACCCTTTCTGCCTCTAGGGCTATAGACTCATCATGGGTGATTACTATAATTGTCTGTTTTAAAGTCCTGTTAAAATATTTTAAAATTTCAATTATTTCTCTTGAATTCTCCCTGTCTAGGTTTCCCGTTGGTTCATCAGCGAGTACAAGAGACGGAGAATAGATAAGACTCCTTGCTATGGCAACCCTTTGTTGTTGACCACCTGATAGTTCACTTGGAAAAGAGTTAAGTTTACTTTCTATACCCAATTTTTTAACTATATCTGAAAATTCATCTTGATTTATTTTTCTTTTATCTAGTTTTAGTGGAAGTTCTATATTGTGACGAACTGTTAAGTTGGGAATTAAATTATAAAACTGATAGATTAGTCCAACTTTTCTTCTTCTAAAGTAGGCTAATTCTTTTGAGGAATACTTTGAGATGTCGTTACCATCTATGTAAACTTTTCCACCATCTGGACTATCCACTCCTCCTATGATATGTAGTAGGGTTGATTTACCAGACCCACTCGGTCCTACAATAGCAACAAATTCGCCTCTTTCAATTTCAAGGTTAACACCGTCTAAGGCAATAACCTTAGAATTACCCTCGCCGTATTCCTTTCTTAAATTTTCTACTTTTAATATTTCCATACTTTCCTCCTTAATTTAAGGTAAGTATATAAAAGTAAAGTGATTTTTAGGTGACATTGTAAAATTTAATTTCAAATCTTGCTCCACCACCATTATTTGAAACAGAAATTTCCCCCTTGTTTTTTTCGACAATTGTCTTCGCCATAGCAAGGCCAATTCCAAAACCATTTGAGTCTGGTGTCTTATAAAAGCGTTTAAAGATTTTTTTCATATTCTCTTTCTCTATTCCTCCGCCATTGTCTTCAATAATTAAGCTTGTATAGAGGGGGTTTTTGTATGATGAAAGCACAATTTTGTCACAAGTCGGTCTGTTATCAGCATTTTTCATAATATTAATGAGAGCTTCTGCCAACCAATAAAAATCTCCATTGATGCTATTTTCTTTTAAATCTGTTCTCTTTTCTACCTTCATAGATTTCTTTAAATTCAAACTATCTAGAGCATAATCTATTAATTCATCTAAACGAATTTGATCTTTTTTCATAAGATCTTTGTTTGCATCTAGGCTTGATAGTTTAAGTAAAATATCTGATAGAGAATTTAATCTGATTGTTTGCCTTTTTAAAATCTCTATATCTCTATTATCTGGAAAGTCCATCTCCAAATTTTCTATGGAAAAAAGCATAGATGTGATTGGAGTTTTTATCTGATGAGCAATATCTTCTAGGTATTCTATTTGCTTTTCGCTATTTTTAGTGCTTGTCTCTTTGGCTTCTACTATTTCTATAAAAAGCTTGTAAATTTTATCTTCTAAAATTGAAAAATCATCTTGCTTCATAGGAATTTTATAATTTTGATTTTTCATATTTTCTATCAGATCTATAAGCTCATTTATTCTATTTTTCTTTCTTTTTTTTAAAAAATAATAAAGAAGTAAAAGACTTATTATCCAAAATATATATAGCATCTCAATCCATCCTGTAACCAATTCCTCTGACAGTAGTAATAATTTCCCTATCAAGCTTTTCTCTGATTCTCTTAATAGTTGATGTGAGAGTATTGTCATTTACAAATTTATCCCTATCTTCCCAAAACATTTCTAAAAGTTGGCTTCTTGTGAAAACCCTGTGGGGATTTTTGATAAATAACAGTAATATTTCATATTCAAGTGGAGTTAGGTCTATTTGATTAGCTTTAAAATAAATTTTTGATTCTTTTAAATCTATTCTGATATCTTTATAAGCGATTTTTTTGTCTTGACTTAGAGGTATTGTTCTTAAAACTGCATCGATTCTAGCCCTTAGTATTGCAAGGGAAAATGGCTTAGTTAAATAGTCGTCTGCTCCTTGATCTAGGGCAGCGATTATAAAATCTTCGTCATTTTTAACTGTTGTTACAATAACTCTTATGTCCTTATCTTTCAATCTTTCTATCAAATGTTGACCGTCTTTATCTGGTAGATTTATATCAAGTAGTGCCACATCCACATCTACATTCATCTTATAGCTTGTTTCGTAAAAAGATGATGCAATCTCTACCTCATAACCATTATTAAGCAAATACTTTTCCATTTGTAAAGCAATTTCTTTGTTATCCTCTATAATCAAAACACTCTTCATTCTCATCCTCTCATGTATCAACTTTGAAATCTATTAAAAAATTTAGTTATATAGCAATCTTCTATAAGTAAATTAAAACTATATACAAATAATCACACTTATAGTATACCATTATCACTTATATTAAAAACAGACCCTCTAAGGATCTGTTTACTTTCAAATATTTATTTTATTTTCTCAAGAAGAGAAACTGATTCCACATGCATTGTCTTTTGCTTGGGAACATAATTTTTTATCCTCGTCATTCTTGTAGGAGCACAATTTATTAATGTCATTGTCTTTGGCGTTTTTTCTTTTATCTTTGAATTTATTAGAATTTTGACTATCTTTAACTCCTGTTTTGAAATAGAATGTTAAGTCATATGGATGAACTGTTCTGTTAAATTCCTCTATAATTTTTTTATTTTCTAAGACTTTTTTAAATTGCTTTAGTCTTTCCTTAATAGAGTTTTCATCTTTTATTGTTAACTCTAGGGTTTTCTTTTCATCAAGTAATTCTTCTTTTTGTTGTAGGGTCATAGCAGTATCCAAGGCAAGCTTGAAAACCAATAAAACAAACAATTGCTAGCTTAAAACGGATATTTATAGTATGCATAACTGTTAAGCCTTTTATGAATACAACTAATATCAATCTGATAGTATTTGGATTAAATAGAGCATTATAAGAAAAAGTAGGCATTATACAAAGCCTTATTTTTCAAAGTGTTTCTTGAATAGAGCCTTGCCTATATATGCTCCAATTATTGTTCCTAATAAATAAATTCTTCTGCCATTTTTGTTTTTCTATCAAATTCTTGTAAACTTTTGATTTTTGTAAAAGCTCTTCATGGTTTCCTTGGCTTTCTACTTTTCCATTTTCAAGAACTACTATCTTGTCTGCATTTTCTATGGATTTCATTCTGTGTGAAATGATTACAACCGTCTTATCTTTAATCAAATTATTTAAAGACTCTTGAATTTTTTTCTCGTTGTCAACATCTAGGCTTGCTGCTATCTCATCTAAGATTAGTATTGGCGCATCTTTTAAAAAGGCTCTGGCTATTGATAATCTTTGTCTTTCTCCTCCTGATAGCTCAGCACCGTTCTCACCAATAACTGTATCGAAACCCTTATCCATTTTTTCTATAAAATCTGTGCAATTTGCAAGTTTCGCTGCTCTTTTAACTTCTTCGTCACTTGCATTTTGATTTCCGATTCTAATATTTTCCATAACGCTTTGATTAAAAAGAACCACATCTTGGAAAACTATTGAGACCTTGTCAAAAAGAGATTCTGTCGATATTTCTTTTATATCTTTGCCATCAATTAAGATTTGTCCCTCGCCATAATCATAAAGTCTTGATATGAGTTTCAATATAGTTGTTTTACCGCAGCCGCTTGCTCCTACCAAAGCAGTAACCTCTCCCTGCTTTGCTTTAAAGCTTAGGCCATTTAAAACTTTTGCGTCTTTATTATAAGCAAATTCAACATCTTTTAGATCAATATCAAATTTTTGTAGATTATAGTCTTCGCCCTCTTGTAATTCTTGATTTTGAATTTCTTTTAATCTTTCAATCTTTGGTGTTAAATAAAATATCTCCATCATGCCCTCTTTAGATGCGTCTAGAGAGTCTTTTACCTTCATAGCAGCTAGTAAATATCCTACAAGGTAGAGTGTGCTTATTTCTTTATTAATAATTAGATTTACGCCAACAAGTATTACGACAGCAAGGGAAATAAAGCTAAATATTGAAGATATGGACATAATTAAGATGTTTGCAATTTCTGCTTTTAAGTGCACTTTTTCACCTTTATCCATTTTTTTATAGAGCTTTTCTTTCATTTCATCTGATAAGCCATAGGCTTTGATCTCCATTTGCATCTCGATGTTTTCTTGAAAGCTTTCTGAGTTTTCTCTTAAGACCTTATAATATTCTCTCTCTCCCTTAACTGAATGTTTTTTAGATAGTGGTATAAATATAAAGCTCAAAATCGTTGGAATAATTACAGCTAAACCCATCTTGACATTGCCAACTAGCATCATGACAGATATTAGTGGGAAGAAGAGTGCCATGCCGCCTACTTTTGGTATCGAGTGGCTCATTGCATGCTCTATACCTTCAATATCAGACATTATTGTTTGGGCTAGGTCTGAAATATCATGTTTAGAAAAGTATGATAGAGGTAGTTTTGATAAATTCTCAGCTGTCCTTATTCTTAAATCTGCACTTTCTTGATAGGTTGCCCTATATAATTTATCGTATTCGATAGAAAGCAAAATATACATTGCTATCAAGGTCAAAACTGAGAATACTATATAAAAGCCCTTGCTTCTACTCATATTTTCCAAAACTTCCTGAGCAAAAATCATTAGTAGTATGGCAGGGACCATGTTTATACAATAAACGAAAAATGAAGCCAGTGTTGCCTTAGATAAATTTCTCGCTCCTTTATCTGTAAGAGCAAATCTTTTTTTATAAAACTCCTTCATTTGAAACCCTCCATTCATTGGCACTATTAAACATCTCTTGCAGTCTCTTATAACTTGTATCCTTTGACATTAATTTTTTGTCGGAACCTCTTTCTATAATTTTTCCACCATCCATGACAATAATTTCATCAAGGTCTTTAATTGTAGATAGCCTGTGTGCAATCATGATAACTGTTTTATCTTTCATAAGATTTTTGAAAGCTTTTTGTAGTTCAAACTCGTTATCTGGGTCTATGGATGCTGATGCCTCATCCATAATAATAATTTTGGAATCCTTTAAAATTGATCTGGCAATTGCAATTCTTTGTTTTTCTCCTCCGGATAAATAAACTCCTTTTGAGCCTATGACTGTATTTTCTCTTTCTGGGAATTTTTCTAATATCAAATCACATCCAGCTAATTTTAAGGCTCTCATAACCTCATCTCTGCTCGCTTCTTTATTAGCTAAAGCAACATTATCATAAATACTTTTCTTGAATAATTTTGAATCTTGAAAAACAAAGGAAATGGCTTTAATTAAAGCTTCGTCAGAATATTCACTTATTGGAATCCCGCCTATCTTAATCCTTCCTTCATTAACATTGTAAAAACCTGATATAAGTTTTGCTACTGTTGATTTACCTGATCCAGATGAACCGACAAGTGCATAGGACTTGCCCTCTTCTAATTTAAAAGATAAATTTTCAATAACAGCCTTATCATTGTAAGCAAAGCTTACATTGTCAAACTCAATATTATAATTTTTAAAATTATTGACATTACCATGGACCAATTTATCTTTTTGCATATCTTCGTAAAGTGCCTCTAAGGTATCTACTGCATAATTTCCTTGAGAAATGTACATGGAGTACCACATCATTCTCATAAATGAAACAAAGAGAACTCCCGATAAAAATAAAATCATGATAAGCTCAAGTAAAATTACCTTTGCACTGCCTAAGCTAGTAATAAAATAAACTATAGGAATAATTAAAATTGCAATCAAACCAAAAAATAACCATTGGTACAAAACATAAGGCTTTTTACAAGATAGGGAATAATTATAAGCATACTTAGAGTAATCTTTTATCGCCTTATAAAAGCTTTTAAATGATTCGACATTTGCTCTAAATATCTTTACTACCTGCATTCCTCTAACGTATTCAACAGTTTCAGCACTTAGTTTTGATAGGGCTTCTTGGTATATGATCATAAATTCTTGCTCACCCATCATCGCCCCTAAAATTAAGCCCCCAATTATAGTAAGAGCAAGCAAAGTGATACCAACTCTTATACTTACTATAAAGCCAAGCACAAGTACAAGTATAGGTGTAATTATTGCCTGAGAACTATCGGGGATCATGTGCGCTACAACTTGATGAGTCTGTGCTGCATTGTCATCTATAATCTTTCTTATTTGACCAGATGGATTTAAGTCGAAGAATCTAAAACTAGCTTTTTCCAGACCATCGATTCCCCTTTTCCTCAAATTTGTTTCAAGCCTAAATCCCAATATGTGTGAAAATGTTCCTGAAACAAAATAAAATATCGCCCCACTTGTTAGTGTAATAACAGATTTTAATGCTATGTTCTCTGCACCAGATAAATTTGAATTAATTATTAACTTATCTAAAAATTTGTAGATTAAATAATATCCATATACTGTAAGTACAGCAGATATAGCAGAAAAAACTATAGCTAAAAAGCCAAGATATTTTTTATCCTGTACATAAGCAAATAGTTTTTTGTAAATCTTCATAATGACATCTCCTTTCTTTGATATCCCTTTTAGATATAAATTTAATTTGTTGATAATAACTATCATTGTATTTTTATTATACATCGGTTATAATTACTAATACAATAGTTTTGAATTAATAAGGCTAATTGGAATATTGTCTAAAAGGGATAGGTGTATTATGACTTATTTTGATTTTGTAAAAGATTATATGAAAGTAGATGAATGTAAGAATAATAAGAAGTATTCAAGTGCAGGCCATACTTTTTGTTGGAAAAAAGAGGACTCTACTTATGGAGAAGGCCTATATTGGTTTTATGAAGGAGACGTCTTCATTATCGATGTACATGATTTTTATATCAGAAAGGAAGTAGTTCAAAATAACACTTATAGTATGGCAGACTATGTTTCAATTTATTCAAGCTACATTGTCAGCGCAAATGGAGAAAAGTTTAGTCCTTATCAAACTTTGACCGCAAACTCCTTATGCACTCTTGATTTTGATAATATAAAAGATGACTTCCTATTTCTATTACACGAGAATTCATATTATCTTTGTGTTTCTATTGGATTTAAAAGAGAACTTTTGGAAAAGCAACTATCATCCATTAATATTGATCCAGAATCATTTTATGAGGCTTTGCTTGAGACTAATCAAATAATACTTACAAAGTCTTTAGAAAAAGTAGCAATGGAAATATTAAATTGTAAGATGGACCCTCCTGCTGCGGATTTTTTCTTTAAAGCTAAGGCAAATGAATGGGTAAGTATAGTAATTGATACCTACTTAAATAGAAAGAAATATAAAATTGAGTCAGACGATAATAAAGCACTTGAAGATGTAGCAAGATTCTTAGATGATCATTTCGCCATGAATGTAAATCAAGAAACCCTTGAAAAAATATCTAAAATGAGCGGAACAAAATTAAAAAATTTGTTCAAAGAAAAATATGGTCAAAGCATTACAGAATACACCCAAAGAAAAAGAATGAATGTGGCTGAAACTCTTCTCTTAAATACTGAACTTCCTATAAAAGAAATAGCTGAGTCTGTCGGATACACATCACATAGCAAATTTTCCATTTATTACAAAAGATACAAGGGAAAACTCCCAAGTGAGGTTCGTAATTTAGCTTGCAAACGTCATAATTTAAAATGCGATTATTGTGATTAAACTAATTTTTATATTTATACACCTTTATCTTATATGAGTTTATAGATATTTGTATAGGTATATATAAATTTGGTAAAAAGCAAAAAAAGAGACTAGCCTAATGCCAGTCTCGATATCTATAGTTCTATCAATTATTTAATTTCCATGATTCCGCCTTAGCTTTTGCATTGATAAGGTCAGAATAAAGTCCATTATTTTTAATCAGTTCTTCATGATTTCCACATTCTACTATTTCTCCATCTTTTAAGACTAAAATCTGGTCAGCATTTCTAATTGTCTTTAGTCTGTGGGCAATCATAATTACTGTTTTGTCTTTTGTTAATGATTCTATTGCTTCTTTAAGTTTATCTTCATTTTCTGGGTCTATATTTGCTGTGGCTTCATCAAATATAATTATGTCTGCGTCTTTTAGCATGGCTCTGGCTATGGAGATTCTTTGTTTTTCTCCGCCTGATAGACTTGCTCCACCTTCTCCGATGATAGTGTCATATCCTTCTGGTAAAGCTTCTATAAATTCATGACATCTTGCTTTTTTAGCAGCTTGAACTACTTCTTCATGGCTTGCGTTTTGTTTTCCAAATTTTATATTATTTTCAATTGTATCTTCAAATAGATATACATCTTGAAATACCATGGAAATAGAATTCATTAAGTTTTCTATCTTATAGCCCTTAATATTCTTTCCTCCAATTAAAATTTCTCCAGAGTTTACATCCCAAAATCTCGCTATGAGATTACAAAATGTTGTCTTACCAGATCCAGATGGACCAACTATGGCAGTCATGGTATTTTCTTTTATCTCTGTTGATACATTTTTTAAAATTGGTCTGTCATCATAAGAAAAGCTGACATTTTTAAAGACTATATTGTGATTTTTTATAGGCTCTATAATACTTCCTTCTTTCATATCAGGCATAGAGTCGATAAAACCTACAGAATCTATAGCATTTTCGCAAGCTCTTAGGATTGCCATGTTTGATCCTGCCCCGATTAAGCCTTCAAAGATAATAAAGGATGCCATAATCATAAGAATTGTTTCAGCAAGTGGAAGTTCACCAGATAAATTTAATTTTAATGATACATAGACCATAGCCACTGTTGTTATTCCCATTACAATTCTTTGGATAACTGTGTATGGTGCTACAGATTTCTCCAGGTCTAAGAGTATTCTTGATGTGTCTTTTATAGACTTTCTTAAAGCCCTGTTATTTTCTCCACCAAGATTATAGGATTTTATAACCTGCATTCCTTGTAAAGTTGCTAATACTTCTTTTGTAAGTCTTGTTTGTGTTTCTGTCATTTTGTCTGCATTAGCTGATGATTTTTTCTCCATCATTGATGTAACGATGAAAAATACTACCACACCTGCTACAGCAACCAGTCCTACCTTTACGTTAAAAATTAAAGTTCCAAGGACAAAGACTAAAGTATTTAAAACTCCACCAAGTACAAGAACCAAAAGCATAGGCACCCACATTTCTGCTTGGGAAAGTGAAGATGTGGCAATTGTAGTTAATCTTCCAAGTGAAAAGCTTGAAAAGAAACCCATAGGAACTCTTTTAATTTTTTCTCCTATTTCTATTCTCTTATGGGCTGCCATAAAATATCCAGCGTGTGTTTGTGCCATTTGTGAAATTTTTAGTGTCATAATTTTGCCAACAAGAGATATTACTAATATGCCGAGACAAATAAAGATTGCCTTATAGTCTAAAGTTTTAGAGAATATATTTACTAGCATATAGTAAATTGCTCCAAACTCAAGGGCATTAAATACTGCGTGCAAAAATCCAGCGAGAATGGATTTCTTAATATTTACCTGTTCTTCTTTTGAAAAATTCCATATCTTTTTAAACACATTAAGCATTTTCATCACCCCTTAAATTTGCAGCATACATTTCCTTATAAAGCTCTGATGACTTTAATAAGCCCTCATGAGTTCCATAGGAGTTTAATTTACCATCTTTTATAACAAATATCCTATCTGCATCAACAATTGTCTTTAATCTATGAGCGATTATGATTAAAGTTTTACCCTTAACTAGATTTGCCAAGGCGTTTTGTATGAGAGCTTCATTTTCAGGATCTATATAAGAAGTTGCTTCATCTAAAATTACGATTGGTGCATTCTTTAGCATGGCACGAGCAATAGATATTCTTTGTCTTTCTCCTCCAGATAGATGACCTCCACCTTCACCAACTCTTGTATCATAACCATTAGATAGATTCATAATAAAATCATGGCAGGCAGATTTTTTACATACATCTATAATTTCTTCGTCAGAGGTATTCTTATTTCCAAGCCTAATATTTTCCTTTATAGTCATATCAAAGAGGAAATTGTCTTGGGATACAAAAGAAATAAGTGAAGACAAGTTTTCGAGCGACACATCTTTTGTTTCTACTCCGCCAATTTTAATAGATCCCTTATCTACATTCCAAAATCCAGCAATAAGTTTTGCTATTGTGGACTTGCCTGACCCAGAAGGACCAACGAGGGCTGAAACATTAGATTCTTTTATTTCCATAGAAAGATTATCTATAACCTTATTTTTTCCATCATAAGAAAAGTCTACGTCTTGAAGTTCTATATTATAGGATCCTATTTTTTCTCCCTTGTCAATATTTTCTAACTCTCTTGAGTCTAAAATCTTTCCTATTTCAGAAGTTATAGTTGATATTCTTGACATATCATCCATATAGTTCATGATTTTTAAAATACTAGAAACTGTAGCAAATGATAAGACGATTAAGGTAATTAAATTTCCTAAATCAAGGCTTCCATTGATATAAAATAAAATTCCAAAGGGTATGATTGTAAGTATCCCCATAGGAGAAAGTAACCTACCTATGGCAACCTTATTCATAGACTCGTCCATCCAAGAATAATAAAATTTTGCATTGTCATAGACGGAATCAGTATATTTTTTATAAGATGATTCGCTTTGATTAAATGTCTTTATTACTTCTATCCCATTTATATACTCAACAATGGAATTATTCATATGTTGACCAATGGCAACTGACTTTCCAAACATTTCCTTATAATGAGCATTCATAACAGACATCATAATAGACATGCCAAGGACAAAAGGAACAAGAGAAAGTAGAGTCAATCTCCAATCCAAAGTAAACATATAGATAAATAATAGGATAGGCCCAACTAAATTTGCCGTAAATTCTGGCACTAGATGGGCAAGGGACGTTTCCATAGAATCCACCTGCTCAACTATAATATTTTTAAGTTCTCCAGATGATCTTGATAACACATCTCCCAGTGGCATTTTAAATAATTTTTTAGAAATATCATTTCTGATTTCTCCTAGTGCATTAAAAGTCGCCGTATGAGAAATACTTGTAGAAATTCCTGCTGCCACTTCTTTTATAACAAATGTTATTAAAATACTTATACAAAGTGGAGTATATAAACTCATATCACTTATGCCATTAATCAAATTTACAATGATTTTTGCCATGTATATATAGGAAAAAAAAACCTGCCACCACTCCCACTATCGCAAGTAGGACGGATGCAAAATATGATCCTTTTCTTTTACTTACATATTCTTTTACTAAATTCACTTTAAAACCTCCTTTAGTAATATTTTTAAATAGTTTATTATATTTTTTTTATTTCAGAGGGCATTCTATTAAGCTCTCCAATCATCATTGCTATTCCCGCTAAAATCATAATTAAATCTACAAGGGGTTCAGCAAACCATACTGCTTTTACTCCAAATATCATTGGTAAAATAATCATGGCAGGTACGAATAAAAATAACTGTCTTAGCATTACTATTATCCCAGCTTTTTTAGCGTTTCCTATTGATTGGAAGAATGTTATAGTTATTACCATTACTCCATATAGGATAAAGATAGAATAAAATAGTCTAAAGTTTCCTATTCCTTGAGTTATAATACTTTCTTCTACTCCAAATAAAGAAAGAATATTCTTTGAAAATGCTAATGCTGGTATCCAAAATATTGATGCAAGAACTAATCCTCCGATAGAAAATACTTTCATAGCTTCTTTTACTCTGTCGTATTTTTTCGCTCCAAAATTTGTACCAACTACAGGTTGTAAACCTTGACTCATTCCCCAAAGAGGAATAAATGAAAAGGCATATATTCTAAGTGTTGCTGCCATCAAGATAGCATTTGTATCTCCGCCATATTTAAATGACATTTTGTAAAGCATGGTCTGCTGAATCATAAATAAAACTTGCATCATCATGGCAGATGTTCCGACAGCAAACATTTCTTTTTTTACTTCTGGCTCAGACTTTATTTTATTTATTTTTACAACTTTACTCTTGTTTTTGAAATAATGTAAAGTAATGGCTGCTTGGACAAATTGGGCTGTAATAGTTGCAAGTGCAGCTCCTTCAATTGCGTATTTTCCCATTAATTTCATTAGAATTGGATCAAGAATTATGTTTAAAAAAGCCCCTAGACCCATAATAAGCATTGCTTTTTTCATTAATCCTTCTCCACGCATAACCATATTTGCTGATTGAGTAAAGTTTACAAATAAAGAACCAATGAAAATCACTCGTAAATATCTGATACCATATTCTTTAATTTCTCCACTTGCTCCAACCATATCTAAAAAATGTGGTGCAAGTAAAATTCCGCCTATTGTAATAATTAATGAGAATATAATAACCCAAAAGATTAAATTCCCCATAATTTTATCAACTGTTTTTTGGTCGCCCTTTCCTATAGCTCTTGATAAAACTGATGCTGAACCTACACCTATGAGTGTAGATACTCCACTATTAAAAAAGGTAAGTGGCATAGCTACACCACAAGCTGTCATTGCAGTTTGTCCTATAATATTTCCTGCAAAAATTCCATCCATTAGTGGATAAAGACCTATTACTATCATTCCTATTACAGCAGGGATAGATAATTGAAAAAGTAAATCTATAGGTCTTTTTGTTAATAATTGTTCTTTCATATCTTGTTGCATAAAATCAACTCCTTACGCAATCAGTCCATCTTTAATAAATTCCAAAATTTCTTTTTCATGTCCCTGGATATTTACTTTCTTGTATCCATTTTTTCCAAGCATTAACACAGAGTTACAAACCTTAAAAATAAGTTCTATATCATGAGTTATTATTGCAAAGGGATAAGTTTTTGAATATCTTTTTATTATTTGAGAAATGTCGTTCATCCTCTTATAATCTAAACCTGATGTGGGTTCATCAAGAATTATTAACTTTCTACCACTTAAACAAGCTGTCAATAGGGCAAGTCTTTGTTTTTGCCCACCAGATAGATTTTGAGGGTGATCATACCTATTTTCCCAAAGGTCAATATGTTTTAATTCTTTTCTAAGTCTATCTAAATATCCATCGTCATTAATTCTATCTTTTTGTAAAAGCTCGTTTTCTACTGTATCAAAGAAAATCTGATAATCCACGTCCTGCATCATATAATAAGAGTTTTTTAACCTTTCTTTTTTATTTTTTCCATAACTTGTTTTCCCATTATTTTTAATTAAGCCTGATAAAGTCTTTCCCAAAGTTGTTTTACCAATTCCATTTTGTCCAATAATTGCCATTATTTCTCCAGAATTGAGACTAAAGTAAAGATTTGTTATTAATTCATTATTACCTATTTTGATATTTAAGCCTGAGACCTCTAAGGCTTGTTCTTGAGGACAAACTAAATTTTCTGCTTTCAAAGATTTATAATTAATTGCTCTTAGTCCATATTCTTTGCAAGCATCTTCTGTAAGCTCTCCACGTGAAAATATTCTCTCTATTGTTCCGTTTTTCATATAGATTAGCCTGTCATACAAGTCATTTAAAAAGAATAATCGATGTTCAGCTATAATAACAGTTTTTCCCATTTTTCTTAAATTAGAAATGATATCCTTAAACTGTAGAATCCCGTGATAATCTAAATTAGACGAAGGCTCATCAAAGAAAATAATTTTTGTATCATATAGTAACGTGGAAGCTATTGCTACTTTTTGTTTCTGACCTCCAGATAGTTCTGAAAGCTTCCTATCCATCAAGTCGCTAATTCCCATTTTTTCAAAAGTTTCTTTTGTTTTTAACTTCAATTTATCTAAGGGCATTCCTAAATTTTCACCAACAAAAGCAACTTCCTCATCGGCAATAGTTGCAAAAAACTGGTCTGATGGATTTTGAAAGACATTGCCTATATATTTTGCAAGTTCTCCTTTTCTATAATCCATCAGATTTTTATCTAATAGTTTCACTTCTCCATTTAAAATTCCATTATAATGATTTGGGATAAGCCCATTTAGAATTCTTGTCAAAGTTGTTTTACCACAACCCGATAAGCCTGTAATTACAACTAATTCACCCTCGTAAATTTCTAAATCAATATTTTCAAGAACGGAAGAATTGTCTTCATCATATCGGAAATTCAAAATTTTAGCTTTTAATAAGCTCATCCTTCTAACCTCCATAATGCAAATACCATCAAAAAGGAAAATATGACAATATAATCTAAAATACCAAAATATATTGGATTATAACTTGTTTTTTCACCCTCATACTCAATACCTCTTGTTATTATAGAAGATGTTAATGTTTCGCTTACTTGAAGGCATTTATAGATAAGTGGAATAAGATAAAATTCAAATGAACGCACAGGATGTAAGAGGCTTATTTTTAAGCCCCTCACCCTCATTCCATTGCGTATTTCTTTAATTCTAGATTCTAATTCTCCAAGATATCTTAATGCAGTTACAAGAGCTATACTTACCATTTGTGGAAAATGAACCTTTCTTAAAGCTGCCATTATTTTGAGAGGGCTAGTGAGGATCAATACCCTACCAATATTAAAAATTGGATATAATTTTAATACCAAGGCAATTAGACCTATTATTGCCCCAGTAGTTAATCCTAAGTCAATATAAGATAAGATTTTTATTAACACATATAATCCTAAATAGATGCTCAACCTTTTGATAGCTTCTAAGTATGAAAATAACAAGACAACCACAAAGCTCATTCCCAAAAGAACATAATAAGCTATTCCATTAACAAGAAAAACCAAGAAAGACGAAATCAATATTATCAAAAAAAGAGTGATTGGATTTATATCTTTTGTCTTACTTTTTCCAAAATTGTTCACTACAAAATTCCTTTTTCTTTTCTCTTTTCAAAAAATTTATTGTTTATATATATGCCAAAGCATCCTGCAAGTAGTTCTAATATTACATTACATCCCATAGCTATTGCTATTACTTTATTCGTATAAAAGCTCGCCATCCACTCAGCTTGCTCTCTGCCTATAGAAGACGCAAACTTAACTATTCCTTCCACTCCTAAAACTTTAACAAAGATAATAGGATGCATAGCAACAATAAACATAGCCACTGAAAATGCTATTCCTACCTTCGTATTATTTTTATAATCACCTATTATAATTTCTGCCAATATTGCTGAAACTAGGCAGATAGGAATCATAATCCAATATCCCATCACTGAATATAGTAGACCATATATAATCCAAAATAGGGCTGCAGCTCCTCTCTTCTGAATTCTTTTTGCCATTATTACAAAAACTGGTCCAACAGCAAAAGCTGCAAATCCAGCTGAAGCATAAAGAGCGATAGCTCCAAGTGTTCCTGTAAACATTGAAACAGCCATTCCAATAGCAAAACCAATTACTGTTAATACTGCAATTTGTACTATATCTTTTAATTTCATATAAACCTCCAATTTAAGATATATTTTTTCTTTCTGAGTAAACCCTAAGATTTACTAAGCATTATTATCTAAGATAATTACTATCATTTTTTTTAATGCAAGTTTATTCTTCACAAAATTTTCTCTTGCATTTAGAACTTCACAACCTAGAATAAATGTGTTAATCAAATCAGTTATTAATTCGATAGCTTCACTTAATTCACCTCTTACATCTTCATCAAATAACATTAGAATACTATCAGATGATGATTTTTTTAGTTTATTATATAAATCTTTTAACTTATCGTCATGATTTAATTCCTGCAAAAACATTGCATAAATTGAAACATAGTCACTCTGATATAGCATTTTTTCTAAAATAATCTCAGATAAAACTTCGCTAAAATCCTGACTTGTTTTATTCATCTCATCATAGATCATCTTCTCTCTGTGTTTATTTCCTTCTACCATAATGTCGTATAAAATTTCATAGGTAGAACCATAATGATGATACAAGCCACCTCTAGAAAGCCCAGTAGCTTCCATTATGTCATTCATAACTGTATTTCTAAATCCTTTTTCTAAAAATACTTTTATAGTTGCTTCTCTAATCTGCTTTTTTCTTTCATCAGCTTCCATTTTCATTTCATAAATAACCTCCAAACCGACGCTCTTGTCGGTATTATTGTATCAGAACTGATAATCATTGTCAATAGCTTCGCTTATACCTCTTTATTAATTTCTTTAAATGCGGTATAATTAATAAAACTGAATACACGCTTAACGCTTATAACTTTAATAGCTTTAATAGCAAGCACAGTAAGTGAGTACCCACTTACGAAAAATTGATGAAGCAGAACCTTTATGGACTGCTTCTTTTTTTATCAATTTTACCTTGTTAGGGAGAACCCTAAGACCCCAATATTTTATGATAAGGAGATATACTATGGATAATAGAAAAAGAAATAATCAATTAAAAATATATTTAACAGATGAAGAAAAAGAAATTTTTGAAAAGAAAATGAAACTTGCTAATTGCAAAACTATGTCCCACTTTCTTAGAAAATGTGTATTAGAAAAAGAAATTTATGTTGTAGATTTAGAACCATTTAGAAACTTACAATGGCTACTTTCAAATGCAACAAATAATATAAACCAGATTGCAAAAGCTACTTATACAACTGGTGTTATTTACAAAAATGAAATCGAGTCAATGAATAAACAGATAGAAAAATTATCAAAAGAAATATTGCAGATCCATTCCCTACTTCTTAACAAATCAAAAGAAAGTTCTGGTGATTAATATGGCAATTACAAAAATACATCCTATAAAATCAACTCTAAATTTAGCAATAGATTACATTACTAAGAGCGAAAAAACTGATGAAAAAGTCTTAGTATCTTCATTCAAATGTCATCCATCTACTGCCCATATTCAATTTATAAAAACTCGAAAAGATAATGATACTAAAGGAACAGTCTTAGCTAGACATTTAATTCAATCTTTTCTACCAGGAGAGGTTGATCCTATAAAAGCTCACGAAATTGGAATGGAATTATGTAAGAAAATTTTAAAAGAGGATTATGAATTTGTTCTTGCAACTCACATAGATAGAGGACATATCCATAACCATATTATTTTTAATAATGTTAATTACAAGACTGGTAAGTGCTACCAATCTAACAAAAAAACTTACCATAAAATTAGGTATAAAAGTGACGAATTATGTAAAGAAAATAAGCTTTCAGTCATTGATGAATATTATGAAGCTTACAAAAGAAAATATAAAACTTCTGGTAAATCCTGGTATGAATATGACCAAAATAAAAAAGGAAATTCTTGGAAGTCTAAACTGCAATTTGATATAGATAGAATGATTAATAAGTCTAAATCGTGGGAAGAGTTTTTAGATAATATGAAGTCTCTTGATTATGAAATTAAATTTGGTAAACACATTGCTTTTCGTCATAAAGATAAGCAAAGATTTACAAGAGCTAAGACTATCGGAGAAGATTATACTGAGGAAAAAATCAAAGAAAGAATAGATTTAGCTATTAAAAACAAAGCTAACCCTATTAAAAAACGTGTAGGAAACGTCATTGATATATCTACTAATGAAAAAGCTCAATCCTCAAAAGGTTATGAAGTTTGGGCAAGAAAACATAATATCAAAACAATGGCTGATTCAATAATTAAACTTAGAGAACAAGGAATTAATTCAATCACTCAACTCGATGATCTAATCAAAAAATCTGCTGATGATAGACAAGACTTGTTAGATAAAATAAAGAAAATTGAACCTGAAATGAAGAGTTTATCACAAGATATGGAAAATATAAATACTATAAATAAATATCGTGAAATCTATAAATACCACAAGAAAAATCCTGAAGATAAACAATTTGCTGAAGAATATTATAGTGAACTTTCCGTCTATAAAATTGCCGCTAAAGAAATTTTAGAAAACTATAAAAAACTACCAAAAACAAAAGAAATATTAACGAAACTCGATGAATTGCAAGAAAAAAAGAATACCCTTATGCAAGAGTATTCTTTGAATAAAGAGCAATTTTCTGACCTTGTTCAGTATAGGAAAAACTATGAAAATTATTATGGAAAGGAAGTAGAGAGGTAACTACTTCCTTTCCTAATATCTTCTTTGAATTAGCTTGAATTTGAATAGTGATAATCCTCTAAATAAAATTTTTTATCCTTGTGAGATTATATAATATTCTGTGTATGGAAAACCTCCTGTTTAGAATGAAGTATAACTAATCAGGAGGAATTTTTATGCCAAGAAAAAGACCAGAAACAAAAAGAAGCAAAATAGCAAAAATGTTAATTGAAGAATATGAGCCTCAAAGCGTACAAGATATTCAAGAAGCTCTAAAAGACCTTCTAGGCGATACAATGGAAGAACTTTTAAAAGCAGAATTAGATGAGCATTTAGGCTATGAATATGGAAAAAAACACTATCCTAAATACAAGAAATAACAAAAAGCTGTTAAGTCATATCACTAAGAACGGATCAAATATTGTCATAGTTATCCATATATTTTGAAGAGTGGTAACTTAGGAAAATAAATAGTAAGTTATCTTCAAATTATAAAAATTTTACAGTTTATTAAAGTCATATAAAATTAAGTTAAGCTCTATTTAGATAGAAATTGACATCTATTGATACAATCAAGTAGAGGCTAATCTGTAGCCCCTAAAATACGCTACGCTTTAACTATTGGCAAATTCTTTTAATAAAATTAATTTAGCTTTTAGAAAGCAAGGAATCAATAGATTTTTATTGTACCAATACTTTACACAAGATGAATAACTTAGCAAAATATTTGCTTGGGCTTTTTAGATAGACAATGTATTTATTGCCCTTTCTTTAGTTATTTTAAGATAACAAATAATCGCGTATAATCCAATAACCATTAGTATTATCCATGTTCCTATCCAATTATATATTTTAAAATCATTAGGCACTATATACATGGTAAATATAGAACCTAAATACATAATAACAGATATAAACTGAATAGTTTTAGCATAAGCCAGACTAGCACACCACATTGCATAACAATTTATCACTGAATAAAATATCTGAAATATTGTAGAGATTACTAATACCTCCATTAAAGGAACTATAGAAAATATTTCTATATTGAACATTACAATACCAACAATGAAAGAAATAACATAGAATATAATTGATACTATTATACTCATTAGTATTGGCAAAATTATCTTTCCTAGTATTATTAAGTTTATGCTTGCTGGTAAGCTAAATAAAACTTCTAACATACCCATATTTTTTTCATACCAGAATCTTAAATTTGAAATGTATATAATATATCCAATGATTGCTGTCATATATGTTATGTTATTTTTATAAATTTGAGGTGAAAAATGTGATGCTTTTGATTTTACATATAGTAATAAGAATATAAACAGAATCGTACCAACTGTCATTACAAATTTTGATTTAATATTTTTTTGTAAACTCCTAAGTTCTTTCCAAAAAATAGCTTTTACTACCATTTATTACCTCACTTTTTCAAAATATAAATCTTCTAATTTTTTCTCTATGCGGTTTATTTCATGAATATTAATATTATATTTATTAATAATGCAAGATATAATATTGTTCTCAACATTGCTTATTTTGTTATCAAATTCAATAAACAATATGTTCTTTTCCAATTCTGCTTTCAAAACGCCCTCAATATTATCTAAGTTTTTAATTACATTTATATCAAAATTACTATTATCACAAACCACTTTAAGCTTTATAATACTATCCACATTAATACCTTTAACATCTCCAAAATATTTTAAATTCTGATTTAAAATTATGACCTTGTCACAGATATTTTCAATAAGAGATAGATTATGGCTACTTATTATTATTAAAGATTTAGAACTTAATTTTATTAAAACATTATTTAGTTTTCTCTGATTTTCTAAATCAAGCCAATTCATTGGTTCATCCATTATAATTATAGGAGAACAAGTAATTATAGATCTGATTAAAGCTACTTTTTTTTTCATGCCTTTAGATAAATTCTTCGTTTCATTATCTAATTCCTTATGAATATCGAATAGCATAGATAAATGTTCAATTTTTTTATCACTATCTTTAATGCTATAGCATCTAGCAATAAATTCTAAATTCTCTTTTACTGTTAAATCTTCATAAAGGTTATCTCCGTCTGAGCAATAGCTAATTTTTTTTCCTATCTCACAGCTATCTAACTTTCTTCCCCATAATCTTACTTCACCATCGGTTGGCTCTATCAGACCCATAATAATCCTAAATAATGTAGTTTTGCCAGCGCCATTTGGTCCTACAATGCCAATAATTTCATTTTTATCTAAACTTAGATTAATATCATCTAAGGCTAATTTAGCATTATATTTTTTTGAAATATGCTTTAAACTTAATATGCCCATACTAACCTCCTAACACAACTTATCTTTTCATCTATCGTTGATCCTAACTTCATTTCCATACTTCTGCAATCATTACAAGCGTACCTAAGTCCACAATCTCGATATTTATTGATTTTACTATTATTCAAATTCCGGAATTTCAACAAATTTTTTTCAGTAAATATTTTATTAATATTTAAATAATTACCTCCATATGAAAAATCTAAAAGAGCAACCATTTACTTAATTAGAATAGCTTTATATTCTTCTTATAGGATACAATACTTTTATTTATTTTACATGAGTAAAAACTGCAAAGTTCACAAAAAAAATTGGAGATAGAATATTCTAATCTCCAAATATTTTTAATCAATAAATTTTACATGACTGGATTGATATATCCAAGTTCCATAGCCTTATTATAGGCTTCAACAATATTTTTAGCCCTTAATTTATCGTATATATTTGCTATATGGTTATAAAGGGTTCTCTCGCTAATAAAAAGCTTAGCCGCAATATCTTTTTTGCTTGACCCCTTTATTAATTCTTCAAGTACTTCTATCTCTCGTTTAGTCAGTGGATCAGCAATGTACTTATCTATTTTCTTGAATTTTCCTTTATATACATTTTTTATTCTTTCTAAAAGTTCTTCAATTTCTATAGACTTATTAATAAAATCCTTTACTCCTAAGTCAAAAGCCATATCCTTGTAATTATCTAAATCATAGGAGGTTAAGACTATTATCTTTTGTTTTGGATTATCATTTACCAAGTCTTTAATTAAATCAAGACCTGTCTTATCATCTTTTAAATTTATGTCAATTAAGAAAATATCATAAGCTTCTTCTTTTATCATTTTTAAAAACTTTTGAGCATCAGATACATAAGAACATGAGATATAATCTGCTTGCTCTTCTAAAAGCATCTTTATAGACTGACCAAAAATTTTATGGTCATCAAGCAAAATAATTTTCATTTCTATCCACCTCCAAGGAAACTTTAGTTGAAAGTATTCCCTTGTTTAATCCGTAAGAAATATTTCCTGAATTTGAATCTATTAAAAGATTAAGAAGCAATACTCCTCTTTTTGATTCCTTAATTTTATTAAAATCATCTAAGCTTGCTCCATCACTATCCATTTCTATAACTATAAGACTTTCCTTCCTATATAATTTATAGTTTAAATAAGACGCATCTGAGTGCTTATAAACATTATTTATAAGTTCTTTTGATATTATTGAAATCAACCTAATTAATCTTTTATCTTCTGTTAGATCACTATCTATATATTTGGTAACTTCAATATTTTTATCTGGATATAGTGAACTTACATTATCAAATATAGCTAAGAGCGATGTTTCCAAATTTGCTTTTTCAAATAAAGAAGATTGATAGAATTTCATTATATTTCGTGCTTTTTTCTCAAGTTCCCTTAGAATGTTTTTAGTATATTCTATATCAGGATTTTTTGAAGACAGATAATTTTTACTTGCAAATATGTCTTGGATAATATCATCATGGATAATTCTTGCAAATTCATCTCTTTCGCTCGCCATATAATCTGACAGGTAATAGAGTTTGAAAGTTTTATCATATGCTAATTCTTTTTCCTTTAAAAATAGAATAAATAAGAACTCTGTAATAAGGAAAATTATCTGGATAAATATATTTATCATTACCGTTCCTATATCAAATAAATAAATCACTGCAAAAATAAAAAATACAAGTCCAATAGTAAATATTTGTGTAGATTTTCTAGATATTGGCAAGATGTTTATATATTTTATATTCTCCAATACCAGGTATTTTTTTATAAATAGGCTTGTCGAAATTATGCTTATAAGGGCGAATAGAAACTTATAAGGTAAAGCATTTATTAAAATCAAGCTTAGTGGCAAAAGTGATGTGAGTATAGCTAAAATAGAAAATTTTCCTGATATCTTTTTATTTGAAATTTCTGTGTATATAAGTCCATATAAAGTAAAAAATAAAATAAGTGAAACTGCATTTAAAATCGGGCCCTCTTTTATTAACATATTGTTTTTAAAAAGAAGACCCCAAAATAAAATTATCATTAAATGGCTGATTAAAATTTTTTCTAATTTCTTATACATATCTAATAGTAGCTAACTACAATCCTTTCTTTATTAGTATTTATACCCAAAATTATAATTACTGATCCTAAAATCAAAAGCTTAGTTATCAAGTAGCCAGGCAAGGAATTTGTAAAATTATATACTAGGTAAGAACTTATCAAGACTACTAAGGATAGTCCTATCAAACGAATTTGGAGAGAATTTACTTTATTCATGTTTCTAGTATTAAGAATTACAAAAACTATTATTAGAGTGTAAAGAAAACTTGATGTAATTAAGTTTATACCAATGGTTAAGCTTAGATCAAGTTTAACTAGGTTTAATATAAAGCTTGGAAGGACTATAATTAATGTCGCTAAATAGATACTAAACAAATATTTAATTAGAATTTCTTTAATAGAAAGTCCATTTGCAAGTAAAAATTCAAGCTTTTTACTAATCTTATCTGATACCAAGGTATTTTTAGCGATTTCTACTCCAAACATTACAAAAAGTATTAAAATCCCATCAATTTTAACTATATTCATGACCTTATTTATTTCTTGACTTCCTACATCAGCAAAAAACAAAGCCATAAAGGAGCAGATTAGTGCCATAAGAGACATTAATAAGGCATTTTTGTCTAAAAGTTTTCTTAAATCGTTAATGACTAACTTCATGACCATGACCCTTCTTTATTAATTACAGATTCATTATTCATTTTAGACAAATCTTTCATAGAAAATATTGCAAATATTAATCCTAATCCTATATTTATTCCTAGAATGATATAAATAAGGTTTAAATTATATCTTTCTATCAATAAGAGAATCTTCTCTGAAAATGTGCCTATCATGTAAATTAGAATTGTAGTTCCAAAGAAAACTATATTTTTGAAAAACTTAAAGTTTTTTTGGGATAAAGATATAAGGTTAAAAAATAGGATTTCAAAATATGTCATTCCTATCATTGTAACAAATATGCCTACAATCCACTTAAATTCAATCTTATAGTCATAGAGGACATAAGATAGGAAAAATAATAAAAATGGAATTATAGAAGATAGTCTCCACATTTCTATTGCATAGGCTTTAATCACATCTTTTATATTAATTCCTGATGCTAGGATAAATTCAATACGTTTATTTAGTTTATCCTTGACTGTTAAATTTACAACCATAGAATTAGACATAATCAGTGAAATGCCAAGCATTAGCACGTATAGCATCAATACAATATAATCATTTCCTCTTGAATTAAACATCCCCTTATATAGTAAAAAAATAAAGCCAAGGGAAATCAAGGTAAATAATAATAAATTCAAAATAAAATCTTTATCTTTAGTTAAATAATAGCGACAAGCCCTATTAATATTCATCTTATCATTCATTTTGTACCTTCCTCTATAAATAAATCTTCTAAGCTCTCTCCCTTAATTTCTCCTATATTTTTCGTAAAAAGTAAGACTCCTGATTTTATCATAGATACTTTATCGGCTACTTTTTCAATTTCAGAAAGATCATGACTTGTAATTACTATTGTTTTACCCTCATCTTTTAGAAGCTTAATAAGCTTTCTTATCTCGACCCTTGATATTGGATCTACTCCACTTGTTACTTCATCTAAAAATATTATCTCCCTATTCATCATTACAATAATTAACAAAGATAATTTTCTCTTCATACCCTTAGAATATGTCGAAACATTTCTACCAAGATCATTTGTAATTTCTAACAAGTCAGAATATTTTTGATAATTATCTAGACCATATCCAAAATACAAACCGTATAATTTAATATTTTCAAGTCCAGTCTTATCTTCATACAAGTAGTCATTTTCAAGTAACATCGCATGATTTCCCTTAATCTTAACTTCGCCACCATCTTCTTCATAAAGACCAGTAAGTATCCTAAGCAAAGAAGTCTTGCCGGAACCATTTGGTCCAACTATTGCATGGACCGTATTTGCTTCAATCTCTAAGGAAAAATTATTAAAAAGCTTCTTGTTTTTAAAATTTTTACTCATGTTTTTTACTTCGATTACATTCATATATAAACCTCCTATCAATAATTCTAATTTTCTTATATTTATATTTTAAAGAATCTTAGACTTATTTACATGAGTAAATACTGCAAATTTAACAAAGAATAAAGGCAGTCCGAAGACTGCCGATATTTATCTATCTGCACCTTTGTTATGTCTTTCCTATTTGACTTAGCTTTGTCATCTGTCTTAATTCTTTCTATTTGCCATAATATAGACTTTTTATTTTTATCTTGACTTTTTGCTTTTAAGAGCTTAGAAGACAAATACGAACATTCTTATGTTCCTTCCCATTGTTATCAACGCTTGTTTTATGTAACTTTTCTTAGTTACCTATTGAAGTTTTCCATTGCATTTGTTGTATATATTAGTTTTCATACTCCTTCTGGATATTTAAAATATTTGGATAATTCTGCCCAGTTGTTTTTCCAAGAGTTTACACACATTGGGTAATTTTTACCCCATTTTTCTTCAAAGATTCCTAGATTTGTTAAGTCTAAGTCTTCTGTTGGTGGCTTGTATACTGATTTAAGGTATTTCATTAATTCTTTTATATCTCTGTATGACACATATTTAGTTGAGTTTCTTATTTGATGGATTATGTATTTTTGTATTTCTGCTTTTGGATATACTGCTTCTATTGCTTGGTTAAATCCTGGTAGATTGTCTGTTGAGAAAATTAATACATCTTCTAACCCTCTTTCTTTTAGTCCATTTAATACTAAAATCCAATATTTGCTTAATCTATTTTCTCCTACCCGTGGTATTACTAGATTTTTCTTTTCATTAACATTATAATTTTCTATTTCATTTAATACATATTTTTTCCAGTGTTATATAAAGTTTTGATACTCTAAAACCAAGCTTTTCTATAAAATATTCCTGTATATCTTTGTATATTTCATACTTTGAAATTAAATTTCCAATTGTTCTTCTTATCAAAATTCCAGCTTAATATGATTATTGAAATCTAGTGTGGATAATATTTCAGTAATGATTATTGCAAAGGATTATTCATTAATACTCATTTTAATTATAATTATTTATTAAATTATTCTAATCTTTTCATAAGTTGTGATAGCTTTGATTCTAAACTCTTATTTTTTCTTTTAATACTTCATTTTCTCTCTTAAGCTCCTCATTTACCTTACTAGCAGAATTTTTTCGCCAATTTAATATTTCAAGAACTGTTTCATATAATTTAGGATTATTAATAATAACTATCTCTAGCTTATCTTTAACTCTAGTTAAAGCTTCAAAATAACAGTTTCTTTCAATGTATGGATAATGGCTATAATCATCACTTTTATTATAATTCGAATTCAATAAAGCGGTGATGTCGTCATAAACTATATATTCATCAAATATTACAATTACATTATTATATTCCTTACCAACAACATCATGAGTGTTTTTTTGAAAAAGACAAAAAATTATCCCTTTGTTTTTTACCAGTAGTTTTAGTACGATACTCTGTTAGTTCTATTGGAATAAATTTATTACACTTATTCATATGATGAATATAATTTGATGCTGTTTCTTTATTATCAAAATATTTAACTGATACTTTATTAAAATTAGAAGGCTGACTTTTTTTATTTTTAGGATTTAATAATTTCTTGATAAACCATGACATTTCATTATTTTGACGTATTTTTTCTCCTAATCTATGCTTTTTTACCCTACTGTTATTTATTAGTTTTTCTTCAATATCTATTAAGACTTCTTTATGATGTAATGTTTGAACTTTATCTACACTATAGACAACCAACTCATTATTCAACTTTATTAATTTCTCATAATTCTCCTCTCTAATTCTTTGAAACTCATCAAATAGAACTACATCATATTTCTTGAGTTTAGAAATATCATTATTTATAGATTTTATTTCTACAATATCAAATTTATGAATACTACTTAATTCACTATAATTCTCTAATTTCCCACAAAATACTAAAATCACATCCTTTTTCATTTTCATACACTTTGTTGCTAAATCAAAAATTACCAATGATTTTCCAGTTCCAGCTCCACCTAATACACAATGATATTTATTGTCAAATTTTAAAATATTTTTGACTATTAACTGCTGTTTATCATTTAAATAATAAGATTTTCTTGTAAACTTTTCAGGTTCACTATAAGGAGATATTATTAAATCTGAAGGAACTAATTTTTCAAGCAAATTAATATTGCTATAATCTTCAGATATATCTCTTATCAGATTAGAAAAATTAGATTCTTTCAGTATATAATCATCATTACTATCACTATCTTTATTCAAATATAATTTATATAGTTTCTCATCGCTCAAAACATATGCATAATTATATACTTTTTCTGTACAATTTAGTAGAATATGATTTTGACGCTTTAAATCATATTCTAATTGTTTTTTTCCACCTTTCTGATATTTATACTTTAATTCTATATTTAATGTTTTTCCAGCTGTAAATCTTATTAAATCAAATTCTTGGTTGATGGATTTACTATTCTTATATCCATAATAAAATCCATTTTTTTGTGCGTCAGTTAATTCATTACCTATTTTCTCATACAACGATTTAAAAGTTTCCAGTTCTCTATTTTTTATTTGTATTTTTGAAATATCACGAATTTCATCATCAAGTGTTCCCAAAAAATTTTTCATAATATTCTCTCTTTGATATATACTTGGATTATTTATCATTTGATATAATGATTCTAAATTAATACTTCTACTCATTTTCTACCTTCCAATTTATTATATTATTTTGAAGTTGTATTATGCACTTCAAATATTTTATCTACATTAATATAATCAAACTAACTAATTTATACTTTATATTATTAATTAATTTATTGATAATTCCATCGTAATAGATATAATAATATTTATCTATAACAAGTAAAAATTGAATTCAGTTTATATCATTTTCTAGTTTCAAATCGTCCCAAGCCAATTAAAGCGTCTTAAATAGTCTTTACTTTCTCCTATGGAGATAGAGGCTACTGCCTTTTCATCTTTATAGATTGCATTATAATTTTATATTTACTTGGCTATGTAAATATTTGAAACTTTAAAACCTAATCTATCCAATGAACATTCTTGTTATTCTTTTTAGGTCTGATCATTTAAAACTTCTATTTTCTGTAATTCATTTTCGCTTATTTATAACTCTACTTTGTGCTCTGCATATAGTTTTGATAATATAACCACACTCTCCACATGCATAGTCTGAGAAAACATATCGCATCCCTTTATTTTTTCTAATTTATATCCTTGATTTTGAAACCTATTTATGTCCCTAGCTAGTGTTTGTGGATTACAGGATATGTAGACAATTTTTTTAATTTTTGTTTTTGCTATAGTTTTTATTATTTCTTTATCAAGACCAGCTCTTGGCGGGTCTAGAACTATGGCGTCTATTTTTCTTTTTTATAAATTTATGATCTATATAGTTTGCATTTTTAGCTATAAATTTATAATCTGTTAATCTGTTTAATTCAGCGTTTTCTTTCGCATCTTTTATAGCATTTTTATTTATTTCTATTCCTACTACATGATTACCATTTATGGCAATTGAGCTTGTTGCTGATCCACAAAATAAGTCTAGGACTTTTTGATTTTGACCTAAAAATTCTTTGGCAGTTTTGTATAATTTCTCTGTCATATAGTCATTTACTTGGTAAAAATCATTCATAGATATTTTGAATTTTTTTCCAAAAAGATTATAAATTAAATAGTCTTTGCCCGAAATATTTACTTTTTCTTTTTATTTATTAGGTTAATATTAAAAGATGAATTTTTATATTGCTTTTTTATATACGGAATTATTTTATCGTCTTTTATTTTTATATTTAAAAGAATTTCTTCATCGTTTGCTCTAATTGTTATTTCTTCTAGGCTATTTGGATATTTTTTTGAAATTTCTTTTGTTATGGTTTCAATTTGTCCTAAATTATCTCTAATTAAATCTTTTGCCAATAGACAATCTTTTATTTCTACAAGGTCATTTGAATATTTTTTATTATAGGCAAGTTTTCCATCTTTTGTAATTTGTAGTCTTATTTTATTTCTATAGGAAAATTCTTTACTTTGAAGAACTTCTATATCCTCTAATTCTATTTTTGCAGATTTAAGTAGAGCATTTTTTATTAGGTTTTCTTTTAATTTTATTTGACTTTTATAATTTATATCCATAATAGAACAACCACCACATTCATAATAATATGGACATGGTGGTTGTTTATAATGACAGCTTTGTTTTTTGTTTTATTTTTTTGCTTCTATAAAATTTTTCTTTTCATTTGTTATTTCTATATCACAAATTTCGCCGAAACTAGCATTTTCTATAAAATAAACTTTAGAATCGGCTTTTCCAACTCCCCTGCCATCTTGTAGGATATCAACTATTTTGATATCTTTTATTCGCATTATAGTACCTTTGCTTCTCCCTTGTAGATTATTCCTCCAAGTGGATCAATTGTTACTACATCTCCATCTTTTAATGAACTTGTTGCATCTTTTACACCTAAGATTGCAGGTATTCCAAAGTGGATTGATACTACTGCTGTATGACTTGTTAATCCTCCGTTTTCAGCTATTACTCCAGAAGATCTTTCCATAAATTCATTGATATCTTTGTCTGTGTATTTTGCAACAATTATATCTCCATCTTCAAATTTTCCTTCAAGTTCTTCTTTTGTAGATCCAACTACAACTTTTGCTGATACAGATTTATTTCCTACACCAGTACCATTTGCAATTATATCTCCTATCACATGAACTTTGATAAGGTTAGATGTTCCTGATACTCCTAGTGGAATTCCAGCTGTTAGTACAGTGATATCTCCTTCTTGTACATAGTTTTCTTTTAAAGCACCAACTATAGCTCTTTCGATTAGTTCGTCTGTTTCGTGTGCTTTTTCAACTATTACTGGATATACACCCCATGAAACTGAAAGTCTTCTTGCAACTTTTTCATCAATTGTACATGCTATAATGTTTGTTTTTGGTCTAAATTTAGAAACTGCTTTTGCTGTATTTCCTGATGCTGTACAGGTAATAATTGCTTTTGCATTTAATTGACTAGCTATTGTACATGTTGATTTTGAAATAGCATTTGTTGTTGTAATTTTTCTATCAATTTCTGCTTGGTAGATATTTTCTTCGAAGTCATCAGAAAGTTCTGTTGTTATACAGATATCTCTCATTGTTTTTACAGCTTCTACTGGATATTTTCCTGCTGCTGTTTCTCCTGAAAGCATAACACAGTCTGTTCCATCTATAATTGCATTTGCTACGTCAGTTGTTTCTGCCCTTGTTGGTCTTGGGTTTCTTTGCATTGAATCAAGCATTTGTGTAGCAGTAATTACTGGTTTTGCAGCCTTATTACATTTTCTTATTACTTCTTTTTGTACTAATGGAATTAGCTCTGTTCTAATTTCTACACCAAGGTCTCCTCTAGCAACCATGATTCCATCACTTGCTTCTATAATTTCATCAATATTATCAACACCTTCTTGTGATTCTATTTTTGATAAAATTAAAATATCTTCTCCACCGTGATCTTCTAGTACTTTTCTTATATCATAAATATCTTCTTTTTTTCTTATAAATGATGCTGCAATCATATCGATACCGTTTTCGATACCAAATTTTATATCATCAACATCTTTTGGAGTAATTGCTGGAAGATTTGTAACTCTGCCTGGAAGATTTACTCCCTTGTTATTTGAAATTACACCATTATTTTGAACTCTACATACAATATCTGTACCGTCTTTTATTTCCATAACTTCAAGTTGGATTAAACCATCATCTACAGAAATAATTGATCCCTTTTCAACATCATTTGGAAGTCCTGAGTAAGAAACTGAAACTATATCCTTATTACCAATTATATCTCTTGTTGTGATTGTAAAAATATCATCTGGTTTTAAAAAATATTCTTTTTCTTCAAATCTACCAATTCTAATTTCTGGTCCTTTTGTATCAAGCATTAGTCCCAATGGTACATTTAATTTTCTTCTTAGTTTTTTAATTGTTTTGATTTTTTCAAGATGTTCTTCATGAGATCCATGAGAGAAGTTTAATCTTGCTACGTTCATTCCGTTTTTTACTAATTGTTCCAAAACTTCTGGTGATTCTGAAGCTGGACCTATTGTACATACAATTTTTGTTTTCTTTAAAATATCTGGTTTCATAATAATCCTCCACTTATTTCTATTTTGACAATTTATTTGCTAATGCGTATAGACCTTCGTTAAAGTCGCCTTTTATTGAAACAGCTTCATCTAGGCTTACTTGAGTAATTTTACCACCTGTATATCCTAGTGCAATATTTGTTTTTCTTCTTTTAATAATTCAACGGCCTTTGCACCCATAATTGATCCTAGTAGCCTATCAGTTGCTGATGGTGATCCACCTCTTTGGACGTGACCTAAAACTGTAACTTTAGTTTCAACACCACTTCTTTCCTCAACTTCTTTTGCTACTGTATATGGATTGCCAACCCCTTCTGCAAGAACTATTAGGTGGTGTAATTTTCCTCTTTTTCTACCATGGTTTACTTTTTCAACTATTTCATCGATTGAAAACTTATGCTCAGGAACTATTATTGATTCTGCTCCACCAGCAAGTCCTGAAAATAGAGCTAAATCTCCACAGTTACGTCCCATAACTTCAATTACAACTGCTCTACCGTGAGATGAAGAAGTATCTCTTAATTTTCCAATTGCATCTGTAACTGTTTCAATTGCAGTAAAAAATCCAATTGTAAAATCAGTATATCCCATATCATTATCAATAGTTCCTGGAATACCTATAGCTTTAATTCCCAAATCACTAAGGGCCTTTGCTCCCTTATATGATCCATCTCCACCGATTACAATAAGTCCTTCAATTCCATAGTCTCTAAGAATTTGAGCACCTCTTTTTTGACCTTCTGCATGCTTAAATTCTGTAGATCTTGCTGTTCCTAGAATTGTACCACCCTTATGTATGATGTCTGCTACTGATGATACGTTCATTTCATATATATCACCTTTCATAAGTCCATCATAACCATTTCTAATTCCTTTAATTCTCATTCCATTGTTTAGGGCTGTTCTTACTGCAGCTCTAATCGCTGAATTCATTCCTGGTGCATCTCCACCACTAGTAAGTATACCTATTGTCTTCATAGTATCTCCTTTAATTTAATTTAACATTATCCTTTCCAATCTTTAACTTTAGATAATTTATTATATCTGAATTTTGATCAATCCACAAACTTTCATCAAGCTTGACTGTCTTTTTCTTGTCAGTAAAATAAATTATCACGGGCGTTGTGCCATGATTATCTAATAAATCTTTTCGTATCTTATTATACCTTATATAATCCATTTTTATATATAAATTTTTAAAAGAATTTTCATCTATCTCTTTTATATTTGATACAATCAATTTCAACTCATCATCACTTGATTGAAGATTTCCCTTAACCATAACTAGTGTATCATTTTCAACAACATTTCTAAAATCTTTATAGATGTTTGGAAAAATTATCATCTCTATTGATCCATACATATCCTCAAGCGTAGAAAAAGCCATTAAGGTATTTTTTTTAGTCATAGTTTCAGATTTGTTTGTAATTACTCCAGCCATTACTACTTCTTTATTATCATATTTATCAAGATCAATTGGCCTTAATTCACTTAAAATTTCTGTTGAAAAATTTGTATATTTTTTTACCCTATCACTAAGTGAGTTTAGAGGGTGGTCTGATATATAAAAACCTAAAACCTCCTTTTCAAGACTAAGTTTTTGCTTATTTTTGTATTCATTTACAGGAGGAAATTTTATATCATCTTGTTCGTTTTGATCTTTTTGGTCAAAATCAAGTAGGTTCATTTGTCCTTTTAGATTTACTTTTTCATTGTCATGGATTGATTGAAGGGCTGTTTCATGAACTGCTATTAGTTCTGATCTTTTGTAACCAAGTGAATCAAAGGCACCTGATTTTATTAAAGATTCTAGGGCTTTTTTATTTAAGGCTGTTGGATCATTTGCTTCAATTCTTTCTAGAAAATCTTTAAAGGTCTTATATTTTTTCTCATCCCTAATTTTTACTATCAAATCTATAAGATTATCACCAACATTTTTTATAGCAGACATTCCAAAAATTATTTTATTTTTTTCAGCTATAAACCTTCTTTCAGATTTATTTATATCTGGTGGAACAATTTCTATCCCCAATCTTTTAGCCTCTGATATATAAAGATATACCTTGGAGCTATCTCCCATTATAGATGTTAATAAATTTGCCATATATTCTTCTTTGAAATAGCATTTTAAGTATGCAGTTTGGATAGCAACCAAAGAATATGCAGCAGAGTGTGATTTGTTAAAGGCGTATTTTGCAAAAGATATCATTTCATCATAAATCTTGTTGGCATTTTTTTCTGAAATTCCATTGTTTACACAACCTAAAACTTCATAATTTCCCTTTGCATCTTTTTTCCCATGGACAAATATTTCCCTATTTGCCTCCATTACGCTCATTTTCTTCTTACTCATAGCTCGTCTTAAATTATCAGCTTCTCCTAGAGAAAAACCTGCAAGTTGTTGAACTATTTGCATAACTTGCTCTTGGTAGACAATTATTCCATAAGTAACTTCAAGGATTGGCTTTAAGGATGGGTCTATATAAGATACATTTTGTGGGTGCATTTTATTTTTTATATAATTTGGTATTTGATCCATTGGACCTGGTCTAAAAAGCGAATTTGCGGCAACCAAATCGTCAAATCTTGTTGGCTTTAAGTTTTTCAAAAAATTTCTCATCCCTGCAGATTCAAATTGAAATATTCCAATGGTCTCCGCCTTTCTAAATTGTTCAAGAACTTTAGGGTCATTTTCATCAATATTATCCAAATTTATATCTATATTTTTATATTTTTTAACATCTTTTATGGTATCTTGAATTACTGTAAGGTTTCTAAGTCCCAAAAAATCCATTTTTAATAGGCCTAGTTCTTCTATTTCAGTCATATTAAATTGGGTAACTATTTGGTCATTTGAAAGTGCGAGTGGGACAATATCAGTCAAAATTTCTTTACTAATTACAACACCTGCAGCATGAATTGAGGTATGTCTTGGAAGATTTTCTATATTTCTTGCCGTATCAATCATTCTTTTCGTCTCTACGTCATTTTCATATTCGTAGGCTAATTTTTCTGTATTTTCAAGAGCCTTATCAATGGTCATTCCTATAGCTTGGGGAATCAATTTGGCAATTTTGTCGACTTTTTTAAAGGAAATATCCATTACCCTTCCTACATCTCTTATAGCATTTCTTGCCTTCATCCTTCCAAATGTCACAATTTGTGAAACGTGGTCTTTTCCATAAAGATCATATACATAGTCTACAACCCTATCCCTATTTTCATAGCAAAAATCTATATCTATATCGGGCATGGACACTCTTTCTGGGTTTAAAAAATCTTTCAAAAAGTAAATTGTATTTGATTGGATCAATTTGTGTAATATCTAGGGCATAAGAAATTATAGATCCTGCAGCAGAACCTCTTCCTGGTCCTACTGCAATTTTATTATCCTTTGCATATCTTACAAAATCCCAAACTATCAAAAAATAATCAACATAGCCCATATTATTTATTACAGAAATTTCTTTTTCAGCTCTTTTTTGAATTTTTTCATCAACTTTTCCGTATTTTTTTGCAAGTCCCTTATTTACCAAATATTTTAAATAGTCTAAATTTGTCATATTCTCTGGAACTTTTGTAAAGTATGGAAGATGGGGATTGTGAAATTCTAATTTCACATTGCACATATCTGCTATTTTTTGACTGTTTTCATAGGCTCTTGGAAAATCTTTAAAAATTTCACTCATCATTTGCTGATCTTTTAGATAGAATTCATCACATGGCATCTTCATCCTTTTTTCATCTTCTAAAAAAGAGCCTGTTTGTATACAAGATAAAACGTCTTGGTAGAAGGAATCATTTTTTTCTACATAATGGACATCATTTGTACAGACCATTTCAATTTTTAAATCTTCATGAATTTTTAGTAAGTTTTGATTTACTATTTTTTGTTCTTTTAATCCGTGATTTTGAATTTCTAAGTAAAAATTTTCCCTACCAAACAAGTCTAAATATTTTTGGGCTGTTTGATAGGCTTTTTCTATATCATTTTCTAAAATCCTTTGGTTTATTTCTCCATTTAAGCAGGCAGAAAGGGCGATTATATCATCCTTATATTCTTCTAAAACTTCAAAGTCAATTCTTGGTTTATAGTAAAACCCTTCTGTGTAGGCCTTTGACACTATTTTTATTAGATTTTGATAGCCCTTATTGTTTTTTGCCAATAGTATTAAGTGATAATATCTTTTATTTTGAGGATTTTTTATCTTATGATCATTTTCACTTACATAAACTTCACATCCTATTATGGGTTTTATCCCATTATCTTGACATTTTTTATAAAATTCTATAACCCCATACATATTTCCATGGTCTGTTATGGCACATGAATTCATCTTATATTCTTTTAATTTTTCCATTAATTTATCTATCTTGGTAAAGCCATCCAAAAGAGAATATTCGGTATGAAGGTGGAGGTGGGTAAAATTATTTGTCATTAATCCTCACTTTCTGCAAGTTTTATAAGTTTTTGTAACCTATAATTCACCTTTGCCTTGGAAAGGGCTGGTGTCATCATTTTTCCTAATTCTTCTAGGGAAATGTAGGGATAAGTTAGTCTAAGTTCTGATATTTCTTGTAAGTCTTCAGATAAATTTTCTAAAATATTCTTATCTTTTAATTTATTTATGGCATCAATCTGCCTAAAGGCTGCCTTTACAGTCCTATCTATATTTGCCTTATCAAAATTTGTCTGCCTATTTATGTCATTTCTTATTGATTTCATTGCTCTAACATTTTCAAGGTCAAAAAGAGACTTATTAGCCCCAATAATAGCCAAAAAATCTGATATTTTATCTGAATCTTTTATATAAACACAATATAGGTCATTTCTTAAGTTTAATTTAGGATTTATAGAAAAATCTTCCATAATTTTTCCAATTAATAGGGCCTCTTCTTTTTGTTGGAGATTTATCTCAAGATTATAGCCCCTATAAGGATCGTTTATTGAGCCTTTTAATAAAAAAGCTAACTTTAAAATTATCTTTTTTTGCTCCCTTGTTTTCAAATTCTCATAAAATTTTTCCATTTCGTAAAGATCATACTGATCAGCAAGTTTTAAAATCTTATCAGAAACAAGGCTATCTTCTACTAAAACTATAAATGACCTATCCTTTGAGAATTTTCTCTTATTTTGTATCTCCATAGCCGGAGAATACTTATATTTTTCTTTTATAATTTTATAAATATATCTTGCCTCTATATTTTCACTAGCCTTAAATAAAATTTGGTAAGAATTTTTAACAATCCTAATAGAGCCTTGAAAATAAAAGTAGGCTAATAGTTCCATATCAATCTCTTTATATTCAGGCTCTTTTTTTAATATTTCTTTTTTACATCTTTTTGAAAAAGACATCAAATCACTCTCTATTCAATCATTTTTTCTTTTAATTTCTTAAATGTTTTTTTATCAATTCCAACTTTTTCTAGGTAGGTTTCTATATTTTTATATTTATTTTCAACATAGTCCATGGCTTCTTTCATATTATATGGACTTGTAATTCTAAAAATCGATTCTGCCTCATCAGCTTCAAACCTATCTATATAACCTAAATTTGCTGATGAGACTTCATAATCAGCCATAATAATTTCTCTTGATGATTTTGCTAATAAAAGAAGAATCATAGAAATTATTCCAGTCCTATCCTTTCCTTCTTGGCAGTGATACAAGACACGTCCATCAGCATCTGCCATTATTTCAAGAATTTCTTTGACAGCCGAGAAATTGTCTATCAAGTAAGAGTAAGAATTTCCAATAGAAATTTTTCTTTCAATAATATTTTGTATATCTTCTTGTTTCATTGGCCAAGGCATAAGGGAAATTTGCTTATAGGAAAAATTGTTTTTTATAATTTCAATTTTCTCACCCTTATTTTTTGTCTCTTCCTCTCTTCTTAAATCGATTATTGTAGATACATTTAAATCTTTTAGTAAAGCCATATCATTTTCTGTAAGACTATCTAGATTTGCACTTCTTATAAAAGAATCCCAGGAAGTAATCTCTCCATCATGAGTTGGGTATCCTCCCAAACTCCTGGCATTTTTAATATTCTCAAAGGGTAAGATTTTTAAATACTTTATTTTTTCCATTTTTCCCTATCCCTATGTTTTTTTACTACAATATAATCGCTATCTTTCAAAAGCTCATATATTTTTTCGCACATATAAACTGACCTATGCTGGCCACCAGTACAACCAAATCCTATAGATATAGAATTTTTGCCTTCTTTTATAAAATAAGGAATTAATTTGGTCAAATTTTCATAAACTATATTTTTAAAATCATTTGCAATTTCAAATTTATCAAGATATTCCTGTAACTTTTTATCACTACCATTTAGGTGTTTTAATTCCTTTATATAAAAAGGATTTGGCAAAAATCTCAAATCAAATACAACATCAACATCCAGGCTTAGACCGTTTTTGTAACCAAAAGAAAATAAATTTATGATGAAATTTTCCTTTTTTTCAGAAACATCTAAAATTACCTTTCTAAGGTCTTTATTATTATAGTTACTAGTGTCAATTATTAAATCAGCTAACTTTTCGACACTCTTTAATTCTTTTTTCTCTTTTTTAAGCCCATCTTCTACATCACCAAAAGATCCTAAGGGGTGAGGACGCCTAAGCTCATTATATCTTTTCATTATTATTTCATCTTGGCTTGTAAGATAAATTATTTTGGTATCCTCATTTATTTTTTTAAGATTTTCAAGATTTTTAACTAAGTTTTTATCTACTTCCATAGACCTAAAATCAACTACACAAGCAAGTTTATCAATAGGATTATCCTGGGACATATTTAATTTAATAAAAGATTCAATCAGGCTTGATGGGACATTATCCATGGCATAATAATCAAGATCTTCAAAAATTCTAAGGGCAGTAGTCTTTCCAGAACCACTAAGACCTGTTATAATTTTTACCTTCATTATTTCTCACCTATAACCTTAACTTCTCTTTCAAGTTTAAAACCTGTTTTTTCAAATACGATGCTTGCAACTTCTTCAATAAAATCAATCATTTCATTGTAAGTTGCATCCCCATTATTTATCAAAAATCCACAATGCTTTTCACTTACTTGGCAATCTCCTTTTTTATATCCCCTAAGCCCGCATTCATCAATTAACTTTGATGCGTAGGAGCCCACTGGTCTTTTAAAAGTTGATCCAGCTGATTTTTTTTCTAAAGGTTGTTTTGTAACCCTTCTATTTGTAAAATCATTATATTTTTCATTAATTTCTTCTTGATTTCCCTCTTTAAGTTCAAAAATAGCTTCAGAAACAATTAAGTCATCATCAAAGACTTTTGAATGTCTATAAGAAAAATCCATATCTTGGTTAGAAAGTTCAATTATTTGACCATCTCTTGAAATTAATTTAACACTTTTTATAATATCTTTCATCTCAACACCATAGGCACCCGCATTCATTGCAACAGCTCCGCCTACAGTTCCTGGGATTCCTGATACTTCTTCCATACCTGTCAAAGAATTTTTGAAAGAAAACTTGCTAGCTTCAGATAAGAGAGCACCAGCACTAACCTTTAAAAGATTTCCATCTACTGAAATCCTATTATAATTTTTAGAAATTATTATAACACAGCCCCTAATCCCCTTATCGGTGACCAAAATATTTGTACCATTTCCAATAATTGTAGTTTTTATATTATTTGCCTTACTAAATTTAATCAAATCTACAAGTTGATATTCATCTTCAACCTCAACCAAAACATCGGCACATCCCCCAATGCCAAAATTTGTATAATTTTTTAGTTTTTCATTAAATTTAATAATTCCAAAATCTTTTCCTTCATACAATGATTTATAATCCATAAACACTCCTTCTAACTTACTAAAATCTAATCTTATTATACTCTTATTTGATTTTTTGTCCGTTTTTCTATATAATAGCAAGTAGCGATTATATTTGTAAATTTTTAATAAATTTGGTATAATAACTAAGATAAAATTAAGACTTGGAGGTGTAAAGTATGGCAAGAGAATGTGATATCTGTGGAAAAGGTACAAAATTTGGAAACAAAGTAACTTTCTCACACAGAAGACTAAATAGAAACTTTAAACCAAACGTTCATAAATTAAGAGCTAAAATTAATGGAAGCGTAAAAACAATCAACGTTTGTACAAAATGTATAAAAAGCGGTAAAGTAGAAAAAGCTTAATAGAAATTTTATAGTGCTAAAAGCACTATTTTTTCATTAAAAAAAGAAAGTAGCCTTGAACTACTTTCTTTTTTTTAATTTCTTTTATTCATTTATTATCTCATAATATTTATTTACTTGCTCTATTATAGAATTTTCCTTGTGGGAGAAAATGTCAGATCCACTAACAACGACATCTACTCCTGCATCTATAACTTTTTTCAAATTATGATCTTTAATTCCACCATCAACTTCAATTAAGCATGATAGATTATTATCATCTATATAAGACCTTAATTTTTGAATTTTTCCAATAGAATTTTTAATAAAACTTTGTCCACCAAAACCTGGTTCTACACTCATTACCAAACATAAGTCAATTTTTTCAAGGTAAGGAATAATTTTTTCTATGTCGGTTTTTGGTTTAAAACTTAATCCAACTTTTAGACCAGAATCTTTGATTTTTTCAATAGTTTCATCCAAATTTGAACATGCTTCATAGTGAACAGTTATAAGGTCAGCTCCACTTTTTTTAAACTGATCAATATATCTAATTGGTTCATCAATCATAAGGTGGGTATCAAAAATAAAATCATTATCTTCACGAATCGCCTTGATAATTGGAAAACCGAAAGAAATATTTGGAACGAATTTTCCATCCATAATATCAAGGTGTAAATATTTTACCTTTGTCTTTTTCAATTGGTCTAAATCATTTTGCAAATTAGCAAAATTTGCCGATAAAACTGATGGGGATATTTCTACCATGTTTGTCTCCTTTTTTTAATTTCTTCAAATAAAGTTAAATAATTCTCATATCTTGTTTTTTCAATTATGTTTTTAGATAAGTCATCTTTAACCTTACATTTAGGTTCATTAATATGGTTACAATCCTTAAACTTGCAAGAATTGTTATCAAATTCTCTAAAACAATATTTCAAATCTTTTTCATCATCGATAAAGTCTATATCAAAACTATCAAATCCAGGTGTATCAAAAATGTTTGTATTTTTTTCTAGATTAAATATCTCAACATGTCTTGTTGTATTTTTACCTCTTTTTGATTTTTCCGAAATTGAGCCAATTTCAATATCTTTTTCAACTAAGTTAGATAAAAATGTAGACTTGCCAACACCGGAAGATCCAGAAACAGCTGAAGTTTTTCCTCTTAATATTTCTAAAATCTCAGATTCAGGAAAATCCTTATAATTGTCTATAAAAATTAATTTATAACCAATTTTTTCATACATTTTTATAAAATCTAAATCTTTTTTATCAGCCAAATCTTTTTTCGAAACAATAATTATAACATCTACATTTATATATTCACACATAGATATGTACTTATCGATATTAAAAAGATTTAAACTAGGATTTTTTATAGTTATAAAATATAAAATTTGGTCAATATTTGCAATATTAGGTCTTTTAATTTGATTTTTTCTATCTAAAATTTTCGTAATATAACCTTTAGAATATTCAGTAACATCAAATTCAACATTATCACCAACCAGGGGCTTTATATTTTTATTTCTAAAAACGCCCCTAGCCTTACACATATAGCTTTTTTCATCACTTAACACATAATATATTTCTTTTTGAGATTTTATAATTTTACCAATCATCTATTTACTTCATATACTCCCTGTGACTTATCATCTATAAGTATATTTACCTTTGTTCCTACTACAGATTTAAAATCTAAATTTAAATTTCCATTAGAGTCGAGTTCATCTTTTGTATGGTTTTGATTGTATAAGAGATCTGAATTTTTATTATTATCTCCAAGCTTATAAACTTTTACATTAAATGAGTCCTTATCAGTAGGAACTGAAATAGTAAATTTAACATTCACTTGTTGTGATTTATTTCCATCATCTGTATCCTCATCACTAGAATCATTAGGATTTTTTCCTCTTGATACAACAAAATCTATACTAGAGTGTTCTGCTACTTGAGTTTTAGCTGCTATTGATTGGCTAATTACAACTCCTTTTTCATATTTATCAGAGTATTTATATGTTATGTTACCTACAGTAAGACCATTTTCATTTGCTAGACTTATTGCATCTTCTTCGTAATTTCCTATGAAATTTGGAACTTTTACATTTTTCACATCATCTTCTTCTTTACCCAAACTTACTGTAACATCTATTTCACTTCCAGCTTGGACCTTCTCATTTTTTCTAGGATCTTGGTCTATAATTTTATCTTTTTTTACGCTTTCACTAAAATCTGTACTGGTTTTTCCAAGTTCTAAATCCAATTCTTTTAATTTTTCCTCAGCTTGTTCTAAAGTTAGACCTGAAAGATCTGGAACTTTTACTTCTCTTCCTTGACTTACAACTAAGTTTACTGTTGAATTTTTCCTAACTTTAGTCTTTGGTGTTGGATCTTGTTCCATTACTTTTCCAGCCTCATAGTTATTGCTTTGAGCATAACGAGAAATATTAGCTTTAAGATTTTTTTCTTCTAGAATCTTTACTGCCTCTTCTTCACTTAAATTTAAAACTGTTGGAACTTGAACCATATTTGAGTTACTTGATTTTACATAGTAAAATCCTCCAGCAAGAACAGCTATTAAAAGTAAAATAAAAGGCCACAATTTTCTTTTTTTCTTTTTTTCTTAGGATTTTTTTCATCCTTATCTGTAGGTGTTACATAAACAGCTTCATTTTCTATTTCTTCTTTTTTTCCTTCTTCTTTATCTTTTTTCTTTTTATTTTCAACGACAGGAATAAAAGTTGTTTCTGTAATTTCTTTTGGCTTTTCTATCTTTGCAGTATCTTCTTTTTTTATGACTCCTATATCATAAGAGTTATCTTCCAAAGCTCTTATCAATTCATTTGCATTTTTAAATCTTTTTTTGAGGATCTTTTTCAAGAAGCTTCATTATTATATCGTTTAATCTTGGTGATAAATTCTCATTTAATTTTATTGGACTTTCTGGTTCATCTTGAATATGCATCACAGCAATTCCAACAGAGTTATCAGCATCAAATGGAACTTTGCCTGTAGCCATTTCATACATTACAACTCCAAGAGAATATAAATCTGATTTTTCGTCAACAAATTTACCCTTGGCCTGCTCTGGTGAAATATAATGAACAGTTCCTAAAATCGATGAAGTATAAGTTATAGTTGCATTTGTTGAGACTCTTGCTATTCCAAAATCCGTTACTTTTAATAAACCATACTTATCCATCAAAATATTTTGTGGTTTAATATCTCTATGGATAATATTTGATGAATGCGCTTGGTTTAAAGCTTGAGCAATTTGTATTGAATAATCAACTATATCATGATTCGATATAATTTTTTCCCTATCAATAAGGTCTTTTAAGGTTTCTCCATCCACATATTCCATAACTATATAGTGGATTTTTTTTGCCTTCTATCATATCCTCACCAATATCATAAACACTTACTATATTTACATGTGTAAGTCTTGCAGCAGATAAGGCTTCATTTGAAAACTTTTTTACAAATTCATCATCTTCTGCATATTGGTCCTTTAAAATTTTAATTGCTACATCTCTTTGTAAGAGTCTGTCCGTCGCCTTATAAACTTTGGCCATCCCTCCTACACCAATTAGATCTTGCAATTGATATCTATTACCTAAAATAATATTGTCCATATTTACCTCAAATCAAAATTGTAGTTACAGTGATATTATCATGTCCACCATTTCTTATAGCTAAATCAACTAGGCTAGATGATATTTTATCTGCTGTTGAATTATTAGCAATGATTGACTCAATTTCTACATCACTGACTTCATTTGTCAACCCATCTGTCACCATTAGTAATATATCACTATCTTTCATATCAAGTGACCTTGACTCTGGTTTAATTTTACTAGCTACTCCAACCGCTCTTGTTATAGTAGATTTGTTAGCAAAATTTTGGGCTTCATCCTCTGTTATTGATCCTGAATCAATTAAATCATTAACCAAGGAATGATCTCTGGTTATTCTTTGTAACTTATTATCAGAATAAATATAAGCCCTTGAATCACCAATATGACTTATGTGGTAAGATTTTTTTTCATAATCTATACAAACACAAACAGCTGTTGTACCCATATTTGAATATTGCTCATAAGATTTTGATAGTGAATAAATTTTATTATTTGCATCCCTTAAGGCTTCTTCTTGTAAATCGATAATTGATGGAAAATCCTCAATATTTGCATCTTTAATAAAATCTATGTAATATTTAGCAGCAAGTTTTGAAGCAATCTCACCACCATTGTATCCACCCATACCATCAGCAACTATAAAAAAGCAATACTTATCTAATTCTAAATTACCATAATAATCCTGGTTTTCGCTTCTTACCTTGCCGATATTTGAAATAGTACTAAATTTCATTTTTACCTCGCATAGTTATTTCTCAACTGACCACATGATGCATCAATATCAGAACCCATCGATCTTCTAATAGTAGCATTTAGGCCTTTTTTTGTAAGTTTTTGTTGAAATTGATCCATTACATTATTTTTAGTCTTTGAATATTTAAACTCTTCTATTGGATTTAAGGGGATCAAATTTATATGAATATTTTTTCCCTTAAAAAGTTTTTCTAACTGATCAATGTCTTCTCTTAAATTATTTACCCCATCAATTACAACATATTCATATGAGACTCTTCTTTTGGTTTTTTCAAGATAATAGTCACAAGCTTTTATAATATCTTTTATTTTATATTTATTTCCACTTGGCATATAAGCCATTCTTTTTTCATCAAAAGCATAGTGTAGGGAAACTGCCAGATTAATATCATAACCTAAATTTGCTAAATCATATATTTTATCAACTAGACCAACAGTAGATACAGTTATAGAACGATGGGATAAATTTCTCCCCTTTTGATCTGTTATAATTTTAATAAATTTTTCAATATTTGAAAAATTATCTAAAGGTTCTCCTATTCCCATAACTACAATATTGCTTATATCAGAATTTTCTCTTTCCAAAAGATAAATTTCTTCAATTATCTCAGATGCTGAAAGAGATCTTTCAAGGCCATTTTTTGTAGATGCACAAAATTTGCACCCCATCCTACAACCTACTTGTGATGAAATACAAATAGTATTTCTATTATTATATTCCATAAAAACAGCTTCTATTATATTTTTATCATCAAGTTCAAATAAATATTTTTTAGTTTTATCAAGATTGGATTTAAATTCTTTTACTACCTTTATTTTTGGAAAATAGAAATACTTATCTAAATCTTCACGCATCTTTTTTGATAAATCTGTCATTTTAGAAAAATCATTTATTTTATTTACATGAATTTGCCTGAAAACTTGTTTTGCCCTAAACTTTTTAAATCCTAAGTCCAAAAATATTTTTTCTAACTCTTCTATTGTCTTATCATTTATAGTTTGTTTCATAATCATATCTTTTCAAATTTTGTAAGGAAAAATCCATCGGTTTCATCTTCAAAAGTATTATATTCCAAATACTCCTCACCATTAATTTTTATATTCTTAAGACTTTTTTTCTTGCTTAAATAGGTAAAATTATCTTTATTTTCAATATTTCCAATAGTACAAGTTGAAAACACCATAATGCCACCCTTCTTAAGGTATAAAAAAGCTCTGTCTAAAATATTTTTTTGAAGTTTTGAAAGATTTATAACATCTTCCATAGTCCTATTATATCTTATCTCTGGTTTTCTATCCATAACACCAAGACCTGAACAAGGTAAATCACATAAAATATAATCAAATTTTTCTTTATACTCATCTTTTACTATACTAGCATCAAAATTTGTAATTTCTATATTTTTAAGGCCAAGTCTTTTTATATTCTCATTTATTTTTGAAAGTTTATTAAATGATATATCATTGGCTACAATTCGAGATGAATTTTCGCAAAGCTCTGCTAAAAAAGAAGTTTTAGTTCCTGGAGCCGCACACAAGTCAAGTATTTGAGAATTTTTTTCAGGACTTAAGACTTCACAAACCTTAATTGATGCCTCTGATTGGATAGTAAATAGTCCTTTTTTAAATTCTTCTGTATCTGCCAAAGAGCTTGGGTTTTTAACTATCAAACTTCTAGAAGAAATTTTAGATTCTGCAAGTTGATATCCCTTATCTTCTAGAAGATTTTTTAATTTATTTTTATAAATCTTATTTTCATTCACCCTAATTGACAATTTTCTTTTCTTATTTAAGGAATTTAAAAATTTTTCTGTGTAGTCATATCCATAAGATTCATTCAAATACTTAATAATCCATAAAGGAATAGAATATTTTATAGATTGAAATTGGTCTTTATTTTTTGCCTTTATTTTTGATAGGTTTTCTTCATCTCTAATATATGACCTTAAAACAGCATTTACAAAAGACTTAGATTTATAAGAAACTTTTTTTGTTAAATTTACAAGTTCATTTACTATGGCATAATTTTTTCTATCTAAAAAATGAATATTATATATTCCAATCTCTAAAATTAGCAAAACTTTTTTATCTAATTTTTTTATTTTTATTTTAGATAATTTTCCAATAATATATTCAAGATACAGCTTATTTTCCAAAACTCCATATATATTTTTGGTAATATAAGATATATCGCTGACTTCTCTTGCTATATCATTTATAATATCTGTAGATTTTTCGTTTTTATAGCATATCCTATAAAGTCCATCTAATATTAATTTGAAATCTTCCATATTATTCTAAATAAATTCCTTCTTCAAAATCATTTCCTAATAAAAATGACTTCGTATCCATGGCTTTTTTCCCAGGAAATTGAATTTTTTCTATTTTTATCCCACCATTTTTGCAGCCTATAATAATCTTATCTTCCTTATTTGCCTTATATACAAAAGATATTTTTGGATTTTCTATTTGAACAGGACTTGCCTTTAAAATTTTTACGTTTTCTCCCTTATAAGTAAAATAAGCCTTAGGAAATTCTACAAAAGCCCTTATTTTATTGATTATATCTTCTTTATCATTAGAAAAATCGATTTTTCCCATATCTTTTGATATTTTTTTGGTAAATGTAGCATTTTCATCATCTTGTTTTATACTTTTTTCAATTAAATCATTGTAATTTAATAAGGAATATAAAATTGCCTGGCTTCCAATTTTAGATAATTTTTCACTCAATGATGTAAAATCATCTTCATCTTGTATTTCCAATTCTTTTTGATATAAAATATCTCCAGAATCCATTCCTTTTTCTATAAGCATGGCTGATGCATGAGTTGTTTTATCACCATTTAATAAGGTAAATTGGACAGGACTTGGTCCCCTATATTTTGGTAAGGATGAAGGATGTAGGTTTATAATTTTATTTTTAAATTCTTTTAATAGATTTTCTTTTATTAGTTGACCGAAGGCAACCACCACAATAAAATCTATCTCTTTTTCTCTTAAAATATTGATAAATTCATCTGTATTGACACTATCTGGTGTAAGTACTTCCAAATTATTATCCAAAGCATATTGTTTGATTACAGTTGGTTTGAATTTATTTCTATTTCTTTTTTTATCTTTTCCACTTACTACTAAACTTACATTTATATTTTCATTTTTATTAAGAATATCCAAAGTTTCTAGCGAAAACTTTGGACTTCCCATAAAACATATATTTATTTTTTTAGTCAAATTTAACTTCCTCTTCATAATTATCTATAAATAAAACTCCATTTAGGTGATCAATTTCATGGCAAAGAGCAACAGCCTTTAATCCTTCAGCTTCAATTTTTTTCTCTTCTCCATTTTCATCTAAATATTTTACTATTACATGGGCAGGTCTTTTTACATTTGCATTAAAGTTTGGAACTGAAAGACATCCTTCAACTCCAACTTGCTCTCCATCTTTTTCAATAATTTCTGGATTTACAAGTTTTATTAGCCCATCTTCATCTCTAATATCTACAACTATGACTCTTTTTAAAAGGCCTACTTGGGGAGCTGCAAGTCCCACTCCGTCAGCCTTATACATAGTCTCAGCCATATCATCTAACAAAATTTTAATTCTATCATTAACTTCTTTAACTTCTTTTGAAGTTTTTCTTAAAATTGGATCTCCTACTTGTCTTATATTTCTAATTGCCATATCTTCTCCTTTAATTATTTTGTTCAAAATCTATTGAGTAAATTTTTGATATCCCACCATCTCCAATTGTTACTCCATGTATTTTTTCTGCAAGTTGCATGGTTGTTTGCCTGTGAGTTATCATTATAAATTGAGTATTATTTGATAAGGATTTTAGATAGTCTATATATCTTTTTATATTTGATTCATCCATAGCTGCGTCAATTTCATCTAATAATGAAAATGGTGCAGGATTTGTTTCAAATATTGCAAATAAAAGTGCTACTGCTGTAAGTGATTTCTCTCCACCAGATAAAAGTGAAATATTCTTAGTACTTTTTCCTGGAGGACAAGCAGAAATATCAATTCCAGCATCTAATAATTCATTAGAATCTAAACTTAATTTTGCATTTCCACCCATAAATAATTCTTTAAATATTCTTTGAAACTTTCTATCTATTATATTGAAATTTTTGATAAATTCATCTTTCATGTCATTTTCTAATTTTTTTATCATTTTTTCAATATCTTTTTTAGCTAATTCTAAGTCTATTTTTTGTTTGTCTAAAAACTCAAATTCTTCATTGATTTTCTTGAAATTTTCCTTTGAATTTTCATCAAAAAATCCTATCTTTCCAAGTTTTTTTTGAAGATCAAATAGGTCTTCTTTTTTTACAGAAAGCTCTTTTTCCTCATAATTATTTTCTTTTAACTTATCCAAGGGTTTTGAAATAAATGGTCTGATTTCATCTTCTAAATTTTTCAAATCCTTACTAATAGCTTCCAATTTGTAATTAAACTGAACTATTTTCATAGAATATTCATTTAATTCATTTTCTATATTTTTTGATAAGGATAATAGTTCATGGTTAGCCTTTTTCTTATCATTGATTTCTTTATTTAGATCAAGCTTTGTTTGTTCAAATTTATCTAGATTATTTTTAGATTTTTCAATTTTTTCCTTACTCAAAGAAATTTCATTTTCTAAATTCTCCAAAGTTTTATCTAAGCTTATTTTTAATTTTTGATTAAATTTAATATTTTCTTCTAAATTTATTAGGCTATTTTGATCTTCACCAATCCTATTTTCTAAAATATTTAAGTCCCTAGTATATATTTCAAGACTATTTTTATTTTTAAATATTTGGTTAGATAAATCATTTATTAAGTTATTTTTTTCATCAGCTTGATTTTCTAAGTTTTTAATTTTTTTACTAATATCTTCTAAATCTAATTTTATTTTCTCAATATCTTTAAATTCTTCATCTTCCGAAGACTCTCTTAGAGATTCTTTTAACTCCTTAATTCTTTGAAGTAAAGTTTCCTCTTGATAAGTCTTCCTATCAAGCTCTAAATTTTTATTGGAATATTTTTCCTTTAAATCAAGTGATACTTGCTCATTTTTAACTAATATTTCTTTATTTTTTTCGATTTCTATTTTTATATTATTAAAAGAATCCAATAATTCATTTCTTTCATTTCTAAGATTATTTATTCTAGCTTTAATTTCATTGATTTTTTTATTTCTATTTAAGATATTAATATTTGATTTTCTCGATTTATTTACACCTGCAGCCATAGAACCCCATGTATTTATGAGGTCAAGTTGTAAGGAGATTATCCTATAACCCTTTATTTTATTTGAAAGACTAATAGCATCATCAATATTTTTTACTACAACAGTATTAGATAAAAAATGATTTATAATATTTTCAAGCCTATCATCATAGCTTACTAGATCATAAGCCATAGCTATGACTTCTTTCTCATCAACTCTTGCTTTTTTATTTTGTTTAATTGAATCAAGAGGTAAGAAGGTTATTCTTCCAAGTTTATTCTTATTTACAAAGTTAATAATTTCTCTAGTATCATTTTTTGACCAAGTTACTATATTTTGAAGGCCCTGTCCAATAAGATTTTCAATTATTTCTTCATAGCCTGACTTTACTGTAATAAGATTTGCCAGGGTATTTATATAGTATTTTTCAATTTCTGTATTTTTTGTTTTTTCAAAAAATCTGAAACAGAATAAAAATATCCATCATTTCTTTCAATCATTGATTTTTGAATCTTATATTTAGAAATTTCTTCCTTACATGATAAATTATTTTGATTAATTTCTTTTTCTAATAAATCTTTTTGATTGTTATCACTTAAGATTTTTTCTTTTATTTTATTAATGTTTTCATCTGTATCATTAATTTTTTTTGATAAAGTATTTTTTTCTTCTTCAAAAACAGATAAATCTTTTTTATATCAGTAAGTTCTTTTTCAAAATCACTTATCTTTTCTTTTATTTCTTTATTATTTTTATCTCTTCTCTCTTTTAAAATTAACCTTGTTTTTTGGTCTATATCATAATCATATATTAATTTATTTAGTTTTTTCTCCGAGTCTTTTAAACTTACAAGGTCATTTTTTATATTTGATAAAGTAGATAAATTTTGCTTTTTCTTTTTTAAAAAAATCTTCATTTTCGATTTCTAGATTTTTAATAAGGTTTTTAGTTTGATCTAATTTACTTTTTTGATTATCTAAGGAAATTTTATATTTTTTTATTTTTTCATCATAAGATTCGAAATCTTTTTTATTTCTTTCTAAATCTTTTTGATTGTAAGATAATTTTTGCTCATCTAATTGAATTTTATTAGTAAGCCTATCTATATTTTTTTCCTTATTTAAAATATCCTGGCAAATTTTTTCATAATTTTTTTCAAGATTTCTAATTGAATCTGCTATTGGAAGTAAAGACTCATTTACCTTATCAAATTCTCTTGTTTTCTCTTCTTGGACTTTTTTTTATATTTTTTATATCTTCAATTAATTCTTTATTTTTTCTTCTAAAGATTTGGACCTTCTAATATAAAAATAATAAGATTTTTTATCAAGTAAATCTTCAATTTCGTGATACTTGTCAAAATTTTTAGCTTCTATTTCAAGCTTATTTTTATCTTTATTTTTATATTCCCATTCCCTTTGAATTATTTCTAAGTCATCATCGACTTTTGATAATTTTTTTAAGGATTCTTCCCTTCTATATTTATGAGTTGCAATTCCACTTGCCTCTTCAAAAATATTTCTTCTTTCTTGGTTAGAAGAATTCAATATTTCATCAATTCTTCCTTGACCAATCACAGAATATCCTTCTTTACCAATTCCAGTATCCAAAAACAATTCTTTTACATCTTTAAGCCTTACTCTTTTTCCATTTAACCTATATTCATTGTCACCATTTCTATAAATTCTTCTAGAAATTTTCACCAAGTCATAGTCACTTGATAAGGCCCTATCTTTATTATCGAAAGACAAGTTTACTTCTGCCATATTCATAGGTTTTTTTTGGTCAGAGCCTTGAAATATAACATCATCCATCTTTTTTCCTCTCAAAGATTTTACAGATTGTTCTCCCAAAACCCATTTTATGGCATCAGCTATATTAGATTTTCCAGATCCATTCGGTCCTACTACAGCAGTTATTTGGTTATTAAATTTTATTTTCGTTCTTTCAGCAAAGGACTTAAATCCTTTAAGTTCTACACTTTCTAATCTAATATAAATCACCACCGTAAGTTTTTTCTACAAATTTTTTTATAAATCCATCAATATCATAAGGGATTTTTTTGTCTTTACATTCAATAAATTCTTCACTATCATTTTTAAAATTTATTATTAAACCATATTTTTTGTAAAAATAATCTTTATTTGATTTTTTATTTCCAGAAATTATAGAAATTTCCCTATTTCCTACATGAATTATTATATTATCTTTAAAATCAAAGTTTTTGATTAGTTCTTCTAAATAAATTTTGTGTATATTTGATTCTACTAATTGTCTTATTGATGGATGAAAGGGACCAGACACAACATCTTCTTTGTCATTTATATTTTCTGTTGGTTGAAGTCCTATTCTTATAACTGGAATATTTTTATAAGAATAAATCATATAAAGCTTACTAGAAATATCAATAGCTTCATCTAAAGTCAAAGGCTTATATAAATTTTCTTTATATAATTTTTCAAGTTTTGTATCTTTAATAACTAAGGTAGGATATATTCTCACCATATCGGGATTCATTTTTATAGATTCTAGTCCTGTATTTATTGCTGAATCATAAGAATCCTTGTAAAGACCTGGCATAATTTGATGGCCTAATTTAAAGCCATATTCTTTTATCAATTTACTTGCCTTAATTGAATCCTCCCTACTATGTCCTCTCTCATTAGCATTCAATATTTCATTATCAAGAGATTGAATCCCAAGCTCTATTACATCAACCTCGTATTTTTTTAATATATCAAGAATAGAATTATTTATATAATCAGGCCTTGTAGATAATCTGATTCTATCAATAATTCCCTTCTTTTTATAAGCTAAAGCAATTTCAAGATAAGAAATCATGACATCTGTTTCAAGACCTGTAAATGATCCACCAAAAAATGCAATTTCTTTTGGATTATCATTATTCGGAAAATAGGATAAGTATTGATCAATTTGCTTTATGGTATTTTCTTTATTTATACTATCTTTATAATTTGTAATTTTCACCTGATTGCAAAAAGCACAATCATGGGGACAACCCAAAAATGGTATAAAGATTGGTATTATATATTCTTTTTTACTCATGGTTTAACTTCTTATAAGCCTTCATCGCAGCCATTTGTTCTGCTTCTTTTTTATTTTTCCTTTTCCTGTGCTTAATTTTTTGTTTTTAGCATAAACATCCATATAAAATGTCTTGTTATGCTCAGGACCTTCTTCTTTGGCAAGTTTATATTTTAAAATTGTCCTATTTGTTTTATTAAAATATTCTTGCAATTTTGTCTTATAATCAATAAAAAGTAGGTCATTTTCTAAAAGTTCTTTTACAGTTTGATAATAATTTTCCATCAAAAAGTTTTTCAAAAAAACATAGCCTGCATCAAGATAAATCGCAGCACAAAAAGCTTCAAAGGTATCAGCCTTTACAGACTTTTTCTCCCTACCATTGTGGCTAATTTCACCTTTTCCAAATAACAAATAAGAAGAAAGATTAAATTTCTCGCTTGCCTTTGAAAAAGAAGATGTACAAACAATTCTCGACCTTATTTTTGTAAGTTTTCCTTCTGGATATGACTTGTGATTTTTGTATAATTCCTCGCTAACCACCAAATCTAAAATGCTGTCTCCCAAAAATTCTAGCCTTTCATTAGAAGATCTATTTTTATCTTTACTTTCGTTTATATAAGAAGAATGAGTAAGGGCTACATCAATTAAATTTTTGTTTTTAAAGCTGTAGCCAATACTTTCTTCAAGTTTTTCTAATTCTTCTTTTCTTTCTTTGCTTATAGTCATTAATTTTTGCTTTCTATTAAGGATACTACATCTGAAAATTTTTCAATTTCATCTAGTTCGTCATCAGAAAATTCTATATCATATTTGTCTTCAATAGCCATGATAAAATCTAACATATCTATTGAATCAATATCATAATCTGAAATAGCCTTATCAAAATCTACTTCATCCACATCTATATCTAAATTTTCCCTTACTAATTCTAATAATTCATCTCTTATCATTTTAATTCTCCTTTAATTTTTTCTATTGTATCTGTATTTATATAATCTATTAAACCAAGAATTGCTGAGGCAAATGCTTTTTTATTTGAGTTTCCATGAGCCTTATATACATATTGTTTTACTCCCAAAAGTGGTGCCCCACCAATACCATCAGAATTATATTTTGATAGGTTCTCTTTTAAGCTATCTTTTATTAATGCTCCACCAATTTTTGTTTTAACCGACTTATAAATCGCATCCTTTATTTCTTTACTAAAAAGACTTATTACTCCTTCAGCTGTTTTTATAGCTATATTTCCATCAAAGCCATCAGCTATAATTATGTTAGTTTTTCCTGTAAATAAATCCCTTGCTTCAATATTTCCAACGAAATTAAGGGAAGATTCCTTTAATAATTTATAAGTTTCCTTAGATAATTTATTTCCCTTATGTTCTTCAATTCCTACATTTAATAAAGATACTGAAGGATTTTCTATATTTAATACATTTTTTGCAAATACATGGCCCATAATTGCAAATTCCTTTAAAAATTCTGCCTTACAATCCATGTTTGCTCCTGTATCTAACAAAAGACTTGTATTTTCATAAGTTGGAAGACTTGTTGCTATGCAGGCTCTTTTAATACCTTCTATTCTTCCAGAAATAAAAAGACCACTAGCAAGAATTGCTCCAGTAGAACCAGATGAAACTAGACCATCATAACCGTCTTCGTTTAATTTATTAAATCCTTTTACAAGACTTGATTCTTTTTTCTTTCTAATAGCCCTTACCGGGTCTTCATTGTTTTCTATTTTTTCTTTAGCATCAATTATTTCATAGGATTTTATTCTACCATCAATTATTTTTTCTATTTTTCTTTTTCACCTGAAAAACATGGTATAAATTCTTTAGTTTTTAGAGCTTCTATTGCACCTTCTATAGGAATTTTAATACCATCATCTGCTCCAAAAGTATCTATAATTATTTTCATAATTTCCCCTTATTTTTGATAATAAAAAAAGATAGTGTTACCACTATCTTAATTTAACTCAAGAACTTCTTTGCCTTTATGATAACCACAGCTTGGACAAACTCTATGTGGTAACATTGGTTCATGACAATTTGGACACTCTACATAAGATGATTTATTTAATCTGTAAGCTGAAGCTCTTCTTTTATTTTTTCTTGTTTTTGATGTTCTTCTCTTAGGTACTGCCATTCTAACACCTCCTAGTTATGAGTTTTAGCAATCTTAAACATTATATAAGTAAATGTTAAAATTGTCAAGTTAAACTAGTTTTTTAGTGTCTCTTGCAATCATTAATTCTTCGTTAGTTGCTATAACAAATACCTTAACTTTAGAATCATCTGTAGAAACTAAATGACATCCGCCACGAACATTATTTTTTTCTGGGTCAATTTTGATACCAAATTGTTCGAAACCTTCCATTATGCTTTCTCTCATTGTTATAGAATTTTCACCAATTCCACCTGTAAATACTATAGCTTCAACATTTCCAACTTCTGCCATGTATCCTGCTATATATCTTTTTGCTCTGTTAGCAAACATTTTTAAAGCTATATCTGCTCTTTTATTTCCATCATTTGCTGCATTTTCAAGATCTCTAAAATCTGATGAAACTCCTGATACTCCTAAAACCCCAGATTCTTTGTTTAAAACATTATCCATTTTTTTAGTATCGTAACCATATTCATTCATCAAAAATGTTACAACAGTTGGATCTAAATCACCACTTCTTGTTCCCATTACAAGTCCTTCTAGTGGAGTAAGTCCCATTGTTGTATCAAAAGATTTTCCTTCTTTAATTGCACAAATGGAAGATCCATTTCCTAAGTGGCAAGAAATCATATTTAAATCTTTTTGATCTTTTTCTAAAACTTCTGCTGTTTTTTGTGTTATGAAATCATGGCTTGTTCCATGGAAACCATATTTTCTAACAGCTTGGTCTTCATAATATTTATAATCAATTCCGTATAGGAAGTTTTCTTCTGGCATTGATTGGTGGAATGCTGTATCAAATACTGCAACATTTTTTACATTTGGAAGAAGTTTCTCACATGCTTCAAGCCCCATCATATTTGCTGGGTTGTGTAATGGTGCAAATTTTGAATATTCTTTTACAGCTTCTCTTACATTTTCATCAATTACAACTGATTTTGTAATTTTTTCTCCACCGTGAACAAACCTATGTCCTACTGCATCAATTTCTGATAGGTCTGATATTACACCATTTTCTTTATCAGTTATTGCATCAAATACATGTTTTACAGCTTCAGTATGGTCTTTCATATCTTCTTCGATAATATATTCGTCTTCGCCTTTTTCTTGTTTAAGTCTTGATCCGTCGATTCCAATTCTTTCTACAAGACCTTTTACTAAAACTTCTTCATTGTCCATATCAAATAATTGATATTTTAAAGATGAAGACCCACAGTTGATAACTAATATTTTCATTTATTCCTCCATTAAAATACTTTTTTCGATTTAATTTCTATATATTTTGGATTTTCTATGTCATTTATATAATTTAAAGCTTTATCCTTATCGTATGAATATTTTACTAAATTAGAATAATCATTTTCTGATATTATTTGTCCATTTATGGTAAGTTTACTTTTATTTTTTGAAATAATATCACCTTTTATTATAAGTAAACCATCCAAAATCAAATCATTTTCCAAAATTAAATCATTTCCAATTATTACTATACCACTAATTCTTATCGGTGCTTTACTTTTATTGGAATAATTTTCCTCTTTGTTTTTTAAGTTACTCTCATTTTTTTCTTGAATTTTTTCATCAGATATTTCATTTGATTTTCCTTTTTTATCTTTTATATTTAAGTTTTTATTAATTTTTAAAAAAGTATTTTCTCTATCATTATTTATCTGATAATTTTCATATTCTTTAAATTCTTTTGTCTTAAATTTTATATTTTTATAAAATTCATCGAATTTATCAGCTAAAATAATTTTTTCTTCTTCTTTTAATTCACATTTTTCTTTTAAGTATAATAACACTTGTAATTCAGCTCTTGAATCACCTATTTCATTTACACTATTTATAGAGAAATATGTATCAGATATTTTTTTACACCTAAATTTCTCAATTTGATTAAAATATTTTATATTGTAAGGATGCCATGAATGATCGTTGAATTTATCAACATCTTCTAATATTTTTATTAAATTTTCCTTATCATCAAAAATTATAGAATAGATAGATTCTTCTTTGTAGATTGCTTTTTTTCTATTGTATATGTCCTTGTTTGAATCTTGGTTATTTACTGCTTGCTTGTAGACAAAACTTAGGCTAATTGATAGTAAAACAAGGATTAAAAGTACATATACTGATAAAAATCCTCTTTTTTTCATTCTAGCCTCCTAATATAAGTTCTATATTTTGAATTTTTATCTTTTTCATAAAAATCTATAGCTATAGTAAAGGCCTTGTCTTTTTTATCATAGGATATCTTAGATGATTTACAAAATCCTATAGGAATTTTCGCTTCATTAAGACTTGATGAATTTATATTATTTATGTATACATAAAGAGTATTTTCTTCTTGGCCAAACCTATATGTAGATGTCTTATCTCCATCATTAATTTCTAATTTGAAATTTTCTTCATCTTTTATATCTATAATTTTGTCTGCTTTTCTTATAACATTTTCTATATAAAGGATGCAGTTGGTTGAATTTTTATAGGATAATTCTTCTTCATAAGTTTTTTTACTTATAGACAAGTTAGTTTTTACTATATTATCTATTAAAAGAATAAGAATAGAGGAAATTGCAAGAACACATATCAGTTCTATAAGGGTAAAGCCTTTTTTTCTCATTTTTTAACCACCACTTCTAGTTCGTATTTAGAGTTTTTAACCTTTATATATTTTAAATTTTCATTATAAGATATGACTTGTGTATAAGTTTTAATACCATCTATTTCATCTTCATATTGGCCTATTTCTCTTTCTTTTGATCTTTCCAATACTTCTTGCATTATAAATAATGATTTAGAATCATCCTTTATCTTTTTAGAATTTTTATATACAGAAAAAATAGAAGGAAGTATATAAAGGCTTATAATTCCTATTAAGGCAAGACTTATTATAACTTCAATTAGGGTAAATCCTTTTTTCTTTTTCACTTCTTATCCTCCCCGCTATTGGCGAAACTATTATCCTATATTTATAATACTTTGAATAAAAGGCTAGAGTCTTTGCTTTTTCAACACTTCCTGTTGGCTTGAAAATCAAACTATAAGAGTTAAAGGGACTAATATATTTTAAATCAACTTCTTTTACCAGGCTATTGTCCGCATATTTTATAATTTTATATTTATCATCCTTAATTTGGATTTCAAAATTATTTCCACTAGCTAAAGATTTTTCCCTGCAATAATTAAAATCGGATATAAGATTTTCTATTTCTTTTTTCTCTTCAAATTTTGATATTATCCCTGTTCTTATCATTATTAGGCTTGCTATCATGGAAATTATGGCTAGTGTAATTATAAGTTCTATTAGGGTAAAAGCTCTTTTTTTCATATCTTCCTCACAAAAGTGCTATTATGTAGGCTAAAAATATATAAGGGCAAAAAGGCATTATTATTTTGGTACTTTTATTTTTTATAGCAAGAAAAATTGCAGGTATGGCCCCTATCCAAACCGATCCTAATAATAAGTATATTATTTTTTCATTTTCTAAAAATAAAAATAAAGATATATAGAAAAAATAATCCCCGTCTCCTATATTTTTCTTCGATAAAAAATATATTATTAGAAATAAAAGGCTAAATATAAGAAATATTTTTATAAGTCCTAAATAATTTTTTAAATAAAAAATCCTATAAATAAATCCTAAGATACCTAAAATGTAGACATATACCATTTGAATTTCTAATGTTTTAAAATCTATAATAGAAATTATTAGTCCAATTATTAGGGATAAAAATATAAAAATCCCCTGAATACTACAAAATTTTTTAAATGTAAATATAAATAAAAGACCCCCTATTATTTCACAAATTGGATATGAAATCGGGATCTTTTTGTGGCAAAACCTACATTTTCCTCTTAAAAATAAATAAGAAATTATAGGGATTAAGTCTCTTTTTAATATTTTTTTATCACAATATGCACAATGACTTGGTGGAAAGGCAATATTTTCTCCCTTTATTGACCTTTGACAGACAAGATGGGCAAATGATCCAAAAACACTTCCTATAAAAAAATAAAATATAATAATCATTCAACAGGACCTGGACTTATACTTATTGATGAATCTTTAGGATTTATTGTGACTGTATATTCTTTACCTTTTATTTTGTCTGAACCTTCAGGAACTTTTGGCCACTTATCTAGATAATTTTTGTAATCTCCTTTCCCATCTGACCATTCTATAGTTTTATCACTCGAACTAGATTCATTTAATTTTAAACTAGCTGCTGTTTTTAACATTGAAATATTTGCATTATGGGCAGTAATTGCTGCTTTTTCTTTTGACATTTTGTATTTTGGTATAGCAATTGCAGCAAGTAAGGCTATAATTGCAATTACTATAATAAGTTCAATTAAGGTGAAAGCTTTCTTTTTACTTTTTAATTTTTTTACCATAGACTGCTCCTTAAAAATTAACATTATTAACTGAATCAAACATGGGAATAGCAACCGAAAAAACAACAAAACCTACAAGCAAAGCCATAAATAAAATCAAAAATGGTTCAGCCATGCTTGAAAGTCTTTTTAACCTATATATGTATTCGTTAGCATAATAATCTTTTGATTTTCTAAGAGAATCAACCATATCTCCACTATCTTCTCCTACTCTTATCATAGCTATAAATAATTTCGTAAAAACATTTTCATTCTCAAGTGAATCTGACAAGGAATTTCCTAATTCTAGACTGTATTGAACCTTATCCAAAATATGTCTAAGATATAAATTCTTGAAAGATTTTTTTTATTATATTTATACTCTCAATTATATCTACATCACCTTTTTTTAAAATAAATAATAAGGATGACATCTTATATTCTATATTAATCGTCCTAAACTTCTTAAAAAATATACTAGTAAACAAAAATTTATCGATTTTAAACCTATAATCTTCTCTTTGCCTAAGTAAGAAAATTAAAAATACAAAAATCAATACAAATAAAAGTATGTATAGGCCATTTTCACTTATAAATGATGAGCTTTCTAAAAGAATTTTTGTAGACTTAGGAAGTTTTGTCCCATTATCCTCAAAAACTTCTATAAAAGTAGGCAAAACTTTTGTAAGTATGAGAATAACTACAACAATTGTAACAACTAATAAAATTATAGGGTAAATTAGCGCTTCTATAATTTTATTTTTATTTTTACTTTCTTCGGTCAAATATCCTGATAACTCATCGAGTATTTCAGGCATTTTGCCACTGGCATCTCCACTTCTAATAAAGGCTGTAATAATGCTTCCAAACGCCTTTTCCTCTTTTAGAAAAGATTCGTAGGCTCCGTTGCCATTTTTTAAAGATAAAGATATATTGACCAAAGCCTTGTTCAATTTCTTATCAAGACTTTGGTCAATTATTATCAATAGACTATCGTATATAGATACCGATGAGTCAATAAGTAGGCTTAATTGTTTTAAAAATAATGATAAAATATTTGAATTAATCTTTCTCATACCTATATCTTTATTTAAAAAAGCCCTTAACTTATCAAATTTATTCACTTATACTTCTAGCAATTCTTTGTTTTTATTTTCTGCTATTTTTTCAATATTATCTATATATTTTTTAGTGATTTTTTGAATATCTTCTTCTATTGAGAATAAATCATCTTCAGTTAGATCGGCAGATTTTTCACCTTTTTTTGCTGTATCCAAAGAATCTCTTCTGATATTTCTAATTTGAATTTTACTATCTTCTGAATATTCATTAACTTGTTTAGTTAAATCTTTTCTTCTTTCCTCAGTCAAAGCTGGAAATGGAAGTCTTATTACTTCTCCATCATTTTGTGGATTAATACCGATATCAGACTTATTAATAGCCTTTTCAATTTCTTTGATATTTGACTTATCCCAAGGTTTGATAACTAAAAGTCTTGGTTCTGGTGTAGAAATTGTAGCAGCTTGATTAATAGGTGTTTGAGATCCATAATATGAAAATGTTAATCCATCCAAAATTGAATCATTAGCTCTTCCTGCTCTAATTTTAGAAATTCTAATTTCAAAAGACTCGCAAGCCTTTTTCATAGCACTTTCTGTATCTTTAATAATTTTATCGTACATCAAAACTCTCCTTTACAATTGTTCCAATATCTTTTCCTTCAACTATCCTAACCAAATTTTCTGGATTATCGATTCCAAAAGCAAGAATTGGCATTTCATTATCCATGCACAAACTTGTAGCTGTAGAATCCATAATTGTTAACCTTTTTTGTAAAATTTCACTATAGGTTAATTTTTCATATTTAATGGCATCATCAAATTTATTAGGATCTTTATCATAAATTCCGTCAGTACCTTTTTTACCTAATAAAATCATGTCAGCGCCAATTTCCAAAGCTCTAAGAGATGCTGTTGTATCAGTTGAAAAATATGGTAATCCTGTTCCTGCAGAAAAAATAACAATTCTTCCCTTTTCAAGATGTCTTACAGCCCTTCTTCTTATATAAGGCTCTGCAACTTCTTGCATATTAATAGCTGTCATAAGCCTTGTTTCAATTCCCATTTTTTCTAAAGTATCTTGAAGTCTTAAACCATTCATTACAGTTCCTAGCATACCTATGGTATCGCTAGTTGCTCTTTCAATATGTTTTCCACTTCTTCCTCTCCAGAAATTTCCACCACCAACAACTATGGCAATTTCTAATCCCTTGTCCTTGGCTCTTTTAATATTTTCACAGATAAGATCAATAGTTTCATCATCAAAACCAAATCCCTTATCCTTTGCAAGTGCTTCACCACTTAATTTTAAAACTACTCTTTTAATATCTCGCAAAACTTTTCCTCCTATTAGTAAAATTATATACTATTTTTAAGTATTGATAAAGTTATATGCAATTAAAATTTATTAGATAGTTTACTATCAATATATTTACCCAATTTAAAAAATATTATCCTGAAAATAAATAGAAATTTAAAATAATAAAAATTTTTATACATTTAAACAATTTAGATGTCATTTTAACTTAAAAACTGCCGCTATCTGTTCATAATTTAAACCTATTCCTTTGAGTTCTTCTGTCTTCATAAAATCTCCTATTCCTAAGCTTTTTAAGTAGTCGCTATGACTTTAGATTTGTGATTTCCTAGCATTTTAGGTCTGCCTTGAGTTGTGGGACAAGTGGGATTCGAACCCACGAAAGCTAATCCAACAGTTTTACAGACCGTTCCGTTTTCCACTTCGGTATCTTCCCATAAAAACCTGCTAACAAAAGTCAAGGAGAAAAGCGAATTATTTTTCCTTTTCTCCTTGTTGTTTAGAGTTTAAATTTGAGCACAACAAATAAGCCGGTTACAATCGGCTTGTTCAACTATTGCATTCTTGATTCTAGGCTACTTTTAATAACTTCTTTTCTTGTTTTGATGCCATAACTTTTGCATAGTATATTCTTAAGAATTTATTTAATCCTGCAAATTTACAAATCTTCTTAGCCTTTCCATCTTTTTCTTTTTTATCATATATAGATATATATCATTTTCAGTATCTTTTGCGCTCATCATGCATTTCATAACTTGATAACCTACTTTTCTTAGTATTGCATTTCCTCTTTTTGTTATTTTTCTCTGATCTGCTTTAAAGTTACCTGACTCATATGGTGGTGAATCTATTCCTACAAATGATATTAAACTTTTTTTGTTTTTAAATTTTGATAAGTCTCCAAATTCTGCTGTAATTTGCACTGCTAATTTATCTGATATTCCTGAGAATTTCTTTGCTTCTTGATATTCTTCTAAGGACTCGGAAATTTCTATCACTTGTGATAAAATAGTATGTAGAATTTGATTTATATGCTTTATCAATTCTATTCCTTCTTGTATGCTAGTCTTTATATATGAGCTATTAGAAGGTTGAGTTGAGATACTTTCCTCTGCGAGCTTGTATATGGATTTAGCTTTATCAGAATTAGGATGGTATCTCTTTTCTTTTGCCCAGTTTTTAAAATCTTCTATGAATTTTTCTTCTGGTTTTTCTAATACTAGGTTTTTATGCCACCGTATTTCTAAGAAGTCTAAGAGTTTATCTTTTGAAAAGTCTCCTGAAGCGTGTGGAATTAGTTTTTTTATTCCTGGAAATGTTTGATTTATTGTTTGATCTATGAAATTCATTTGATTGATTCTTAATTCCATATAGTGCTGATAGGATCTGTTTAATTCTTTTAGGACTCTGAAACTTTCTGAATCTACTTTGTATTCTTGTAATTCTTTCCAGTACATCAAGCCATATTCTGCTATTTGTATGGCATCTATATTATCATTTTTTGCTTTTCTAAAGTTGAGTACTCGACAAAACTGTTTCATTTTTAAAGGATTTACCACAGTTACAAAGTATCCTTTGTCTTTTAATTCATAGAGGATTGGAAGGTGGTATTTACCTGTTGCTTCCATGATTATCTTGACTTCTTCGTTTAATGATTCTAGTTTATTTGAAAATTCTTCTACTTTTGTTTTGTTAATATCAATATCAAAAGGCTTCCAAATGATTTTGCTACCTTGTTCTAGTGCACAGAATGTAAATTTTTCTTTTGCTATATCTATTCCTATAGATATCATTTTATTACTCTCTTTCTTTTGATTTGTAGTTCCTACCTGCACCATTACACTCATTTTAGCTCGTGACACGGACGTTTTGCCCAACCTGCTTAACCGAATATGAATAATGAAGAGGTAGTTGACAGTTTTTGTGACGGATATTTTAACCCTAAAAGACGATCGTCATACTACTCCTTCATTATACAAAAATAGTGCAAGATAGAAATAACTTTCTTTCTTACACTATTTATGGTACTAAAAAGACGAGCAAAAACTCGCCTAACTTGTCTACTGTATTTTGATGTAAATACTATATGGTATTTTCATCTCCAACTTGTATGTAATAAAGTTTTTTCGTTCATGAAAACCCCTTTTTTGATTGTGCATGTGACTATCACAATTATACCCTATTTAGTCACAAGTGTATTAAAATCGAGTAAAATAGGTTATAATTGTAATGAACGGAGGTAAAAAGCTAGACCTTTCGACTTCGCTATTGCTCCGCTCAAGGAAGTCCACTTCGTTTTACTTTTTCCTCTAATTTTCCAAATAAAAAATCCCTAGTTAAGTTCATGACTTTCCTAGGGAATGTATTTATATTTTCTTTTTTAGTATCCTCATTGACCATAGGACTGCTATTATTGTAACTCCAACATCTCCAAATATTGCTAGCCACATATTTGCATAGCCTAGTAGTCCTGCTATTAGGATTCCTATTTTGACTGCCATTATGAAAGTCACGTTTTGCCTTACTGTCCTATTGGTAAGGTCTGAGATTTTCATTAGCTTGCTCATCTCTCTAAATTCTCCGTTAACTACGAGTATATCGGATGATTCTATAGCAAGGTCAGATGCTGTTTCTCCCATTGATATACCAACATCTGCATTGGTAAGGACTGGGGCGTCGTTGATACCATCTCCTACAAAGACTGTAGGAAGTCCTTTATCTTGGTAGCCTTTCATAATTTCTAGCTTCTGGTCTGGCATGACTTCTGCGTAGTAGTCATCTAGGCCAAGTTCTTTGGCTGTTTCTTCAACTGCATTTTTGCCATCGCCTGATACTACAGCTATATTTTCAAAATGGTTGTGAAGATCTTCTATAGTTTCAAATGATTGGTCTTTGATTTCATCTTCGATTATTACTTTTGCAGCAAGCTTGTCATCTATAGATACATAGATTGCCCTGTCATTTTCTTCTCCATCATAGCCAATAAATCTAGCAGAACCTATCTTGATTATGTCGCCATCCTTGCTAGTAGCTCTTACACCAAGGCCCTTTTCATTGGTTACTTCTTCAAACAAATCATGTTTTTCATCACGGTCTAGACTTTCTACGATCCCTTTTGCGATAGGATGGGTACTCATTAGCTCGATATTATATATATAATCGAGGATTTTTTCCCTATCATGGTCAGTAAAATATTCTATATCTTTTACTTTGAAATTCCCTGTAGTGAGGGTTCCGGTTTTGTCTGATAATAGGACTTTGGCATTATTTAGTCCTTCAAAATACTGGCTTCCTTTTATAAGGATTCCATTTTCACTAGCTAGGCCAAGGCCTGACATAAAGCTTAGTGGGACTGATAATACTAGGGCACATGGGCATGATATTACTAAAAATGTAGCTGCCAAGAATATAGAGTCATACCAATCTCTTCCAAAAAATAGGGGAGGTATGATAGCTACTATAAGCGCAATAGCTACAACAATTGGGGTATAGATTCTGGCAAATCTTGTTACCATTTTTTCACTTTGAGACTTACTTTCTGCGGAATCTTCTATAATCTCCATAATTTTTGCAGCAACGGAATCATCAAATTCTTTCTTAGCTTCCATTTTGATAATCCCTTCAGTAAGAAGAGATGAAGATATAATCTCAGACCCTACTTCGGCTTCTACTGGCATGGATTCTCCAGTAACAGAGGATGTATCAAGTAGACCATGGCCTTCTATAACGACACCGTCCACACCAATTTTCTCACCATCACGAACCAGGAGGATATCTCCTACTTCTACATCATCTAGGTCGATTTCTGTAGTAGAACCATCTGGGTTTACCTTATTGGCCACATCAGGCACTAAGTCTAGGAGTTCTTCTATGTTTTGGCGGGACTTATGGCTTGCTATATTTTCAAATAAATCACCAAAATTATAAAAAAGTATTACAGCAATTGCTTCTATATATTGGCCTAGGATGAAGGCTGCAATTGATGCAATAGACAAAAGGAAGTTCTCATCCATGGCCTGGCCACGGATGATTCCCTTAAACCCTTTTATCAAAACATTCCATGCGGATAGCAAGTAGGCTAATAAAAAACCTCCCACAATCCATATATTTTCACCTATAGTATTCCTTAATACTGCTAATATAGCAGTAAAAATACCTATAGATATAAGTTTACTAAGCTCCTTTTTATGAGAATCTGTCATAGACTCAAGCATATCCTACCTCACTAAGACAGTCCCTGGCTCAAGTTTATCAGCAAGTCTATTAGCCTCATCAAAGATAGCATCTTCATCAGCACCATCAGCTAATTCCATCTTTAGCTTCAAAGTTAGGAATGATAGGTTGGCATCATTCACTCCATCAATTTTCTTAACAGCCTCTTCAATCTTTGCTGCACAATTTGGACATAGGTCATCACTTTCTACTTTGTATTTTACTTTCATTATATTCTCCTATTCTTTAATATGTTCTAATCCTGTCTTAAAAATCGTCTTGACGTGGTCATCGGCAAGTTCGTAGTACACTGACCTGCCACTTCTCTTGGAACTGACCAAATTGTTATCCTTCAAGCTCTTTAGCTGGTGGCTTATAGCCGACTGGCTCATATCCAAGACTTCTGCAATTTCGCCTACAGAAGTAGGCCCACTAAAAAGCACATTCATAATCCTAAGCCTAGTCGAATCGCCAAAAACCTTAAAAAGATTAGCTAACTCAAATAAAATTTCCTCATCTTTGATAGTTATCATTATCACCTCCGTTTATATGAGTATATGTTTATATGAACATTATAGCATATGTCTTTCTAATGTCAAATTTATATATGAATAATTTTAATATATGAATGTTTGACTTCTGTTTTTTTACCTTTCCAAGCGGGACTTTTACTCTTTAACAAAAAAGACAGAATCCCCCGTCTAATTAATACCATTTTTTTCCATTGTATTCTGTGTGCTCTAGGTCTATCTTTTCCCAGCCGCCAAACCTTGATATATATTGGTTTTTAAGCTCTTCATACTCTTCTTCGCTTACCTCTACCGTGTCATACTCACTGTAGTAATAGAAAGGCTTTTTTGCTTGCTCAAAGCTGTTTGCAGCTTCATCATAGAGCCAGTTATATCTTTCCTCAGGATAAGAGTCATCTTCGACTTTTCTTTGATCCTCAGAAAGCCATTGCCAAGCTGTTTTCCAGTAGCCCTCTGCCCTTTTGCGCTGATACTCTTCTCGCCTTTTACGAGCTTCTCGGAGCTTTCTTTCTTCTCGCCTTTCTGCTCCTATAAGCTCTTTTTAATCTTCTGAAAGTTCGATAGTATCCTCTGCAAAGCAGTAGTCGTACCATTCCCCGCCTTGGCGATTGGCACGCATAGAAAAGATATAATCTTCAGATATCGGCTTTCTATATATCTTCCTCCAGCCTTTTACGGTGCGTAGCTCTGTATCATCATAAGGCTGATGACCTCGGTATATACTGATAGCTTTACCATCTGAGTAGCAGTCGCAGTATCTGAGAAGATTACGCACTTTAGTGCTGGTCTTTATGCTTATAGGGACTTTGCTTTTTTTAAGCTTTTTTAAGTCTCTGATATCTATGATTTTTCTGCCATCTTTATAAGTATCTATACTTTAAGGAGGTTTTCTTGGTGCTTGAAGTTAAAGCTTAATCCCTCCACCTGCATAGCAGGTGGTTTTTTGTTTGGATCTCTTTCGTTCGCTCTAATCACTTAAGTGGACAATAAAAAAGTGAATAACAATATCGTTACCAACACATTTCCCAAACATAAAAAAAAGAACGTTGTTTTATCAACGCTCTTTTTTATTCTGGTGCGGGATAAAGGAGTTGAACCTTCACGAGAAAATCTCACTAGATCCTAAGTCTAGCGCGTCTGCCAATTCCGCCAATCCCGCATATGGGGTGAGTAGAGAGATTCGAACTCTCGATCTCCTGGGCCACAACCAGGTGTCTTAACCAACTGGACCATACCCACCAAATAATAACTTACTATATAAGTATACATCCAATTGAATCACTTGTCAAGTAAATTTTAAAATAATTTTGAAAATTTTTTATATTTACTATGGCCTGTCTCTTTCGACTTAAATATAATACCATAAATAAAAATTTTTTTCAAATTTTTTTTTGATATTTTTTTAAGTTTTACAAAAAATTAGACTTATAGTAAAATACTGTTAAGAAAGAGAGATTTAGAGGTGATTTAATGAAAAAGAAATCTAAAAGTAAAGTAATTCTAAGAATTTTTGCTGTAGTTGTTGCTCTATCAATGGTAATTCCTATTGTTATGAATGCTATTGAGTCTTTATGATTGTTGAAAATATTGAGTATTCTGATAAGTATAATCTGGTAAAACTTACCATATCTAGGGAAATTTTTTATATTTCTTATGATTTTTTTAATGATTTAAATATTACAAAAGATGAGGATTTAGATTTTAATCTTTATAAGAAAATTTTAAGTGAAGATGATTTTAATAGGTGTAAGAATGAGGCTTTAAGGCAAATTTCTTATAGGGCTAAGACTTCTTATGACCTTATTTATAAGTTAAAGAAGAAAAACTATTCTTCTGAGTCAATTGATAGGGTTATTGATTTTTTAAATGAGTACAAGTTGATTGACGATGAAAATTATGTAAAGTCTTATATTAATGATAAATCCAACATAGCAAATTGGTCTAAGGGTAAGATAAGATATAAGTTAAAGACCAAATTTATTGATGACAAACTTATTGATAAGTATTTAAATAAAATTTCCTATGATGAGGAATATGAAAAAGCCTATAATTTTGCTCTTAGAAAAAAGGAAAGTACTGATGAAAAGAATAAGATTTATAGGTTTTTGGCATCTAAGGGATTTTCTTATGATATTATTAAAAATGTTTTGGGTGATTTGTTTTAATGGATGACGCATACGTTTATATATTAAGATGCTCTGATAATAGCCTATATACTGGTTGGACCAATGATATTAAAAATAGGTTGGATAAACACAATAAAGGAAGAGGAGCAAAATATACAAGAGCAAGAAGACCTTGCAAGCTTGTTTTCTATAAAAAAGTTGATAACAAAATCAAGGCCATGCAGATTGAGTATAGGATTAAAAGATTAAATAAAAAATATAAGGAAAATATAGTAAATAATTTTGATAGAAAAAAATTAGAGCTTATCGATTAGATAAGCTCTTTTTCTTTTAGTTTTTTTATAAGGCTTTCGCCTTCTCTTTTTATTGAAATTTCAAATAAGCCCATATTGGTAAATCCATAAATGGTATATATTTTGAAGTATTTTTTTATATTCTCATTTATTATTTCTACTAATTTATAATTATAGGAAGATTTTAAGAAATCTATTACAATCATTCCTCCAATGTTTCTAAGTTTTAAATTGTAGAAAATGAAATCAATTAAGTCCTCGTTTACCTTATAATAAAAGTCATCCTTATCCATTGTAGATCTTTTCTTTGAAGAATTTACATCTACAAAACATAAGGTTTCTAGCTTATTTATTATTATAGATAGCTCACCCTTATATATTTTTTCATCACCAATAGTTTTTAAAGAATCATAAATTATTTTATTATTTCTTATATCGACTTCTTGGCAATAGTAACCTTTGTTCTCTTCTAAATATAAGTCAAATTCATTATAGCTTTTTAATAATTTAGGAGAAGGTGTAAAATTTTCCTCATCAATAAGTGAATTTTTAATATCTAAAAGGTCTTTATAAGTTTTAGGATTTTTCTTTCTTCCTTTTTTTAAGATTGGATAGCCCTTATTTTTAAACCTATATAAAAAATAATCTTGGTTTTCAATCCTAAAGTTAGCGCTAAAATTAGCAAGCTTGTCGTCAAATTCTTCTTTTACAATTTGCCCTATTAGGCTATCTCCAATTTTGAATTTTTTATTTGATTTCAAAAAAGCCTTTTTGTCCTTATCATATAATAAAAAATAAGCATTTATAGAATCAATTTTACCTACGACTTTAGCCCTATAAATATTATATAGGTATGGTGAGTAAAATTTTAATTCGTATAATTTATTATCAATAATTTTTCCAAAGGCTTTTTCTTTGTAATCTACAAATATAAAAGATTTCATTGGGCAAGTTTCTTCTTTAATTTTTCAAAAAATCCGATTTTATCAATTTCTTCTTTCTTATCTTCCAATAAATTAGAAATTATCTTGTCAAAAGAATTATTTTTTGTTTTTAAGCCTATATATTTTGAAGATTTTCCAAGTATTAGGTCTCTTTTTTCTCTTATATCAAAATATTTGTCATCCGTTTCTATATAAAAATAATTAGAATTTATATTCTTATCTAATTCATCTTCATTTAATATCTGAATTTCTTTTTTCTCATCTAATAATTTTGAATACAGACCATAGATTATTAAATAGTCATAATCAGAAATTTCATTTAATAACTCATCAATATCTTCTTTTTTTATATCATATTTTCCTTGAACTAAGGGTGATATTGCAAAATCTAAGTTCTCCTTATATTTTTTGATAATCTTATCAAGTCCAACAATACCAAGGAAATAATCACATATGTCATATGTGATCATTCCTCCCATATCAAATAAATCTTCTATATTTTCATCCTTTTTTCTTTGAAAAGAAAGAAGTAATAGGGATTTATCTTTAGATAGTTTATCAGAAAGTTCTTTTATAAATTTAGCTTCATTATGATTTGTCGAATTTATTAAAAATACCTTCATATTATTCTCCATTTGTATTATTTTCTATATTATCTTGATTTTCCATATTGTTTTGATCCTGCTTATTTGTGTTTTCATCTTTATTGTCATCTTTTTTATCAACAACAATACTTTGATCTTCAGGATTTATTTTTATATCAAAATATTTACAAACAATATCCCTGAATACTGGTGAAACATTTGATGAAATAATACCCTGAGTTAAAATTATAGAAATAGCTATTTCTGGATCATCATATGGAGCAAATCCAACCATCCACGCATATGGCTCATAATAACTACCATCTGGATTTTTACCCTCTACTTCTGCTGTTCCAGTTTTCACTCCAACCTCTAATGGCATCTTATTCAAAATAGCATTATTTTGTGCAACTAATAATGTTCCATGTTTAATATCTTCTAAATATCTAAAATTTTTAATATTTATTTTTTTATTTTTAACCTGATTTTTAAATAAAGTATTTTTAGAGTTATGGTCTTTAACCTGATTGATTAAAGTATATTTATTTAAATATCCACCATTTGATATTGTTGAAATCACCCTATTCATTTGTAATGGTGTATATGAATTTTGTCCCTGTCCAATTACAATATTTAACATATCAGTAATATCCCATTTAGCTTGATTTAAAAAAGTATATTTTAATGTATCTACTAGCCCTGCTGTATCACCATTTTTGATTTTGAATGGCTCATATCCCATTCCATCAACTATTTCCGCTAATCTCACTCTATCTACAGCCTTAGGATTGTCAGCTAATTTAATTAGCTTAGATATATCATTTTCAATATCTTTTTTTGATTTTTTAGTATTTCCCTTAATATAATTAGCCAAATCTTTTTCAAGATATTTTTTCATCATAGACTTGGTTACTTCAAGTTTTTTTTCGGTTGAAGGTATATTGCCAACTGTCTCTTGTGGGATATTTATTTCAATCCCAGTAGTTTTATTCAAACCTAGTATTTCAGCAGCTTTTTTTATATCATTTAATTCTAATTTCACTCCTAAACTTTTATGTGTTGATGGATTCTCACCTAAAGCTAAACAATAAAAATAATAGTTACATGAATCTCTTATTGCATCATATAAATTTTCCTCACCATGAGTATGACCTGTAGTAGACCAAATCAAGCAAGAAAATCTTTTATTCCCAATATCCATAAAGCCATTACAGTAGTTTAATCTTTGTGGGTCTAAGCCTTTTTCTAAAGCTGCAAGGGATGTTACTAGCTTAAATGTAGAACCTGGCATCACCGCAGTTTGACTAGCCAAGTTCATCATAGGCCTAGCTTCTATTACTGAAGAATTATCTGGAACTTGTAAGCTATCCCAATCAGTTTCTGATATACCTGTAGAAAATAAATTTGGATCATAATTCGGATATGATGCCATTGCTAATACTTCACCAGTTTTTACATTACTTACAACTACAGCCCCACTTGTTGCATATGATGCTGATTTTTCAGGTGTAAAATCACCATATTCAGAAGTATAAGCCTTTCCAGTTCTTATTGATTCTAATATTTTTGCTAGTGACTTTTCTGCTTGATTTTGCAAATTCGCATCAATAGTTAGGTAAACATCATTTCCAGGTTCTGATGGGATTTGTGATAAAGTTTGGATTCTGTTTCCAGATGAATCCACAGTAACTATACTTTTTCCATTTTTACCCCTTAAGGTATCCTGATAAGATTCTTCTATTCCAGTTTTTCCTACAATTTCATCTCTTAAATAAGAATCCTGATTTACATATCTCTCTACCTCATCATCAGTAGCAATTGGTCCCATATATCCTAATACATGACTTGCGAGATTTCTGTTTGGATAAGACCTAATTGGAATTGTTGCAACATTTATTCCCTTTGCCTTATCTATATTTTCTTCTATCCTTAGAACTGTAGACTCATCAAGATTATAAACCAAATTAATTGGCCTAAATCCATATGAGCCTTGCCTATTAATTATATTATCAATTGTTAAAATTCCACAAGCTTCATAGTTATTATTATTTTTAATATTTGAGACTTTTTTGATGTAGTCTAAAATTTCTTTTGCATCTTTAGCTTTTGATAATTTTTTTATAACCTTATCTCTTGGTTGATTTTTATCCAAGCTTGCATAATGTTCAAAGAAATCTTTTTTCCCCACATTAAATGTGTAATCCCATTTTTCTATTTTGTCATTACTTATATCTATTGAAGGATAAACACTATTTTTAACATTTGCATTTTGTGCTAAATATTTAAAATCCTTATCTAACACTACATCTTTAAGCAAGTGATGTTTATCTGCAAGATTAGCTAATTCCTCAGCAGGATCACCTGCTTGAGAATTTTTGAAATTTAAGTCAACAGAATAAATATTTTTATCATCTTTAGTCTCTGTCTTTACTTCTGTAGTAAAATTCGCGTAAACACCTTTATTTTCTAACTTTTCTATCAAAACATCTGCTGGTATCTTATAAGAACCATCATCTTCGTTTAAGGATGCTGATTTTAAAAATTCTTTAATAGAAGTTTTTTTGACTATATTATAAAAATCATCGCTTGCCTTTGTATTTAACTTAATTTCTGGATATCCGTGATGTAAGCTAGCTTTTTTTTGGATAAATTTTTCATCAGCAGCAAGGGTATAATCTTTTAAAATAACATTAGACTGAAGATTTTTATCTTTTAATATATTATAGGCTAGAATTCTTGCTTGATTATTTTCAAGAATATTTCTTATTACTGATTTATCTTCTCCAATTTCACTAACTACAACATCTACTGGATCTTCGTTTATTGTGTGATTTATAGATTTTAATTTACTTTTTGCATTATCCTTGTATCTTAGCTTAATTTCTCTATCTTTTTGACTAACTAAAAGAGGTATGTCTATTCCTCTTTTTTTCAATGCAAGAAGAGCTGTTTTCATGGTTTCATATTTTATGCCATTTTTATCACTAGTAGACTCTACTAATTCTCTTATTAAATTATTATCGATTATAGTATCTACTATTTTATCCTCTGGAGATTTTTCTTCTTTAAAATAATCATCTGTTGTTTTATATTGAAAAGAATTTAATCTAATATCAAAATCATTTTGATAATTGACTCCTGCTTCTTCTAATATATTAACTAAGGTAGTTACAGCATCAATTCTTTCTTTATCATCTAAATTTGTTAATTGATCTTTGTATAATTGCACAGCAAATGAAGGGACAGTTGTAGCAAGGATATTTCCATTTCTATCTAAAATATCTCCCCTACTTGCTATTTCGTCCACTTCTTGAACTTTTCTATTATCAGATAGGTCCCTATAATGATCACCTTGGTTTATCATTAGTATAAATAATTTTATAAATACTGCCACAAACATCAAGGCAAAAACAATTTGTAATAGGGTAATCCTACTTTCTTTTTGTTTTTTCAAAACTTACACCTCTATATTCTATATGTTGGAATATACATTAATTTTTTTACTATAAAATGATAAACTAGATAAATTATAGTGTTTAATACTGCTTCTACCAATAGTGGTAAAAATAGATAATTTTTTATAACAATCATATCTGACTTAAATAAGTAAGTGATTAGGCTTACAAAAATAAAATTAGCTATGGTAAAGGCAAAACTTAAAATTAATCCAGTATTTTTGTCACTATTAAATCTAAATCTTTCATCTCCTACAATATGGCCAATCAAAAAATATGATAAGGCCCTAATTCCAATTATTTTAGAAAACATCAAATCTTCCATTAAACCAATAATTAGACCGGCATAAGCCCCGCTTTTTGATCCTAAAATAAGAGAAAGTGAAATAACTAGTCCAATAATTATATTTATATTAGCACCAAATATATCTATCTTTGAAAACACTGTTATTTGTAAGATAAAAGATATTAATGAAACTATAAATGTTTTTAATTTATTCATATAAGCACCTTACCTTCTTAAAACCAAAACCCTATACAAATGAGTGAAATCCACAGGAGAATCTATATTTACATTTTTTCTCAAAGAATCTTTGCTCATATATACATTTGAAATTTCTCCCAAATATAAGCCTTTAGGATAAACTCCACCTATTCCACTTGTTAGAAGAATATCTGATTTTTTAGCATCGCTTGAAACTTCTAACATATAGCCTGATATGGTTTTATTTTTAAAATCATCAATTACCCCATAATCTCCGCTTCTAGAGTTTATAAATGATACATCATTTGATGAATTTTTGATAGTTTCTACTTTACTTGTAGTAGCATTGACTTTTACAACTTTTCCAATAACAGCTGAGGAATATTCGCTATCACCTATAGCTTGTAAAATAACATCATTAACCTTTAAGCCATCTTTCTTTCCCTTATCAATAAAAAATGATTCTTGCATGCTTTTTACATCAGAGCTGATTATTTGAGCTTTAATATAATCATATTTTTCATTTTTCATAGCCTTTTTTTCAGCCTTTAGAAAATCTTTTCTATTAATGATTTCATTTAAATTTGCATTTTCTTTTAAGAGATTTTTATTTTCAATTTTCAACTTTTCAATTTCAGACCTTGTTTGCTTAGATCCTATTGTATCTTCTACAGCCTTAATCAACTCAGATGAAATTGAATATGAAATTTTATTTACTGGCATAAATATAGTATTAACCGCATTATTACCAGCCTTAACCAAACCATCAGAAATGCTTGATACAAAGATTAATAAAACCAATAAAATTATCGTGATAATAAAAGATTTGTTACTTTTCTTTTTTCTTCTATATGACATACTTACCTACTTTGATATTTTAAAAACCTATCTGGATTTTCCATGATAAGTCCTGCACCTTTTATAGCATCAAGTTCAGGATTTTCTGATATTTTTGACTTTAAATTAATTTTCTTTTCAATATATTCTCCAAGACCCTTAACCTTTGCCATTCCACCTGTTAGAATAAAACCATCATTTTTAATATCACTCGATAATTCTGGTGGAGTTTTTTCTAAAACAAGATATATCATTTCAACCAAAGAATCTGCAAATTCACTCAAACAAGCTGCAATTTCTTCACTTTTTAATTTAATTCTTTTTGGTTTAGCATCTGATAAATCTCTTCCTTCAACATCCATAGATAAATTTTTATCCTTGATTCTAAGAGATAGGATTTCTTTTTTGATTTTTTCAGCAGTGTTTAAACCTATTTCTATTTTTTATTTTCCTTTAAAAAAGTTTGGATATTTTTATCAATATCATCCCCACCAATTTTTAAGGTCTTACTAGCCACAATCCCGTTTAAACTAACTACACAAACCTCGCTATTTCCAGCACCAAGATTTATAACCAAAATTCCCCTTGGATCTTCTGGGCTTAGGCCTATTCCAAAACAAGATGCAAGAGATTCATCAACCATAATCACATCTCTACTTCCTGCATGTAAAGCCGCATCTTCGACAGCCCTTTGTTCTATATCAGTAATTCCACTAGGAACACAAACGACTGCCCTTGCTTGTAACAAAGAAAAACCTGGGTTTATTTGTTGAAAATAATGATTAAGCATGGCTTCAGTCAAATTAAAATCAGAAATAACCCCCTTTTCAATCGGTCTTTGAATTATAATTTCATCAGGAGTCTTTCCAATCATATCTTTTGCCTCTTGACCAATTGCTTTTATTTGCCTATTTTGATGGTCCAAAACCAAAACGCTTGGTTCATTGATTATAACACCATCCTCTTTTTTAAAAACCTTTATACTGCTAGTACCTAAATCTATAGCTAGATCTTCAGCCTTAATTCTAAACTTCATCTTCTTCTCCTACATTAAACACTCTTTTTTAAAGCTAAAATATTTACCATTTCCAATAACAATATGGTCTAATACACTAATATCCAAAATTTTTCCAGCTTGAACAAGTCTATCTGTAATTATTTTATCATTTCTAGAAGGATTACAATTTCCACTTGGATGATTATGTACAAAAATTATAGCATTAGCACTCTTTCTAACAGCAGCTATAAAACATTCCCTAGGATTTACAATAGAAGAGTTCAAATCTCCTGTAGATATTAATTCCTTACTTATAATAACATTTTTTGTATCTAATAATATAGCATAGAAATGTTCTTTTTTTGTGTCCAAAAACTTATTTTTCATAAGATTATAAACATCATCACAACTAGTGATTTGCTTAATTTTCTTATTAGCTATCTTTTCACTAAGCCTTTTACCAAGCTGGATTGATGCTACAATCTTACTAGCCTTAGCTAGTTTAATTCCATCTACTGTAGAAAGCTCCTCAATAGAAATTGACAAGAGCTCGTCAGTAGAAAATTTTGAGAAAATTTCTCTGCTAAGCTCAATGGCATTTTTCTTTTTAGATCCAGTTCCTATTAAAATCGCCAACAATTCCTCATCACTTAGACAATCAAAGCCTTCATTTTTAAGTTTTTCTCTTGGTCTTAGACTTATATCTAAATCTTTAATCTTCTTATTCATTAAAAACACCAATTTTTTCCAAATGCTTTATCATAAAGCTTGTACTTAAACCAACAAAAAATCCAGTAAATATACCAATAAATACTAAAATTGGAAAATAATAAAACATTTTAATATTTTGCATAAAAAATATAGCTACTATAATTTGACCTAAATTATGGGAAAATGCCCCTATTTCACTAACACCTATTAGAGAAAAATCATCATCTAATTTTTTAATAGCAAAATACATAGCACTTGTCGAAAAAATCGCACCTACAATCGAATAAAAAAAGCTCATTACTGAACCTGTAATCAAAACCAATAAAAATGATTTTAAAATACTAACAGTCAAAGCTTTTTTATAATCATAAAAATAAATAGCAATTAATATTATTATATTAGAAAATCCCAATCTCGCACCAGGAATTGGCACTGGCATTGGGACCATAGATTCAATCAAAGAAATAGCAAGAGACAAAGCCGTAAAAAGTGCTAAATTCACATAAATTTTCAAATATTTTTTATTCATTTAACCACCTTATCAATTTCATCATCACTTGTATCATCATTGACAATTTCTAAGATAAGTCTATGAGGTAGACAAACTATAGTCTCCCCAACCTTACTAATTTTTGGCATATGAGTACAAATCAAATCCCTACAATTTGCCTCTGTCATCTTAACCTTTCCATTTTTTATCTCAACTACATTATATTCATCATCATTAACTTTAATCTTAAAAGTTTTATTTTTATTTAGAGGATATTTGCCATATTCTTTTCCATTAAGTTCTACTCTCAAATAACTTCCATTTTGATCAGATTTAAATTTCTGCACAAAAAAAGCCATTAATATACTTAAAACTAAAAGTAATACAACAACTATTATATCTTTTCTTTTAACTTTCATAAACACCTCTTATTAGAGTTTATCATTTAAAATATATCGATGTCAATTTAATAAAAAAAGACCACCGAAAATAATCGGTGATCATAATTTTATTCGACATCTATACATTTAGCTGGACATTTTTCAGCAGCTTGTTTTAAAAGTTCAATATCTAAATTATCAGAAATTTTTTCTTTAGATAAGAAATTGTCCATTGCAAATCCTTCAGGATAAGTCCTTGCACAAATTGAACAACCAATACATCCAACTTTACAATTTCCTCTAACATCTTTTCCTTTATCATGTGATGAGCATTTTACAATTGCTTTTTGTGAATAAGGAACAAGGTCTATTATATTTTTTGGACAAATTTTAACGCAAGCTCCACAAGCTACACATTTTTCTTTGTCAACTACACTTACTCCATTAACCATATGTATAGCATCAAATTCACATGCCTTAACACAGGATCCACATCCTAGACAACCATAATTACAGGCTTTTTTTCCACCAAAAAGTGCAATTTGTGCTCTACAATCATCAAGTCCTGCGTAATCATATAAATCTTTTGCATTTTCACATGTACCATTACATTTAACAACAGCTACTTGTTTTTCACCTGCACCAGCTGATTCAACTCCCATTGCGCTTGCAACAGCATCTGTTACAGATTGTCCACCAATTACACAAGCAGAAACAGCAGCTTCACCTTTTGCAATTGCATTTGCACATCCGTCACATCCAGGATATCCACAAGCTCCACAGTTAGCTCCAGGAAGTGCTTCTCTAACTCTTTCAACAATCGGATCAGTTTTTACTTCAAATTTTTTACTAATTACACCAAGTAATACTGCCAACAAAAATCCCAATCCTGCAAGTACTACCGCTGGTATTAAAATATTATTCATTAATATAACCTTCCTTCTCTATGCTAATCCTGCAAAGCCCATAAAGGCAATTGACATTAGACCTAGAGTAATCAAAGTAATAGGTCCACCCTTGAAAGCTTCTGGCATATCGTTATCTTCTATTTTTTCTCTTATAGAAGCAAGTATTACTAAAGCTATTAGAAAACCTACTGCAGCCGCAGCTGAGTTTATAACAGTTTCTAATAAATTATAACTTTCATTAATATTTTTTATAGCAACACCCAAAACTATACAGTTAGTAGTAATTAATGGTAAATAAACCCCCAATGCCTCATATAAATTTGGCATTGATTTTTTCATAATAATTTCTACTATTTGTACTAAAGATGCAATTACAAGTATGAATACTACTGTTTGCAAATATCCAATATTTAATGGATCTAATATGTAGTATTGTATAATCCATGTAATTAATGAGCTTAAAGTTACTACAAATATAACTGCTGCTCCCATTCCTTTTGCTGTTTCTACTTTACCTGAAACTCCAAGAACAGGACAGATTCCTAAAAATTGTCCTAATACATAATTATTTACAAAAATTGATGCAATAATTATTGAAAATAAATTTGACATAATTCCTCCTACTTATTATTTTTCTTCTTGTTTGAAATAGCTGCTGCTACTGCAAACATGATTCCTAGGATAATAAATGAAGATGCAGGTTGAATTAAAAATCCAATTGTAAAATCTTCAGGAATTATTCTATTATCTAGTAATGTTCCATTTCCAAATAATTCTCTTATAGCTGCAAGAATTGAAATTGCTATAGTATAGCCTAAACCTTGACCTAGTCCATCAACTATTGATGCAATTGGTCCTTGTTGAGAAGCAAATCCTTCAGCTCTAGCAAGAATAATACAGTTTACAACTATAAGTGGAATAAAAATCCCTAATGATTGATCAAGAGCTGGTAGGTAAGCTTTTATTAACATTTGTACCATAGTTACGAAAGATGCGATAACAACAATAAAGGCTGGTATCCTTACTTCATCAGGTATAAAATTTCTTAGTACTGATATTACTAAGTTTGAAAGTGTAAGTACAAATATTACTGCAGCTCCCATTCCAATCGCATTTGAAAGTGATGATGAAATAGCAAGAACAGAACACATACCTACCATTTGTACAAATACAGGGTTATTTGAAAATATACCGTCTTTAAAAACTTTTAATAAATTAGGAGATTTTTTCTTTCTTTTTTCTTTTTCTTTTTGAACATCAATTGGTTTTCCCGTTTGTCTTTCCATCTTAAACCTCCTACTTAATTTCCTTTAAAACATCACGAGCTGTATTTATTCCGCTTAAAATAGCATTTGTTGAATATGTAGCTCCTGAAATTCCAACAATTTCATTTTCAGATCCAGTTTCAGATGCTCCAACTTTTTTATCCATACTCACACCCTTAACTCCTTTTTTAAACCAATCTTCTTCCATTTGAAGACCAAATCCAGCAGATTCTGAATGTTTTAAAGGACTGAATCCAGTTAATTTGTTATCTTTATCAACACCAACGATAAATTCAATGTCTCCACCGTATCCACCCTTAGCATTTACATCAAATACATAGCCCTTATCTCCGTCAGCCTTATAAACTCCTTTTACTGAATCAGGAAATTTTCCTTTTACTTCTTCAAAGCTTTTGCCTTCTGGAAATGCTATTTTTAATGATTCATTTAATTTTTCTTTTTCAGCTTTTTTAATAATTGGATCTGTAACTGAATTTGTAAAGGCCAATACCAAAGCTGATACAGCTGTTATTATTAATAATTTAATTCCTAATTTTAATGCTTTATTCATCTTTTGCCCCTTTATTAGCTACACCAAATACCTTAGGCATTGTTCTACTATCTATAAGAGGAACCAATAAGTTCATTAATAAAATTGAATATGAAACACCTTCTGGATATCCTCCATAAACTCTTATAAGTGAAGTTATAAGTCCACATCCGAAGGCAAATATTATCTCTCCTTTTTTTGTTACAGGACTTGTAGTATAGTCAGTTGCCATGAAAAATGCACCAAGCATAAGTCCACCTGATAATAATTGCTCAAGTATTCCATCTACAGATTTATTGAAAATCATCAATAAAACTGCTGTTGTTATTATGTAAACTGCAGGTATTCTTAATGAGATAACTTTTCTAAATACTAAATATGCTGCTCCTATCAATATAGCAAGGGTTGAAACTTCTCCAATACAACCTCCCATATTACCTATAAACATATCTATTAAGGCTGGTTTATCTCCACCTGATAAAACAGTTGCTGCTGAAACTGCAGAAACTTTTCCAGGAGCTACGTAATTTGACATATTCTTTGACCAAGATGCAAGTAAAAATGCCCTTGCTCCAAGTGCTGGGTTTACAATATTTTGACCTATTCCTCCAAAAAATTGCTTACAAATTACAATAGCAAATACAGCTCCTATAACTGTTTGCCAAATTGGCATTGTTACTGGAATATTGTAGGCTAAAAGTAAGCCTGTAACTACTGCTGATAAATCATTTATTGATGAATCTCTTTTCATAACCTTGTTAGAAATAAATTCTGCTATTACACAGCTTATTACTGATGCTAGGATTAAAGCTAGTGCTTTTGTTCCAAAAAAGTAAACTCCTACGAGTCCTGTTGGAATAAGAGCAATTATTACATCTAACATTTCTTTAGTAACAGTTCTCTCGCTTCTCATATGAGGAGAGGATGATACTAATAATTTTTTTGCTTCCATTTAATTCTCCTCTACTTTCCTGCTTGACGAATTTGTCTTTTACCAAACCTAATAGCTTCAACTAATGGTCTTTTGGATGGACAAATGTATGAACATGAACCACATTCTATACAATCTAAAATATGTAAATCTTGCGCCTTATCAAATTTTTCCTTTAATGAAAATTTATGAATTAGAAGTGGCATTAGTCCAACTGGACAAACATTTACACATTTTGCACATCTTATACATGGATTTGTAACTGGTGCTTTTGATTCTTCTTTGTTTAATACTAGTATACAATTACTAGCTTTTTCAACTGGTTGATTGATATTTGGTTGGGCAATTCCCATCATAGGTCCACCATTTATAACTTTTCCAGCATCTTCTGTCATTCCACCAGCTTCTTCAATCATGTCTTCAAAGCTTGTTCCAAGTCTTACTAAAAAATTAGAAGGATTTTTGATTCCATGACCTGTTACTGTCATATATCTTTCTATTAGTGGTTTTCCATAATAAACTGCTTCATAAACTGCGTTTGCTGAAGAAACGTTTGACACTATAACTCCAACATCCATTGGAAGACCACCTGATGGTACTTCTCTATGTAATACTGCATTTATTATTCTTTTTTCATCCCCTTGTGGGTATTTAGTAACCATTGTAGCAAGTTCTAATTTTGGTGAATTTTTATCTGCTATCGCTTTTCTTACTTTTTCTATTGCTTCTTGTTTATTATCTTCGATTGCTATAATTCCTTTTTTAGCATCTACTGCTTTTACAAGAAGTTCCAAAGCATCTACAATTATTTCAGGCTTTGTTTTTAAAATATAATCATCGCAAGTAACATAAGGTTCACACTCTGCACCATTAATGATTACAGTATCTACTGCTTTATTTGGTGAATATTTTATGTGTGCAGGAAATGCTGCTCCTCCCATACCTACAAGACCATTTTCTTTCATAGCCTCAACAATTTTTTCTTTAGTAAGGTTAGTAACATCTTTTCTTTCATAGTTAATTTCTTGGTCGTAGCCTTCTGTATCGATTACAACAGCTTTTGCATTTTTACCAGATGCTGTTTGGATATCGATTACACTAGTAACTTTACCACTTACTGATGAGTGAATGTTACAAGAAAAATTACCTACAGCCTCACCTATAAGCTCTCCTACTTTCACTTCATCGTTTTTCTTAACTAAACATTTGCTTGGAGCTCCGATATGTTGAGTAAGGGGAATTGTTACAGTTTTTGGGACCTTTGCAACTATTAAGCCTTTATTTTCGCTTAATTCCTTATACTCTGGAATCTTAACTCCATTGTCAAATGACAAATTTTCTAGAGCCATACTCTCTCCTTTCATTTAATACGTATATAAGCATTATAAATTATTTGAAAATATTATTCAATGTCTATAGGACATCAAATAATATTTTTTTAACAAATTTCTTATAATTTTTTATCGATAAGTCTTTTCTATTTTTTAATTCTTTTTCACTAGGAAGACCATTATCATAAAAAACTTTCATCAAATCATAGTTTGAATTTATTTTTATAACATATTGTCTTGTTTCTTCTACGGGTATTTTTGTAGGGTCTGGGTCATGTTTGTCGATTTTTTTCTCTTGAATCCACTTATCTACATTACCTATTCCACCATTATAAGCAGCTAGTGCCAAATCAACATCATTATAATATTTATATAGGTAGTTAAAATATCCAACTCCCAAATTTAAATTGTAATCTACATCTTTTAGTTTATCTGGATAATATTCTTCCCCAATTAATTCAGCACTATGTTTTGCTGATGTGTCTAATAATTGCATCAAACCTTTGGCATTTTGGTTAGAGTGGGCTTCATTGTCATAATCACTTTCAACCTTTATTATTGATGCTATCAACAATGGATCCATATTATATTTTTCAGAATATTTTTTTATTTCATCTTGGTAGGCGATTTTTTGCCTTGATGTTTGGTAGGCAACTATTGAAAAACTTATTATTATCGCCATAACTATGCTTATTATTATTAATCCTATAATTTTAAAAATACTTTTTAAAGCTTTCATCTTTTCTCCAAATTATCTAAAGCTATTTCTACTTTTTTTTCTAAATCATTAAGACTTGTACTGTTATCAAAAATAAGGTCTGATTTTTCTTTCATTAGGGAAAAATTTTGACTATTTATTTTTTTTAAGGCAAAATCCTCATCAATTTTATCCCTTTGCATAAGTCTTTGGATTTGTACATCCTTATTTGCTACAACCAACCATACATAATCACATGGAAATTTTTCTTTCATTTGAAAAAATAAGGGAATTTCTATAAAAATATTTTTTTCATTCGATTTTCCTATTATTTTATTAATATATGAAATTATATTTTTATGGGTAATTTTATTTATCAATTCTCTTTTTTTAGGATCATTAAAGATAATTTTCCCTAAAGTTTTTTTGTTTATAATTCCATCTTCAAAGGCCTCATTAAAGGCCCCTGATGATAAAATTTCTCTATAATTAATTTGATCTTTTTCTAAAAGTTTTGCATTAATCTTATCACTATCGATAACCTCATATCCCTTTTTTCTTAAAATATCTGATAAGGAAGATTTACCGCTTGAGATTGTGCCTGTTATTACAATTTTATTTTGATTCATACATACTATCTCCACTATCTATATCTACTAGAAGTGGAACCTTCAATTTGACTGCTTCTTCCATAGATGATTTCAATATTTCTTTTGCCTTGGTCAAATCTTTTTTACTTGCCTCTATGATTATTTCATCATGGATTTGTAGGACAATTTTTGCATCTACTTTTGCTTTTTTTAGATTTTCATATGAATTTATCATGGCAAATTTTATAATATCTGCAGCAGATCCTTGGATTGGAGTATTTAAGGCAACTCTTTCACCAAAGCTTCTTACGTTGAAATTTTTAGAATTTATTTCTGGAACATACCTTCTTCTATTAAATATAGTATTTACGAAGCCTTCTTCCTTGGCTTTTTTTACAATATCTTTCATATATTTTTTTATTTGAGGATAGGTATTGAGATAATTTTCTATATATTCCTTGGCTCTTTTTCTAGGAATATTTAAATTTTGGCTTAGACCATAATCACTTATTCCATAAATTATCCCAAAATTTACTGCCTTTGCTTCACTTCTTTGTAATTTTGTAACCTCATCAATTGGTGTATCAAAGACTTCCGATGCTGTTTTTGTATGAATATCTATATCATGAGAAAAAGCTTCTTGCATTTTTTTTATCATTTGCAAGGTGGGCTAAGACTCTTAACTCTATTTGTGAATAGTCTGCATCTATTAATACCTTATCCTTATCTGCCTTAAAGGCCTTTCTAATTTTTCTTCCCTCTTCTGTTCTAATTGGAAGGTTTTGAAGATTCGGTTCAGTTGATGAAAGTCTACCTGTAGCTGTTACATTTTGCTTAAAGGTTGACCTTATTCTTCCATCCTCATCAATACATTCTTCTAAACTTTCAAGATAGGTAGATTTTAACTTATACATCTCCCTATATCTTTCAATTTTTCCTATAATAGGATGTTTATCTCTTAATTTTTCCAAAACTTTTGCATCTGTGGAATAACCAGTCTTGGTTTTTTTGATAATTGGAAGTTCCAAGTCTTCAAATAAAATTATTGAAAGCTGCTTTGGTGAATTTATATTAAATTCAGAACCTGCAAGTTCATAAATTACTTTTTCTAAATCCTCAAGCTCAAGTGAAACTTCATCTTTTATCTTTTCTAGTTCATTTTTATCACAGATGAAGCCAGTTATTTCCATTTCTGCCAAAACTTTGGATAATTTTATTTCACAATCCTTGTAAAGCTCATACATTGAAAGTTCTTTTAACTTATCGGTTAATATATCAAGACTATCTTCTATTGCATTTATAATTGATGATAAATATTTTCCAAGTTCTTTTTCACTTAAATCCTTATAAGATTTTTTATTCCTTCCCTTGCCCAACAAGTCTTCTTCATTTAAAACTTCATATTTCAAAAATGCTTGACTAAAAGTTTTCAAATCATAAGAGGACCTGGAAGGATCTATAAGATAGTGCATAAGCATAGTATCATCATAAGGAAAATTTATTTCTATTCCCAACTTATTAAAAAGTACTATATCTTCTTTTATATCAAAAGAAACCTTATTAATATTTTCATCTTCAAAATATTTTTTGAAATTTTCTACAAATTTTTGGTCTGGATTATAGATAAAAGTTTTGGATGATGGTGATTTGATTGCAATTTTAAAAGCTTTTGAATGTATATAATTATCATTTTCAAAAATAGTCTTAAAATAAAAAATATTTTCTTTTTCAATGTCTTCTATGACTGAAAAATCATCATCTGTAAAGGAATAAGAAAAGTCTAATTCTTCTCTTTGCTCTTTACTTCCATCTTCAAATTTTTCTAAAAACTTATTGAAATTATATTTTGAAAATTTCTCCTTCAAGGATTCCATATCTGGATTTTTAACCCTCAAATCGCTAATTTCATAATCGATTGGTGCATTTGTTACTATAGTTCCAATTTTTTTAGACAAAAAGGCAATTTGTCTTGAATTTTTAAGATTTTCCTTGGTTTTTTTGCCACTAATATCATCTAAATTTTCATACAAGGCTTCCATTGACCCGTATTTTTTTATATATTTAAGGGCAGTTTTTTCCCCAATTCCATCAACGCCTGGAATATTATCAGACTTATCACCCATAAGACCCTTAACATCAATTAATTGTTTAGGACTTAGGCCATAATCTTCTTTAATTTTTTCTTCGGTAATTTCTTCCATTTGAGAAATTCCCTTTCTTGTAAGATAAACAATAACATCATCATTTACAAGTTGAAAATAATCCTTATCTCCAGTTATTATTACAGTTTCGAGGCCCTCATCTCTTGCGATTTTTGAATAAGTTCCAACAATATCATCAGCCTCAAAGCCATCTATATCTAAATACTTGACGTTTAGTGAGTCAAGAATATCTTTTAAAATTCCAAATTGATAATTTAACTCGCTCGGAGCCTTATCCCTATTTGCCTTATAATCTTCAAATTCCTTGTGCCTAAAAGTTTTTGTTTTTTTATCAAAGGCAACCAAAATATAATCAGGTTTATATTCTTCAACAGCCCTAAAATACATTGTCAAGAATCCATAAACACCATTGGTCATAACCCCATCAGCATTGGTAAGATTAGGAAGGGCAAAAAAAGCTCTAAAAATCAAACTAGACCCATCAATCAGCATTACTTTTTTACTCATATAAATCTCCTTTCTATTAGTATAACATATTTTATTTTTCACAAAAAAAGTAAGTAGAAAAATCTACTTACTTAAATCTATGAAGTAATCATAGTCATTTTTATTAAACTGTTTTTCATCTCCTGGGAAAGTATCAGTTATTTCATTTGATTCAAAAACATACATACTAGCTCGTGTATATATTCTTGAAAAATCTTTTTCTTTAAATTTTATTAAAATTTTTTTCTCTCTAGGAATCTTATTTTTATTTTTTTCTTCTTCTAATTGGTATCTGAATTCATTGTTATTAAAACCAATTTCTTCTGATTTTGGCATAATAAATATGCTAAAAATTAAAATTAAAAATGATAAAATTTTAGTTAGATAATCATCGTAATTGAAATTCAAAACATAGATAACTATTAGGGTTAAAAACATATGAATTGTCCTAACATATCTATCATAACAAGCTAATCTTCTTAGCTCTCCTGGTGTCATAGATGAAATAAACATGAAATAATTACCTATTTGATAAATTACATATATGCATATAGTTGAAAATAACAAAGAAATAATTAATTTATCAAACTTTTTGTAGATAAGTAAAATAATTAAAATAGAAATTAATGCCCACATAAGATAGTCATTAAAAACTCTTGATAGAAATTCTCTAGTAAATCCATTTATAAGGTCGTGGTTAGTAGCTATTCCTGATTTATATTGACTAATACTCATAGAATGCTTGCCAGTATAAGAAAATTCATTTTTTATATGATTTGACCAAGATAAATTTGAAAGAAAAATTGATCCAAGACTAATAATTATAATTTTATAATCTTTTCTCATATATTTCTTAATAATATAAATCAAAACAAAAATCGATAGAAACAATCCTGAATTTTTCACATATACCAAGCTTACAAACATTGGCATTAAAAAGTATTTAAGATAATTATTTTCTTTTCTAAAGTCATAATAATAAACAAATGAAAATATTGCAAATCCAGTAGTAGATAAAATTGTATCTACCAAAAGACAATAAGGTCTAATATTGTAGTAAAATCCGTATATAATTACTAATACTGTTAGAATATAATTAATAACTTTATTTTTTGTTAAGCTAATAAAACAAAAAAGTCCAGATAGGGTAAAAATTGAATTTATAATCATTAATATAGATTCATCGAATTGAAAAAATCTTCCTATTCCATAGATAAAATACGCCATCGCTTGGGGATATGACTTAAAACTAATAGTAGTATCTAAACCTGTATTTATGGCATCTTTTCTGAGTAAAAGTCTAGATATTGTCGCCCAATGACTAAAGTCATCATACATAAGAAATTTTCTACCATATAGATAAAAGCTCAAAATTCCAATAGATATAAAGAATAAAAAATATTCTGGAAATAAACTTCCTAATATCTCTTTATTATTATATAAAAACTTTACGAATAATAGTAAACCAATTAAATTAACGATTATTATTGTTACTAACATCAAACTCAATCTAGCGGCTAATGCTACTAGAAAAATATATGATGTAAATAAAATAAAAGGTATAAATCCTACCTTTAATTCAAATTTATCTTTAACTTGACAACTATACCCAAGAAAGCTAATCAATAAGAACAAAATTGCAAATATATTTCTCATTTTTACTCCTAGTTAAAAATATACCTATCTTGTATCCTATAAGATAACAAGAAAATCAAACAATCTACAAATATTTTTATCAATGATGAATCAAGACCCAAAGATAAAAATAGCCTATCTACTAAAAACGCTGATAAAATCATCTGGCATAGCCATAAAATAATATATTTATAAAAAACACTTTTAGAATCAGATTCATCCTTAAAGACTATGTTTTTATTCACATTATAATTGAAAAGGCCTGAAATAATCCTTGCTCCTATTGTAGATATCCAAATTATTGTGGACTGACTTTTTATAAACTTTAGTAAAGTTTTTGTAAATAGCCTAAAAAATCCTATATCAACTAGCCAAGAAGAAAGGGATGATAAGATAAATTTAAAGAAGGTTTTAAACATTACTGAATATATTTTTATAGAATCCTTAACTGGATTAAAGTGGGTTTCGCTGTTATTATCAAAATAAACTGTCTCTATTGGGATTTCCTTGATTTTCTTTCCAGTTTTTGAACAATTTATAAGCATATTAATTTCATATTCAAATCTTTCTCCGTCAAGGTCTAGGAAATCTTCCATATGACTTTTACAAATTGCCCTAAGTCCTGTCTGGGTATCCCTTATCTTATCCTTAAACATCAACTTATAGATAAAACTGGTTAACTTATTTCCAAAAGAACTTTTGAAGGGTACATTTTCTTCATTAAAGTCCCTAGAACCCAAATATAAAATATTTTCTTTTGACCTACTTGCTATCTTTGCAATATTAAAAAGATCTTCGGACCTATGTTGACCATCAGAATCTGCAGTAATCACATAGGAAAAGTCAGAATAATTATTTAATATGTAATTAAAAGAATTTTTTAAGGCCCTTCCCTTACCAAAATTTTTATAATGGTCAAAAACATCTATACCTTGATTTTTTAAACTATCAAAATATTCTTTATATTCATTCCTACTTCCATCATTTACCAGAATAATCCTTTCAAATCCTTTCTCTCTCAACTCTTTAATATAATTAGTTAAGATTTCTCTTGGAGGATTTAAGGCTGGTATTAAAACTATAACATCTTTCATTTTTTATCCTTATATAATCCTTGAATTTCAAATAAATTCTAACACACTAATATTTTTTTGTAAAATAAAGAAATTTAAAAAATTTCATTAAAAAAGACAGGCTACAATGGCCTGTCTAAATATGAAAAAAATAAAAAAATTAATGGTGCTGGTGGTGGGACTTGAACCCACACGTTCCGGAGAACAACAGAGTTTGAGTCTGTCTCGTCTGCCAATTCCGACACACCAGCATTAACACTACCTGTATATTATAACACCATTTTTTTGTATTTGCAAATTTTTTTACATTTTTCTCAATTTTTTAAAATCTACATAAATTTCTCTTAGGCTTTTTATTAATTTCTTTCCTTTGTCAGAATAAACAAATTTTAAAGTTCCAAGAGCTGAAAGTATGCCTATAATTATTCCACAAATTACATCTGATGGATAATGTACATATAAGTATAGCCTAGAAAAAGCAATTAAAATTGCAAGTATAGTGGACATTAGCTTAATAGTTTTTGACTTTGAAAAAAATAATATTACTGTTAGCATGCAAAATGAAATTGCTGAATGTCCTGATGGAAAGGATGGGTCTTGTGGTTTTAAAACTAATAATTTTATCCCATCAACAAGTTCAAAGGGTCTTGTTCTTCCAACAGCAGGTTTTAATATTAAATTTACAATAATAGTATTGACTATAAGACATAAAACCATTAGCTTTGCCATTTTTTTATATTCTTTTGTTGTTAGAAAAATCAAAATTAATAATATCCAAAAAATCCCCATATTACCAAGGGCAGTTACTGTTGTCATCATCTTGTCCATCAAGGGACTTTTTAAGCCTTGTATAAAATTTAAAATAGAAATATCTATTTTTGTTATAAAATTCATATTTTCCCCTTTATATCTTTTGAATAATTTTATCATAAAGAAAGAAAATAAAAAAGACTGCTCGTGCAGTCTCAGAGCGTAGACGAAGTCAGTTTAATAATATATTAATAGTTCAAAAACAAAATTATGCTATAACCCATCTCGACTAAGTGAGTGAAACGAACGCATGGAGAGATCTCATGAGATTTCTCCGCTCGTTGCACTCGGTCGAAATGGGTAAGTTTTTACTTTGTCTACATACTGAGACTGCCCTTGCAGTCTTTTTATTCTACTTTTGTATTTACAGTTTTTATTATCATTTCATCACATTTTCTGATTCTTTCTCTTTGGGTCTCATTTACTTTATCATAATATTTGCCACCCTCAAGAAAGTCTTCTATCATAAAATCTTTTGCCAAATATCCATTTTCATCACGCATATGGCCATTCCAAATTGGATGTATTTTGACATCTCCAAGTTTTATTTTTCCTGTTTTATTATTTCTAAGAATATTTATATCATAAAGAACTGATTGCTCAGTTCTTATATCTCCCAATACATCATAAGATTGGCAAGCTATAAAATTTCCACAAGAATAAGCAATGTATCCTTCTTTTCCATCTTTAGACTTATACCTTTCAGCAGGTTGAGTTACGTGAGGATGGTTTCCTATAACAAGGTCTGCTCCCCAATCTATCATATCTCTTCCAAGTTTTATTTGATCATCTGTTGGATAAGATTGATATTCAACTCCCCAGTGAGGATAAACAATTATTAAATCTGCCTTATTTTTCTTAGCCTCTTTTATATCAGCTTTTATTTTTTCTGGCTCTAAATAATTGATTACATCTTCAGGCTTATTTTCTGTAACTAGACTATCAAGTCCATTTACTCCATAAGTATAAGACATAAAGGAAACTTTTAATCCCTTAACATTTCTATAAATAAACCTATCTTCTCCTGGTTTTCTTGTTCCAGCATGAGCAATACCATATTCATCCATAGCATCTATAGTATCAAAAATACCCTCTTCAAAAGAATCTACTGAGTGGTTGTTGGCTGTTGATAGCATATCAAAACCAGCATCCTTTATATCTCTAATATATTCCTTTGGTGTTGTAAATTGAGGATATCCGGAAGGTTCTCTAGTTTTACTTACACTTGTTTCAAAATTTCCAATAGTAAGGTCTGAATCTTTTAGAAAATCTTTTACATATTCAAATTGATTTGAAAAATCATATTTACCATTTCCATAATTTCTAGCATAGTCAACTTGGTCCATATGAGCCATCAAGTCTCCACCAGCTTTTATATTAATTATTTCATCCTTACTTTTCTCATCAAATTTTTTAGGTCTTTTCTTATCAATTTTTATAATGCCCTTGTTCTTATCATTTTCTTTTTTTACTTCCTTATTTGAAACAGAAATATCTGAAGAAATATTAGATTTTCCATCCTGTTTTTTACAAGAAGATAAAGAAAATGCCATTAAAAAAACTAATAAAAGACTTAAAATTTTCCTATATTTTTTCATTTCTACTCCTTTATTTATAAAATCAATATATTTTCTTTATTATATATTATTTTATAAATAATGTCATATTAAAATGAAATTTGATATCTGATTGCAATTATACAAAGAATTACTGCAAGTGGGACATAAAAGTATCTTCCCAAATTATACCAGCCATCTCCATGTTTATGTTTTGCATTTTTATTAATTTCTTCTAACAAATCTTCTTTTTTCATAACCCAAAACCATGATATAGCTCCCATAATAGCAGAAATAGGTAGGATATAAATTGTTACAAAGTTCATCCAAGTACCCCATTTTGCTATTGGGTGTAAAAACAATCCACAAACAAATACTATTGTCATTAGGGCGATTAAAACATGAAGCCTGTTTAATTTTTCAAATTTTGATGTTATTGCTTCGGCAACTGTTTCAATCATTGATTGAACGGATAAAACTCCTGCAAATACAATTGCAATGTATAAAATTATTGCAAAAATTCTTCCTCCTGCTATTTCTTGTAAAACTTTTGGTAATACAACAAAAATTAATTTTGGTCCTTCTGATTGAGAAAAACCAAAGGCAAAAGTTGCAGGAAGCATTACAAATGTTGAAAGCATAGCTGCTGTTGTGTCAAGCCCTGATGTTATTGTTGATGAGTGTACTATATCTTCGCTATCAGGAAGGTATGACCCATAAACAACCATTACCGTTGATACAATTGATAGGGAAAAGAATGCTTGTCCCATTGCAGCAATCCATAATCTTATATCAAGTAATTTTCTAGGATCCATTGTAAAAATAAACTTGTATCCTTCAACAGCTTTGTTTAAAAATGCAATTCTTATTGCCAAAATTATAAATAAAATAAAGAATAATGGCATCATAAATGAATTTGTTTTTTCAATTCCCTTTGTTCCATAGGCAAGGGTGAAAAATACTATAATAATTAATAAGAAGTGCTCTTTTGCCAAAACAAAATCTTTTGAAGAAATTGATTCAAACCAAAGATTAGGATCTTGAGTTAACAAAGTTCCTGTTATTGAATCAATCAAAGCTTTAAGAACATAAGTTATTACAACAGTATATCCTATAGCTAGAAGAACAACTCCAACCAAGGGAATCCATCTTAAAACTCTTCCAACTCCTTCCTTGTTTCTAGATTTCCAAACTTCTCTAAAAACTCCCATAGGACCTGACTTATATTTTCTTCCAACTGCACTTTCTGCAGAAAGTCCCACACGACCAAATAAAAATACAAAGAACAAATAAGGTAATAAAAAAGATAGTCCCCCATTCATTCCTATTTTGTAGGGAAAGGCCCATACGTTGGCAAGTCCTACTGCACTTCCAACGCATGCCATAATAAATCCCCATTTGTTAGTAAATTTCGAATTATTTTCCATTATTAATCTCCATAAATTTTAAAAAGTAACCTTAAATACAAGAGCAAGTATTGATAAGCCAATAGCTATTGGAACATATACATATTTTCCAAGCTTGTGCCATTTTTCTCCAACTTTTTTCTTAGCTCCAATATTAACTTCTTCCAAATGTTCTTCTTTCTTCCAAAAATAAAACCAAGTTATAGCTCCAATTGATGCTCCTATTGGGATAATATAAATTGAAACAAGATCCATCCATGGACCCCATTTTCCGATTGTCTCCATATTCATACCAACCAAAAATGTAATAAGACCAATAATAAGTAAAGCATAAAGTCTTTTTATTTTTTTATATCTATGCATCAATGATTCAACTATTACCTCAAACATATTTTGTAAAGAAGAAATTCCTGCAAAAACAACTGCTGTATAAAGAATTATAGCAAAAATTCTTCCACCCTTAATATTTTGTAAAATTGTTGGCAAAACCTCGAACAAAAGACCAGGACCACCAGCTTGTGAAAGTCCAAAAACTAAAATAGATGGAACAATAACACAAGATGATAAAAGGGCAGCCATGGTATCAAAAATTGCTGTTGATTTTGCTGCTGATAAAATATCTTCTTTTTTATCTAGATAAGAACCACAAACAATCATCCCACTTCCAGTAACAGAAAGAGAAAAGAAAGCTTGTCCCATAGCATTTATAACTGTATTTAAAGATAGTTTATCATAATCAAACCTAAACATATACTTGTAACCATCGAAAGCATTTGGCAAAGTCAAAATAAAAATTGCAATAATCAAAAACAATATAAAAAATGATGGCATCATAATCTTATTAGATTTTTCAATAGTATGAGCTCCCTTAAGACAGGTTAGAAGTGTAGCTAAAATTATAATAAAATGATAAAAAACTACAGAATAATCTTTATTAGCAAAAGACTCAAACCAAGTTTTGGTATTAACAACCATAAGCTCACCTGTAATAGAATCAACCAAAGCCTTCAAGACATAAGAAACTATAACAGCATATCCTATTGCAATAAATAAAGACCCTATCAAAGGTAAAATCCCTATATTTTTACTAAAAAAAGAATGAATTTTATTATTATTTTTTGAATTTAAGGCATATTCATAAGAGCCCAAAGTTCCAGTTTCAGCTCTTCTACCTATTGCAAATTCACTTGATAAACCTACATAAGCAAAAAGAGAAACAAAAACTAAATAAAATAATAAGAAAAACATCCCACCTTCTTGAAATTTGTAAGGAAATCCCCAAACATTTGCCATGCCCACGGCACTTCCCACTGCTGTTAGGATAAAACCTAACCTAGATGAAAATTTTTTTTCCTTGTTCATATTTAACTCCTTTTTACTTTAGTACACCAAGGTGTTGGTGTCCTATTGAACTTGTTTCATTATATCATACATTTCAAATTTGTAAAATAAATTTAAAAAAGAATTAAATACAACATTTTCCTATAATTTCATAAAAGTAAACCTGCCAATAGCAATTACTTTTTTCCTATCATCAAAAACATCACAATCAATATTAATTACCCTCCTACCTACCTTTTTTGCCATACATTTTGCATACAAAAATTCAGTATCCTTACCTGCCCTTAAAAAATTAACATAGCCATCGCTTGTCACAAATTCTCCATCAAAATATTCAGAAGCCTTTTTGCCACAGGATGTATCAATTAAGGTCATAGTTACACCCCCATGGATGATACCATTAATATTCATACAATAATCTTTGATTGGAATTTTTGTAATTATAGATCCATCATCATCTTTTACATATTCCATTTCTAAATAATCAACAAAATTCATAAAACTTCCTTTCTATTCAATAGGGCAATTATATCATTTTTTGTAAAAAATATAAAAATGGTATAATTTATAGGCAAAGGAAATTTTATGAGAAAAATCTTATTTATTTTATCGTCCAAGGCTGGAAAAACCGAGTTCGATATAAAAAAACACCATATAGAAAAAATATATAATAAAAAAGACCTAGAAGAAAATGTAGAAATTATTGACACTTCTTATAAGGACCATGGAAAAATTGCTGCAAAAAATTTTATTTATAAATACAAAAACTTAAAAAAAACAATAATAGTTGCAGGTGGAGATGGGTCTTTAAATGAAATTGCAAATGTAATATACGAAAATGATGTGGAAAATACTAGTCTAGGCCTTATACCAATGGGAACAGGAAACGACTTTTCCAAAAACTTTTCCTACAAAAATTTTAAAGTGGAAAATCTTTTAAATTTGAAAGATAGAAAAATCGACCTAATAAAAGTAAACAATAAAATCGGTATAAATGTTCTCTCCCTAGGATTTGATACACTAGTATTAGAAAAAGCTTATGAATTTTTGAATAAAAATCCAAATTTAGGCAAAAAAGCCTATCTTCTTGGAGTTATAAAAGCCCTAAAACATTTATCCTACAAAGACCTATATTTTAAAATTTATGATAAGGATAATAAGGCTATAGAATTTGAAGATAAATTTTTACTATCTGCTATCTGCAATGGTGGCTATTATGGGTCTGGTTTTAATCCTGCCCCAAGTGCAAAGATTGATGATGGACTTTTAAACTTAGTTTATGCCAAAAAACTACCAAATCTTTTGTTGCCTTCCCTAATTATTAGGTACAAATTTGGTTTATTGGAAAAATCAAAATATTTAGACGAAATAAAAATTAAAAAGGGTCAAATAAGGTCAAGTGAAAAAATACTCGCCAATATTGACGGTGAAATATTTGAAAGTAAGGAAATAAATTTTCAAATACTAGAAAATTCCTTGACTTGGACTTACTTTGATAAGACACAAAAAAATGTTAGACTAAAAATCTAACATTTT
>NZ_ABXA01000002.1 GCF_000173355.1 Anaerococcus hydrogenalis DSM 7454
CTCCTTTACGTCCAAAATTTTCTGCCTGTTAAATTCTAATTTATCTAGTTCTATTATATTATATAGTTCCTCGCATGTATAGACTCTTACAGTAAATATTACAATCTTGTTATCACTGTATTACCATTTATCTTAGCTTTACCCTTTCGTGTAATATACTTTTCAATATCAAAAACATTTTTCTTATCACAATCTTCCAATAACTTATAATTCTTATGTTTTGTAATATCAAATTTATCAGATAAGAAAAGTCTCACTCCGCTTAGCTTATATATACACTTACCACCATCCATTAAAGTAGAAACTACGTTTAATAACGTAGTTTCAAACTTAATATAAAAGTTAAAAAAAGCTATTAGCAAACTCCATACTAATCTTATTGGTAATAAAATTATTCTAATTATCCATCTCATACATACCCCTAAAAATTAAACTGGATTCATAACAAATCCCAGTTTAGTAATTAGCGTTGTTCTTTAATATAATTTTGATCCTGCTGGAATATTATTATCCAACATTATTAAGGTTTAAGTTTTTACTTCTTCCGTCGTTACTCGCAAATTGCAGATATAATCATACCTTCTGAGTCGACTCCCATCATCTTACGTGGAGGAAGATTACAAATCGCAAGTAGTGTCTTTCCAACTAAGCTCTCTGCGCTATAATATTCCTTAATACCAGATAAAATAACTCTTTCTTTTTCAGAACCATCATCTAATGTAAATTTCAATAGTTTTTTTGACTTTGGAACTTCTTCGCAGTTCTTAACTTTTACAACTCTAAAATCAGATTTTGAGAATGTATCAAAATCAACCATATCTTCAAATAATGGCTCTACTTTTACTTTTGAAAAGTCAATTTTTTCTGTCGTAAGTTTGTCATAAGTTTCGTAAGTTTCTTTTGATAAATCACTATTTTCTGTCTTTTCTAAGCCTATTGGCTTCATTGTTGGGAAAATCCCCTCTACCTTAGATAATTGTCTAAATCTCTATAAAAGTCTATTTTATGGTACTTCTCCATTTACGACAATTTGCTAACTCTCTATAAGTGCCTATAGATTTCTAGCAAATTGTCGTAAATTTGTCGTAAGCTGTCGTAAATTCTAAAATATAAATTTCATTGCTTTTTCAAATTCTCCCATCTGTTCTATCTTAAAATCTTCTGTTGCATCTACATATATATCCATTGTTGTACTAATATCAGAATGACCTAGAATAGACTGCATTGCTTTTGTATTTATATTTTGTTCATTAAGCCTTGTAGTAAAGGTGTGTCTGAAAATGTGATTGCTTAAATGTGGAACTAATAGAATATCATTAGAGCTCGATTTATTTTTATCCATTATACTTAAATTGCAATCTCTAACAATTCTTCTTAAAGCTTTATTAAGTGTTCCATTATTGTGAACCTTTCCGAATCTGTTTAAAAATACAAAGTCTTTGAATCCATCGATTGAATCACAACATTCGATTCCAAAAGTCTTTTGTAACTCTCTTTCCATAAGAAAAGCATCTTTTACTTTTTGAACCATAGGAATACTTCGCTTACCTGATGCTGTCTTCGGTGTATTAATAGCATATCTATTGTTTAATCCTTTACCTTTACTATAATATACCAAAGTCCTATTTACATTTATAAGACCATTATCAAAATCTAGATCGTCCCATTGCAATCCTGTAACTTCTCCAACTCTCATTCCTGTCCAAAGCATAACAATGAATATTGGATACCATTTTTTATATTCATCACTATTAGATAAATATTCTTCAAATAGCACCTGTTCTTCTATTGTCATGGCTTTTTTCTTCGGAGATTCATTTCGATAAGCTACTTTCAATTCTTTCAAAGCATTGTCAGATGGATTAAACCTTATATATTCGTCATCCACTGCTAATTCTAATACCTGATGTAAGACAGTATGAACACAATCTATAGTAGAAATCATTAATCCTTGATCTTCCTTTAATCTGTTATAAAAACTTCTAACATCAGATCTTTTAATATCAGATAGTTTAATACGACCAAAAGTCGGTTCTACAAATTGTTGATACATATAGATGTAATTTTTAAAGGTATTATCCTTTAAACCTCTTTTAACCTTTGTCCATAGCTTAAAAGTATCATTTACAGACAAGCTACTTCCTTCGTTGTTGATTCCATCTATAGTATTGCGTAAAATATCTAATTCCTTTTCTCTTAATTCTTTTAGAGTTTTCGCATAGATAGATTTTCTACGACCTATTTTGTCTTGCCACTTAAATTCATAAGTGCCATTTGACCTTTGATATTCACCGTCTTTTAAAACAACCCCTTTACTATCTTTGCGTCTTTTTACCATAAAAATTCTCCTTTTTTGATAAAAGACACGCTATAATTATTATACCGCATTAAGCGTGTTTTATATATAGTTTTAGATTAAATAGAGAACTGTCTATTTAAATATTCTTCCATTAATTTTTTCTTAATAAGACGCTTACTTCCATTAAATAATACAAAATCGCAATCATTTTCATCCGTTAATTGTCTAACTTTATCTTGACCAATATTAAAATATTCAGATGCTTCTTTTAATGTTAGAAATGCTTTCTCAGAAACACGAACACCTTTTATATTTTCGTTAATCATAAATCCTCCAAATAATATATTTAAAATATTTATTTTAATATTTTTAAAGTTTTTTGACATTGACAAGTGCCTTGGATTAGCGACATAGGAATCTCACCTCCGCCTCTGTTCAGGATGAGCCGGCTTCAACCTTAGAAGTATCATTATCCTCATTTTCTTCATAGCGAATAGGGTATCCCTCCCTATATTCAAACTCTTACTTATCGCTCCCTTTCTTCTTCCCTTGCTTTTAGTTTAGTAGTACTTGTTTTGCCGAATTATTCAGCAGAAAGATCTTGGCGGATAGGTTATTACGCTCCAAAAATGATTAATGTCTTGTCTTGGTCTATTCAATTGTTAAGGTTCAAATATCATTTAGATTTCTTTTAAAGTAGAAAGAGGACAAAACTCCCCTCACTTTATAAAGGAAAATTTGCCCTCTTTGGTAACCAGAAATTATATTTCTTCTATAAATTTCTTTAGTTTTTCTAAAATCTTATCTCGCCTTTTTATTAAAGCAGGATGTGAGATATTTTTAGTCTTTGCTACTGCACGAAGTGTTTCATCATTGAAATATAATCTTTCTATGATTTCCCGTTCATCCTTATTTAACTTTGACATAGCATTTTTTAATGCTTCAATCATCATTTGTGTAGCTACAACTTTTTCTACATCAACGTTTTTATCTTCTAGATTATATTCAAAATTCCCATCGTGATTTAGGGACGAAAAAAATAGCAAGTGGTTTTTCTTGTCCACCTGCTCTAAATATTTTTCGTGTTCTCTTTCTTGCCAGTAAACTTTGTATATCTGCTCACTTACTTTGATTTTTTGCCCACCGACATAAAGGTAATATTCTTTTGTCATTTATGTTTCCTCCATCCTTTTTTTGTCTTTATGTTTTCAGACAAAAAAAGGAGGACTCCTGCTCTTGGGCATGGTTAGTCCTCTAAAATGAAAGAAACTCTTTCTGATAAGAATTATATTTAATTTTTTAACTGAGTTATCTAGCTTATAAACAGCGTAAATCAAAGAAAAAAGGTAAATTTACTTTAATTATATTTATTTGCATATTTCCCTCCATTCTTTTAAATAAACCCACTTATTATTCATTACTTGAATTTTTCAAACTAATTTTATCCATCCTATTTAATTCCCCAAACATCATTACTACACCAACTATTATCATAATTAAATCTACAAGTGGTTCTGCAAACCATACTGCTTTAACTCCAAATATCATTGGTAAAATAATCATAGCAGGTACGAATAAAAATAACTGCCTTAGCATGACTATTATGCCAGCTTTTTTAGCGTTTCCTATTGATTGGAAGAATGTTATAGTCATTACCATTACTCCATATAGGATAAAGATAGAATAAAATAGTCTAAAGTTCCCTATTCCCTGAGTTATAATACTTTCTTCTACTCCAAATAAAGAAAGTATATTCTTTGAAAATGCTAATGCTGGCACCCAAAATATTGATGCAAGAACTAATCCTCCGATAGAAAATACTTTCATAGCTTCTTTTACTCTGTCGTATTTTTTCGCTCCAAAATTTGTACCAACTACAGGTTGTAAACCTTGACTCATTCCCCAAAGTGGAATAAATGAAAAGGCATATATTCTAAGTGTTGCTGCCATCAAGATAGCATTTGTATCTCCACCATATTTAAAGGACATTTTATATAACATTGTTTGTTGAATCATAAATAAAATTTGCATCATCATAGCAGATGAACCTACTCCAAACATTTCTTTTTTTATTTCCTGATCAGGTTTGATTTTATTTATTTTTACTGCTTTACTTTTATATTTGAAGTAATGGAGTGTTATTATTGCTTGAACTAATTGTGCTGTAATAGTTGCAAGTGCAGCCCCTTCTATTGCGTATTTTCCCATTAATTTCATTAGAATCGGATCAAGAATTATGTTTAAAAAAGCCCCTAGCCCCATAATGAGCATTGCTTTTTTCATTAATCCTTCTCCACGCATAACCATGTTTGCTGATTGAGTAAAGTTTACAAATAAAGAACCAATAAAAATTACTCGTAAATATCTGATACCATATTCTTTAATTTCTCCACTTGCTCCAACCATATCTAAAAAATGTGGCGCAAGTAAAATTCCGCCTATTGTAATAATTGATGAGAATAGAATAACCCAAAAGATTAAATTCCCCATAATTTTATCAACTGTTTTTTTGTCGCCCTTTCCTATAGCTCTTGATAAAACCGATGCTGAACCTACACCAATAAGTGTAGATACACCACTATTGAAAAATGTAAGTGGCATAGCTACACCACAAGCTGTCATTGCTGTTTGTCCTATAATATTTCCTGCAAAAATTCCATCCATTAGTGGATAAAGACCTATTACTATCATTCCTATTACAGCAGGGATAGATAATTGAAAAAGTAAATCTATAGGTCTTTTTGTTAATAATTGTTCTTTCATATCTTGTTTCATAAAATTACCTCCTTTTTTTCATCCAGATTTTTTTAGCAAATTTTAAGTTTGATCGAAGAATTCCCTAATTTTTCCCATATTCTTTTCATCTTTAATACCATGCCATTTGACTTTTCCATTCTCCATAAACATAAAATAATCACAACAACATTCTACTAATTCCGGATCATGTGTGATAATAAAAATAGTTTTTCCGTCCTCTTTAAGCCTTATCATTTCATTAGAAACTTCTTTCATATTCTTAAAATCCAAACCACTTGTAGGTTCGTCCAAAATCAGTATTGTCCTATCAGAAGCGATAGCACTTGCAATTGCAACCCTTTGTTTTTGCCCTCCGGATAATGACATTGGATGGCAATCTATAAAATCCATTAAATTTAACTTTTTACATATTTCATCGATCTTTTCTTCTTTATTCTCATCGTTCTCTATACTCAAAAGAATTTCTTCTTTAACTGATTCGGTAAATAATTGATGATTAACATCCTGCATCACCATAAAACATTTTTTTAGCCTTTCTCTTGTAGCATAACTTTCTGTTTGTATATTTAAAGTTCCTTTTGCTTTTTCTTCAACTCCACATAAGCATTTTGAAAAAGTTGATTTTCCAGAACCATTATTTCCTAAAACAGCCACAATAGATTTTTGAGGTAATACAGCATCATTAATTTCAAAAAAAAGGCTCTTTTCCATAACTAAACATAAAATCCTTAATCTCTATTTGTTCCTTAGATTCTATATTTTTTATACGGCTACTGGTATCAATAGGGTGTATGCTCCTTAACCCCATATTATTTAAAATGCTGTTAGGTAATTTCTTGAACTCAACACAAGAAAATTCTTTGTTAATTTTTCCATCTTTCATATAAATAAATCTATCTGCAATATCAATTAAATATTGTAGTCTATGCTCTGCAATAACCACAGTTGACTTTTTTTCTTTCCATTTTTTTATGATATATTTTAACATTTTTATAGTTTGTATATCTAAATTAGAAGATGGCTCATCTAATACATAGATTTCAGGCTCCATAACAGCAGCAGAAGCACAAGCAATTTTTTGTTTTTCTCCTCCTGACATAGAAAACAAGCTCTTATCAAGCAAATCTTTTATATTTAATTCTTTTGTTACCTTGCCAATTCTTCTACAAATTTCTTCTCTTGAAATCCCAAAATTTTCACAGGCGAATGCAATTTCGCTTGTTGAATCTACATTGAAAAATTGAGTTCTTGGATTTTGAAATACTGATCCTACATATTGACTCAATTCATTAATAGAATTTTTAGAAATTTCATGTTCATTTACAATAACGCTACCAGTCAAATTTCCGGAATAATACCCGGGAATTAACCCATTTATCAACCTACTTATTGTAGTTTTTCCGCAACCGGACTCACCACAAAATACAACTACTTCACCAGCATTGATATTTAAATTAATATTATAAATTCCAGCATTCTTATTCCCGCTATCATAAGTAAATGACACGTCTTTAAATTCAATCAATGCTATCCCCTCCTATATAAAAATAGTCCTGTAAAGGCAATTGAAAAGAGTAAAATGAGTAAATCATATATAGTAAACTTTACTTTTACTACAGTAGTTCTCTTTTTCAAAGCTCCCAATCCTCTACTTATTGCTGCCGCCGACAATTCATCACCTATTTTTGCAATAGAAACGATTAAAGGTATTGTTACATATTCCAAGTATAAACTTGGATTTTTCCACGCCTTTTTATTTTTAAAACCAATTCCTCTCATTTTCATAGCAGTCTTAATAGAGTTGTGTTCTTCTTTCAAAGTTGGAATAAACCTGAATGCAACTGCTGTTGGAATAATAAATGCATTGGGAATTTTCCACTTTACCATGGCTGCTATAAACTCGCTCGTTTTTGTGGACATTACAACATAATATCCCAACATAAAAATTGGAAATAGTCTTAAAATCAAGGCATTCAACAATACTGAAATTGTATTTATGAGTGTAGGCAATGTGTACATATCTTTCGTAAAGTGTGCCATAATAGCCAAGGTAAATAGCCCTCCATAAATGAAAGATATCTTAAATTGTTTATTAGATAATAATAATGCTATTGCCACAATGGCGGATATAAGGCTAACTAAAATATCCTTATATCCGACAGACATTATGGTTGTTATAAATATCATAAATAAAATTTTAGTACGAGGATCTAAGAAAAAGCCCTTTGGTTTATTCGGTTTATATACCTCATACTCTTCCATTAAATGATACCCGCTCTCTCAAAGTGTTTCTTAAGCATTTTCCTCCCTAAATTTGCACCAATAACTGAGCCGATAAAAATAATTCCAAATGCAGCAATCCCCATCCAAGAAGGCATATATTTTGCGAGTGCAAGTGCATATTGTTCTCCCATTTGTTGCTTAACACCTTCCATATAGGTATCTGCCATTACCCACATTGGCATTTGACAACCTATCATTCCGCAAGAAAATAGCCAAAATCCAATAACATTCTTTTTAAAACTCTTAAAACCACCTGATTTCATAACCAGATCACTGATAATTCCAAATGGAATGTATCCCACTAATGCTAACCATGTATAGCCCATAAAATACCAAAACACACCGATAATAATTGACATAATCGTAACCATGCCAAATTTTTCTACTTTAGTTAAAAACAACATAAAGGGAATTCCTGTGACTATAGGAATTAGAAGATAGATAGCTGGGTATAAAATAGGTATTGCATTCATCATCCCTATTACAAAAAACAGAACTAAATAAATAGCTGTATAAATTCCTACATTGATTAGATCTTTAGCTGACAATCCTTTTTTCATTTTTTTAATCCTCCTTAAATTAAAATAATATAAATCTACATGAGCTATATTTGAATAATTCTCATATAAATCATTTTCACTTATGACAGTTTCCAATTGACTGCCTTTTGTCGTGCCTCAACAAAATTTTTATAGATACCTTCTGCTTGAATTAGCTCTTCATGTGTGCCTTTTTGATTTATTTTTCCATTTGCTAAAACAAGTATTTGGTTTGCATTTTTTATTGTCTTTAGTCTGTGTGCTATCATTATTACTGTTTTATTTCTTGTGAGTTCCTCCATAGCAACCTGCAATTTATCCTCATTTTCAGGGTCTACATTTGCAGTAGCTTCATCGAAAATAATAATAGGTGCATTCTTTATCATTGCTCTTGCAATTGATATTCTTTGTCTTTCTCCACCAGATAGACTTGCACCTCCCTCTCCTATAACTGTTTCATATTGTTCAGGAAGCTTCATAATAAATTCATGACAACACGCTTTCTTTGCAGCTTCTATAACTTCCTCATGTGTAGCATCCGGCTTGGCAAACTTTATATTGTTCTCAATAGTGTCTTGAAATAAATAAACATTTTGAAAAACCATACTAATTTGTCTCATTAATGACTCCAATGAATATTCTTTAATATTGTGTCTACCTATGCTGATTTCTCCTTTCTCTACATCCCAAAATCTCGCTATCAAATTGCAAAATGTAGTTTTTCCAGCTCCTGAAGGCCCAACTATAGCTGTCATTTGGTTTTGTGGTATCTTGACCGAAATATCATCGAGGATTTTTTTACCTGAATATGAAAACTCTACATTATCAAAAGAAATATCGAAAGTAGTAGGCTTTATGTCTTTTCCATCAATATCCATCTGTGGAAATTCCTCTAACTTCCTTGTTTGCTCAATAGATCCACTAACAACTCTGAGAGAGGTTGTTGCACTTCCTGCCAATTTTATTTGAGAAAAAGCAAGAAAAGAAATTATAATCGTCATAACTGTATTTAAGAATGAGAGTTCTCCATTGATATAAAAGAAAATACCTGCACCTATTATCAAAATGCTAAACAAATCCAAAAGAATATTTTGCGAAATCGTATAAGGTGTAAACAGTTTTTCACAATCAAGATTTATTTTTCTACTATTTTCAATAGCACCTCTGACTTTTTCATCTCCTTTCCCTGTTAAATTGAAAGATTTTATAACAGACATTCCTCCAATTTGCTCTAAAATGGCATCAACTAATTTAGCAGATGCTTTTTGTCTTTTAGGAAGAACACTCCTTGATTTGCTTTCCATTTTTGAGAGAACAAATAAGTACAATAGGCATCCAATTGCAACAATAAAACCTATTCTCCACTCAAATGCTAAAATCATTATTGTAAATATTATCGTGTTTATAAAACCTGATAATGTATTTACCATAACCATTGCGGCGGTATTTTCTACATCTTCTAAAACAGTTGTAGAAATTCCAACCACTTCACCAATATTGTTTTCATTGAAAAATCCCATAGGAATTTTTTTTGAGCATTTCTCCTATTGCTACTCTTTTATTTGCCACCATGAAATAACTTGCATGGCATTGCTGTAATTGTGAAAAATAATTTGTAACACTTCTTCCGATTATGCTAATAACAAGAAGTATTAATGCTATCCACGCAGGCATCATGCTCATGTCTTTTTGGGCAATTGCTTTCACTATAAAATAAATAGCACTGATTTGAAGCATATGAAAAATCGCAAACAAAAAACTTACCCATATAGAGTGATATACATTTTTCTTTTCATCACCTGAGAAATCTAAAATCTTTTTTAAAGCACTTAACATTTCATCTCACCATCCTTAGTTCCTATGTGAGCGTTCCACATATTTCGATATAATTCACAACCTTCCAATAATTCATCATGCTTACCGTATGAAACAAGTTCTCCATTCTCAATTAAGAATATTTGTTCTGCATCTGTTATAGTTGATAACCTATGAGCAATAATAATCACCGTTTTATCTTTTATAAGCTTTGATAAAGCTTGCTTTATAATCACTTCATTTTCAGGATCTATATATGAAGTAGCTTCATCAAGTATTACTATAGGTGCATTTTTGAGCATTGCTCTTGCAATTGATATTCTTTGTCTTTCTCCACCAGAAACATGGCTCCCACTACTTCCGACAACCGTATCGTAACCATGTTCCATTTTCATAATAAAATCATGACAACCCGATTTCTTAGCAATGTCTTCTACTTCTTTATCACTGGCACTTGGATTACCCATTCGGATGTTTTCCCTAATACTTTCGTTGAACAAAAAATTATCCTGAGAAACAAATGCAGTTGAACTATATAATTGCTTTAATGGAATTTCCTTAAGATTGTATCCACCAATATTTATATTTCCTTCCGTAATATCCCAATATCCAGCTATTAATTTTGCTAAAGTTGACTTGCCACTTCCACTTGGCCCAACAAAAGCCACTGTTGTCCCTTCTTTTATGTTTAGGGATATTCCATGAAGAATTTCTTTTTCTTCTTCATATCCAAACTTTACATTTTGTAAATCAATATTATATTGCTGGATAGTCACTTCTCCATCAGAATGCTTTTGTTCTTTTCCTTCTAAAATTGAGTTAATAGAATTAGCAATAGTTCCTATCTTAGCAAGACCATCAACAAAATTGATTGTTTCAAGTAAAGGTCCTGCAATACCTAAAGATAGAATAATAACAGATATAAATACTTCTGCACTCAAACTGCCACTAATGTAGAAATACCAACCAAATGGAAGCACTGTTATCATTGTAGTAGGAGATATATTTTTAGATAAAGATACAGGTAACTGGCAGCTCTTCATCCATTCATAAAAGTATCTTGCATTTGCAATGACTTTATCTTTGTACTTTGCGTACGATCTCTTGTCTTGATTAAATGTTTTTATCACTTCTATTCCATTGACATACTCAACAATTGCAGAATTCATTTCTCGATTTACCTTTACAGATCCTTCATATTGAACAGCATAATTTTTCATTACGAGTCCCATAAAAAGCATCCCCACAGGAATGGATACTAATGATAAAAGAGCCATTCTCCAATCAAGAAATAATAAGTAAATAAATATACTCAAAGAGCCTAATAAATTTGAGGTCATTTCAGGTAAAAGGTGTGCCAGAGGCTTTTCCATACTTTCAACTTGATCAACCATAATTTGCTTAAAATTTCCACTTGGAACAGAGATTATTTCCCCTAATGGCATCTTTGGGAGTTTTTCAAGCATTCTTAAACGAACATCTTTCAGTACATTAAAAGTTGCTTTATGAGATACAGATAAAGCCATAGAGTATAAAAATGATTTTAAAATATAAGATAACAATCCTATTCCTAACCATAAGGAATAAATTTTAAAATCCTCATTTCCCTTTAACAATTCAACTAAAATACGACTTGCTGCAATATATGGAACAATCCCTGCAATAACACCGATACTCGCTATAAATACAGATGTTTTTAACTTTGAATGTTCCTTTTTTGCAAGTTCCCACAATATAGTAGCAGGACTTTTTTGTTTCATAATCAACACCTCCAAATAAAATAACTTAATTAGCTAACTTAGTTATCTTTTCTTTAAAAAATATAAGGGCGTTTAATACCCTTTCCCTTATATTTAAAAACCTCGCAATTTCTCCCATCCATCATAAAAAAACTTCGAAACTATTCTTGTGTTTAACTTTACCTCTTCTTCTGTTTGAGAATGTATTATAATTTCACACAACGCATTGATATAAGCGTGGTTTAACAAATGCATTGCATCTTTAGAGACTTCTGGTTTTATATTCTTTTTATTTGAAACCATATGAAACGCTTTATGTCTATTTATATCTTCCTTTTCCACAAGAAGCTCTATAAAATTATCATATTTCGTACCATATGATTTATATATTAAAAGATTAAATAAATCTTTTTTGCTAAACATATATAATGCAGATTCAATTGACCCTTCAATGTTAATTTTTGATAAATCTTCTCCACAATTTTTTTCTATGTTTTGAAAAGATTCCTCTTCAAACTTGCTATAAAAACCCAAAAGTTCGTTTGCCAATGGATCAACTAAACTGATAAATAAATCTTCTTTATCATTAAAATGCCTGTAAAAAGCACCCGTTGTAACCCCAGCATCTTTGCAAATTTTTCTTAAATTAGCTCGTTCATACCCATCATTTAAAAAATTAACTTTACCACTATCCATAATCTTTTTATGTGTTAAATCGTAACCAGTAATTTCTGTCATATCCCACTTCCTTTACTAACGGCTAAATTTATAAGTTTGCGACATATAGATAACTTAGTTATCATTATATACTCTTATCTTATTTTTGTCAATACGAACAGTAGAAAATCATACTTAATTATGATATAATTACTAATAATTAAATACAGGCTTAACGCTTATAACTTTAATAGCAAGCACAGTAAGTGTACGGACACTTACGAAAAAATTAATGGAGCAGACCTTTACGGAATGCTCCATTTTTTTAATTTTTACCTTGTTAGGGAGAACCCTAAGACCCCTAAATATATTTTATAAAGGAGAATAAAATGACAAATAGATTTAGAAATGAAAGAATAGAAATAAAACTAACTAAAGAAGAAAAAGAAGTTTTTGAAAAGAAAATGAAACTTGCTAATTGCAAAACTATGTCCCACTTTCTTAGAAAATGTGTATTAGAAAAAGAAATTTATGTTGTAGATTTAGAACCATTTAGAAACTTACAATGGCTACTTTCAAATGCAACAAATAATATAAACCAGATTGCAAAAGCTACTTATACAACTGGTGTTATTTACAAAAATGAAATCGAGTCAATGAATAAACAGATAGAAAAATTATCAAAAGAAATATTGCAGATCCATTCCCTACTTCTTAACAAATCAAAAGAAAGTTCTGGTGATTAATATGGCAATTACAAAAATACATCCTATAAAATCAACTCTAAATTTGGCAATAGATTACATTACTAAAAGCGAAAAAACTGATGAAAAAGTCTTAGTATCATCATTCAAATGCTATCCATCTACTGCCCATATTCAATTTATGAAAACACGAGAAGACAATGATACTAAAGGTACAGTTTTGGCTAGGCATTTAATTCAATCTTTTCTACCAGGAGAGGTTGATCCTATAAAAGCTCACGAAATTGGAATGGAATTATGTAAGAAAATTTTAAAAGAAGATTATGAATTTGTTCTTGCAACTCATGTAGATAAAGGGCATATCCACAACCATATAATCTTTAATAATGTTAATTACAAGACTGGTAAATGCTACCAATCTAACAAAAAAACTTACCATAAAATTAGGTATCAAAGTGATGAATTATGTAAAGAAAATAAGCTCTCAGTCATTGATGAATATTATGAAGCTTACAAGAGAAAATATAAAACTGCTGGTAAATCTTGGTACGAATATGACCAAAACAAGAAAGGAAATTCTTGGAAATCTAAACTGCAATTTGATATAGATAGAATGATTAATAAGTCTAAATCTTGGGAAGAATTTTTGGAAAATATGAAATCTCTTGATTATGAAATTAAGTTTGGTAAACATATTGCTTTTCGCCATAAAGATAAGCAAAGATTTACAAGATCGAAGACCGTCGGTGAAGATTATACTGAAGAAAAAATCAAAGAAAGAATAGATTTAGCAATTAAAAATAAAGCTAATCCTATTAAAAAGCGTGTAGGAAATGTCATTGATATATCTACTAATGAAAAAGCTCAATCCTCTAAAAGCTATGAAGTTTGGGCAAGAAAACACAATATCAAAACAATGGCTGATTCAATAATTAAACTTAGAGAACAAGGAATTAATTCAATCACTCAACTAGATGATCTAATCAAAAAATCTGCTGATGATAGACAAGACTTGTTGGATAAAATAAAGAAAATTGAAGCTGAAATGAAGAGTTTATCTCAAGATATGGAAAATATAAATACTATAAATAAGTATCGTGAAATCTATAAATACCATAAGAAAAATCCTGAAGACAAGCAATTTGCAGAAGAATATTATAGTGAACTTTCTGTCTATAAAATAGCCGCTAAAGAAATCTTAAAAAACTATAATAAACTCCCTAATACAAAAGAAATACTATCAAAGCTCGATAAATTGCAAGAAAAAAAGAACACCCTTATGCAAGAGTATTCTTTGAATAAAGAACAATTTTATGACCTTGTTCAGTATAGTAAAAACTATGAAAATTATTATGGGAAGGAAGTGGAGAGATAAAAAGCTATAAAAGAGTAAACGATAACTCTGTGTAATTGCATTAAAGGGTATTATAATATTTATTGTTAAGTATAAGAATTTAAGAGTCAAGTCCATAATATTGTGTAAATTAAACTAGTACAATATTATGGACTTGACTAAATTTTTTAAATACCATTATATTTTAAAAAAACAATTAATACTAAACTTATAAAAATAGCACTAATAAAAGCTATCCAAAAAATAAATTTATCTACTTTAAACTTAGATTTAAATTTTTTTAAAGCTAAATTATATATTCCCACGCCCAATACACCACCTAATGTATTATTAATTATATCAGTTATATCAAATACTCCAATTGACAATGCGTACTGTAAAAACTCTATAGCTAAACTAAAGAAAAATACAAAAAGAATACTTTTTAAATTGTTTTTACGAAATAAAATAGATCTAATCATAATTCCCAAAGGTAAAAAAATGAGTATATTTGATACCATCTCATCAAAAATAACTTTAATATTAACTGTATTGTCATAATAAAATGGTAGTAAATTTATTTGTCGCTCAATCAATAAATTATTGATTGAAAATGTCATTTTAAATACTACAATAAAGATTAACCAAATTATATAGTATACAGTTAGCACTTTCATCCCAACTGAAATATATTGATTTTTCAATTTCATAATTAATTCCCCTTCAATCTATTAAAGTCACTTAAATTCCTTATTATACATTAACTTATATCTATTACAGTTTTCAATTAAATCATCGTGACTCCCATCACCTACTATTTTTCCATTATCCATCACAATAATTCTATCAGAATTCATCGCACATCTTATCCTATGGGTGATATATATAATAATCTTATCATTCAAATTATTTAAAATATTATCAAATCTAGTGGAATGACTTTGAATTATATTAATTATTGTTTGTCCTAATTTAAGAACTAAAAACGGAAAAACACCACTTACAATTGACAATATTATAGTAATCGCAAAAGAATTTTTAACTACTTCATAAATCATCTTGAATGCTATTTTTATACATTCAAGATGATTTATTTTATCCTTACCCATATATTTATCCTCTACTTCCCATTAAAATATTTATTGCTCTATTTTGTTATATGATTTTATACTTAGCAATAAATAGAGAGCAATATTAATTAAAGCCATTATTACTAGAAACTTTGGAATCCATAAAATTTTACCTGGCAACTTAACAAATTCAAATTTTTGATACTGTTCAATTAAGCTATTTTCTGCAGTACCTAATCCCAAAGACGGCAAAAAATAAAATATTGATTTAAACAATTTTTTTCCATACAATAATGCTGGAATAAAAAATAAAGCACTCGATATGGCTGATGAAACCATAGAAACTTTTGAATTTATAGCGACAAATATTGACATCATTGAACTTGCAATAGTAAATAATATACTTAACAAAAATACACTTAATATAACTTTACCTATAGTTAAATTAGATATTGACAGTTGATTAAATAGTAACATTTGAAAAGATGAGTCTAAACCACTAGTGTAAATATATTTAATAGCGCCATAATAAATAGATATATTTAATATCAAATAAAGCGATATAATACTTGCTAAGGCAAGTATCTTGCTGCAAATATATTTATTTCTTCCATTTCTAGTTGTTCTAAAAATTGAATCTAGGTAATTTTCTTTATCTTCAACAATGCATTGTGATGAAATCAATATACATATTAATGATAATATTGTTACAAATATATTTACGAAAAATAGTGTATCTTCACTAAAATACCCTGCATAATAATATGGTTTATTAACCTCTTCATATTTTTTTAGAGCAAATTCTGTTATCTTGTCGTTGTTATATTTCTGTTCTATGTCTTTTTTCAACGCATCATTACAACTTTGATAAAAATTTAAATCTTTTTCTGTATCAAGTTCGTTTACATCAAGTAAACTTCCAGATGTTGTAATTGTATATGGGTATGTTATTACTCTTAATATAGGATCAAATTTCGATATATTTTTTTTAGCATCCTCTGATAAGTTTTCTCTACTGTTTACATTTTCATTATTTAATATTTCTTTATAAGATTTTACTACTTTAGTTATTTTTTCTTCTGTCAAATAACCTATAGAATCTTTACTATCCTCATTAAAGTGTTCTATAGCCTCTTTACCAAAATAAGTAATTGTATCTCCAGAACTTATATCATCATATTGTATACTTACATAAGTAATAAATGATATCAAAAAAGTAAAAACTAAACCCATGCCTAAAAAGACTCTTACCGATTTTTTAAATAAAAATCTTTTAAGTTCCTGTATATATATATTCATAATCTATAAACTATACCTCCCTTACAGCTTTGACAAAGAAAACTAGTCTTATTATTTATAATTATTATAGAAGCCCACAAAATATAGACTAAAATTTCTATATAGTGTGAGCCTCTATGATTCATCATTAATATGATGCTCTAAGAGTTTTTAAAGCGCGAACTCTGTTACCAGTTCTATATTCTCCTTTACCGCCAGTATCACTATCATAATAGTAAAAATTATATTTTGTTTTAAATGTTTTGCCTAATCTCCCTGGATATTCTTCCTTACATAACTCTTTGTACTTATTTTCTAACTTTTCTTTTTCTAGGGTTATTAAGTCCATAATTACCTCCAATTTTTGAATACATCATTACTACTAAACTTGGTAAAATAATAATATATATTACAGCTGATATCATTATAAGACTTGATGAACTCATCCAATTTCCAAAAACATTTACAAAATTAAAATCAGCTATTTGATTTTGTAATGAATTGAGTAGTCCTATTCCTGAAGATGGAAAAATATAGTTTATAGCACTAATCATACCAATAGGAGAAATTATTGTTGGAAATACTGCTAATAAAATTGATTTCATTATGGATTCAACTTTTCTTTTACTTAATACAGAAATAATTAGTGTAGCAAGAATGGTTGAAATCAATATGATACTATTACAAATAAGCATATATTTATTAAACTGTCCAAAGTTCCAATTATGCAAACTTAAAGCACTAAACATCATCTGAACAGAAGTCTTTTTATACTCTGTTCCAAAAGCATAGTCTAATATAGAGCCTTGTATGAAGTTTCCTAAGAGCAAAGTTAATACCGAAATCGTAAGTGTTGCTAGGATTTTATAGATGGCAAACTTTCTTCTCCCATATTTAGTTGTTTTAAATATATAATCTAAATCATTCTCACTATCTGACGAGAATATTGGAGCTGCTACTATAACCATTAAAATTATTATTATCGTATTATAAAATCCTCTATAATCATTTGCATCTGTACTATAATATCCATAATATTCATATGGAGTTTTTATTTTACCCAGTGCTTTTTCAGATTTTTCTATAATTTGATTCTGAGCTTTATTAGGATATTCATTTTCAATTACTTTATTTAGATAACCAAATACTTTATTGTAAAAATATTTGCTATCATTGATATCCATGCTTAAAACTGGAGGAAGGTTATTACTTTGAGAATCAGTGAATACTTCATTTACTTTCTTACTTATATGTTCTATAGGCATAAGCTCCTTTGTATTAATTTCAGGTTTTAATTCAGACCTATCAGTAACATTATATTTTCTTAGTATTTCTCTATATTTTTTTGTGCCATTATAAATTAAATCTTCTGTTATCTTTCCTGAATAAGGCTCTTTAGCTTTTTTAATATATTCTATTGCTTCTTTTCCTTTTAAATTTTTTACTTGATCTCCTTCTCCATAGGTAATTTTTGTAAAATTAATTGGAGCTATGGAAAGCAATATAGCAAGTAGTAATGAAAACAATATTATAATTTGATTTGTTTTTATTGATAAAATTCTTCTTATTTCATTTAAATAAATTCTCATATTAGTTCACCTTAAAGCTTCTATCCTCTGGGAATACCCACAAATAAAAATCTTCCAAGTGAGCTTTTACTAATTTAGAATTATTCAATATATTCTCTTCATTTGATATATATCTAATGAGTACGTTTCCATCATCTTGTTGTTTTACATTAACAACATTCAATTGTGTTTCTTTTTCTGCATATTCTCTATTTGATATAGATGCTTCGTATACCTTATTCTTAATTTTAGATATCAGTTCATCAGTTGTTCCAGAATATACAAATTTACCATCTTTCATAATTAAATTTGATGTTGATATATATTCAATATCAGAGACTATATGAGTCGAAAGCAAAACTATTTTATTTTTTGATATTTCCGTGATAAAATTTCTTAATTTTATTCTCTCACCAGGATCAAGTCCTGCTGTTGGTTCATCTAAAATTAATATTTTAGGATCATTTAAAATAGCTTGACATATTCCTACTCTCCTTCTCATTCCTCCTGAAAGCTTTACTACTTTTTTGTACTTGACATCAGATAAGTTTAATACTTCTAGGAGTTTATCAATCATTTCTTCTGTTTTGCTCTTGTCTATACCTTTTAAAGCAGCTACATATTGTAAAAATGAATTTACAGTAAACTCTGGAGCACAAATAAATTCTTGAGGTAAAAACCCTAACAAATTCCTATATTCTTCTCCTAATTTGTTGATTCTTTCCCCATTATATAAAATTTCTCCTTTACTTGGTTTGCTAATTCCAGTAATCATCTTTATTAATGTAGTTTTCCCAGCACCATTTGCACCTAAGAGTCCCCAAACACCTGGACATAACGTAGCTGATGCATTATCAACCGCTAATTTATCTTTAAATTTCTTACTTACGTTTTTAATCTCTAATTCCACTAAACTACCTCCCTTATCTTTTATGCTTCCTTATTAAAAAGTAAAAAATACATCTTCATGTTAGTGATAAAAATTTTACTCCTCTATGATTTTATTTTAATTGATACAATAAAAAAGTGTTTTAATATTCTATTGATTAATTCTTAAGATTTCATTAATTTTTAAAAAATAAAAACACCTTAATTATGTAGTTTTATACATAATTAAGGTGTAATCCTCATTTATTTTTTAATCTTACAATGACAATAACTTCATTATTAAAACTTTCTACCTCTATCTTACCCTCATGTAATTCAATAATTTCTTTTGCGATAGGTAAACCTAAGCCACATCCCACTTTTTTTGAATTTCTTGCTAGATTTAATCTAGTAAATTTGTTAAACATATTTCTTATCTGCGCTTCTTCTAGTGTATCGGCCTTGTTAATAATTTTTAATATTACACACTTATACGTTTGATATATTTTAACTTTTATCTCTGTATTTGCATAAGAATATAAGATTGCATTTTTTAAAATATTCTCTAAGGCTCTTTTCATTTTATTTGGATCGACATTTACAACTATTGAGCCTTCACTTGAGATATTTATCTTATGATTATTCTCTTTCATCATAGGATAAAGCTCATCTTTTAATTGTATTAAAAAATATTCTAAATCAATTTTTTCTTTATGAATACTAAATTCACCATTATTTAATCTAGCAATTTCAAAAAATTGGTTTATAAGATCTTCTAATCCTAATGCTGTTTCTAATAATTGTCTAATATATTTCTCTCTTTGCTTATTAGGCAAGTCTTTCATTTCATCGAGCATTGATAAATATCCAATGATAGATGTCAAAGGAGTTCTTAGGTCATGTGCTAAGTAGGTGATTAAATCATTATCTTCATTTTCTCTTTTTTTAAGCGTATATTCTATCTCTTTTTGTTTAAATTTTAATCTATTTATGGAATCTTCTAAAGTTTTATAATGAGTCGGGAAACTAACAATATTCTCATCCAAATCGTCTATTTTTTTGCATAAGTCAATATAATCTTTCTCTAATTTTGAAAATTCTTTTATTATAATAATTAATATCCCCAATAATAAAATAACAAAAAAAATCAGATCCAATCTATTAACAAAAAATTCGTGTATTTCATTATTAAATCTAAAAATATTGCTATCTATTGCAAGCATACAACTTAAAACTATAAGTAAAAATATAGCAATTTCTTTTATCAGCTTTTTCAGAATACTTTCAAAGTATTTATCTTTATCCAATCTTATAACCTACCCCCCAAACAGTTGTTATTATATTATTTTGCATTCCTAACTTTTCCCTAATATGTCTAATATGAACTGAAATAGTATTGTTTTTTATATAATATTCATCCGGATATATTTTATAGAATAAATCTTCGGATCCTAGTACTTCAGATTTTTTCTCTAGTAATGATTTTAAAATAATAAATTCAATAGGAGTTAAATCAATTTCCTGTCCATCAACTAAAACTTCTCTTGATTTGATATTTAAATCCACATTTTGATAAGTTAAAATATTTCCTGTACCTTCTTTAGTTTTTAAATTATAATTATTGTATCTTCTTAATTGAGCCTTTACTCTAGCAACTAACTCTCCAGGTAAAAATGGTTTAGTTACATAATCATCCGCTCCAAAGGTTAAGCCCTTAATTTTACTTGACTCATCATCTTTTGATGTAAGCATAATAATTGGATAATTAAAAGACTCTCTAATCTTTTTGCATAAATAATATCCATCTTTATCAGGTAACATAATATCTAAAATCGCTAAATCAAATTCTTCTTCCTTAATATATCTAATTGCTTCCTCTGAACATGTTGCCTTTTTTATAATATAATTTTCATTTTCTAGATATATCTCTATTAAATCTAAAATACTTTCATCATCTTCTACTACTAATACTGAGTAATTCATAACTAAATTTCCTCCATTTTAAATCTATCACTTTTGTCAAAACAACTTTAAAAAAATAAAGAAATTTTTTAAGTAAAAGAATCAAGAAGAACAATACAACATCCTTTTAATGAATTAAATCTATCTTTCTAAATTTCTTAAATCTATAATTTTTGATTTAATATACATTTCTTTCGTTGTTTATAAATGTCTACTTATAAATAAGTATACCATTATTCTTTATCTCATTTCAATATCTATATCTACTATATTGATAATAGATTGTCTTTGCTGTCATCACATATACTATATCTTTTAAAAAGTTTTCGTCTGTTCTAGCCTTCTAATCGTCTTTTCTTTTTCAGACTTCAAATCCAAAACATTTTAGCTTGGTTGGTTTAATAACTTTGAATTTTGTTACATTTATTTTAATCCTAACTTCTTTTCTATACATTTGGTTACTAAAACCATTACTCTGTTTGCCACTACACTGTTTGCTACTGTTAGTATACTGTAATCTACATATCTAACCAACCTTAATATCATATTCATGTTCATCAAGTCAGGTCGTTCCTCTCTTCCACATATCTCCATGTGAAATTTCAGGATTGCTATGGAATTCGTCGACAAATACGCTGTTTAGGGACTTTCACCCCAGTATTGGAACTTGCCCCATCATACAATACAGTAAGCAGACAAAAACCTGCCCCCTATAATCTTTTACCTTTCTATGCTTTTATCATTTTTCTTCTTTTCATCCACTTTCATATCCCCTTTAGTCTTAAATTTCTTTAATTTCTCTATTGTTGATATTTTTGCTTTAGTATGCTCTTTAGCTTTTAATAATTTGGCAGAGTATACTTTTAGACTTGTGTATTCCTTATTATCTTTTCCTATGCTTTTTAGCTTGCTTTAGGTCTTTTTTAAATTTACTTGTAAACTTATCTTATACTTCAAGGGCTTTCCTCAAGTCATCCATATTGTCATAGGATTTCACATTCGTATCTTTAGCTATCATTCTTCCTTCTTCAATCGCTTTTATAGTTTCATCACTTGGAACATTAAGTTTTAAATCAAAAGGAATGCCACTTTCTCTAATACTCGCCCTTAAAAACATGTTAATTGCAGTAGTCATATTTAAGCCTAAACTGGAGTAGATCTTTTCGGCAGCTTCTTTTATTTCTTTATCTGTTCGTATATTCAAATTTGTTGTAGCCATTTCCCCATCTCCTTTGACCTTATTATATGACTAAATTCGTGCGTAGTCGATACACTGTCATTATATTTGATGCATTAATTTTACTGTTGATATTCTCCATTATCATACTCAAGTAAATCACCTGGTTGACAATCAAGCTCCTTACAGATGCTCGCTAAAGTGTTAAACCTTATGCCTTTGGCTTTTCCTGTTTTTAATATTGATAAATTTGCTTCGGTTATTCCTATCCTTGCTGCAAGCTCTTTCGATGTCATATTTTTCTTTTTTAATGCTTGATCTAGATTTATAATTATTTGATCTTTCATTTTCAAATTATACTTTCCGAATCTTCTTTTAAGGATTTTCCTGTATCAAATATAATCATTGATGAAAATGCTATAACCATAAAAATTATATTTGTTAAATAGTCCTTAATAGTTAAATTAAAAACACCGCTAACATTGTCAACTTTAAAATAATTGAAAACTAGTTTAGAAATAATTTGGCATATTGTCAAAATTAAAATAGCTATTAAAATGTTTTTCGAATATTTTGAGTTTAAGTCAGAAAAATATTCTTTCTTTTCTAAATTCACTAAAATCTTCTCGAATTTATCCAATGAGAAACCAACCACAACGAATATCATAAGAGCACTCCAGCATGAATAAATAATAAAAGGAAGTGAAACCTCTTGTAGATTAAATTGTTGAGACTCTACTACTTTTATTACATCATCTTTGAAAATTAGAGTTAATACACTTCCAAGCAAGGTAAAACCTGCTGCCAAATATGAAATACACCTTAAAATCTTAGATAATATAATCGCTATTTTAAAAATAAAACTCTTCATAACTTCTCCTCAACACTTTCGTTTATCTATTATCATCTACATCTTTCCATTCTTGTACTTTATCTTTCAGATCATTTAAATCTTCTTTAGAAAGTTCCAAGGTTAATGAAGATGGAATCATGGGCATTCCCTCCATTGTAATATATGGATAATTTTCATAAATATAAAAATCTATCTTTGTAGCTTTTTTATCCTCTCTCTTGCTGGTTAATATGAAATGGTAAGACTCTATTGCATCATCTGGTATTTCTTTAAAATAATTGTCGAAGTTTTTATCATTAATATTTGCTACGCTCATTCCTGTTAAATTGCCAAAGTAGTCTAAAACTTCTTGTTCTTCTGTTTCAACAATTTTTTTATTGTTAGAATCAAATATTTCAATCTTTTCTTCTTTTTTACTACTTGTTTGTTCTCTTGTAGTATTTGGACTACAAGAAGTTAAAACTATAGAAAAAACAAGAAAAATAGCCATTATTAAAAATCTTTTTCTCATGATAATCCTCCTCATCGAATTATTGTAAAACGATAATTATCTTTGATTATTATTGTAAAACAATAATTATAGTTTGTCAATATCATTCGTAATGACTTAAAACTTATCAAAGTCTTCTTGCGTAGCTACTTCTTTGTATTTATATTCACCGTTATTATTTTCTGTAAACATATCATTTACAAGTCCAATTGTTAGTAAGGATAAATCAAAAACAGAAAGACAAAGTTCCACTGCCCTTAGTAAAAACAAGGGTGTAGTCATTGGTCTTTCTGTTGGTCTTAATTTTTTTAGGAACTACTTCCGACTTTATGTTTAGCCCCCATAATTCAATTATTTGAGGCAGAATTTTAAGACTCATTTAGAACTTTGTTAGAATCCGATTTTTCCGTAAAAACATTAGTTCTAAAAGTTCTGGAATAAGAGCGATTTATAAGTCTCCGTCATATCCAATATTTTTCTCAGTTAAGACTGTTTCAATTTTACTGAGTGCAATCCTACTTTTATAATCTGTTATCTTATTATCTATACATCAATACTACAATCTACACATATAGCACCATTATACAATCTATTTACATATGACAAAAAAATAAAGGCAGTCCGAAGACTGCCGATATTTATCTCTCTGTACCTTTGCTATGGTCTTTCTTGTTTGATTTAGATTTCTCATCTGTCTTAAAGCTTTTTATTTGCCCTAATATGGACTTTTTATCCTTGTCTTGACTCTTTACTTGTTCTTTTGCTTTTAAGAGCTTAGAAGACAAAATACGAACATTTTTATGTTCCTTTCCGTTGTTATCAATGCTTGTTTTTACTTGTCCGAAGATTTTAACAAAATCTCCTTGTTTTAGGTTCTCTAAATCTTTTGTCTTATCTCCATAGGCTGAACAATTGGTATAAATTTTATTCCCATCGTCATCTTTTGAAACAATTGAAAAGTTGCTTACCTTGAACTTTTCTCCATTAGCATTTTCTCTTTCAAGATTTTCTACTTTGCCAGCTATATTACCAACGAGATTTATGAGATTGTCTTTTTCTTCAAGTTCATTGGTATTTTCAACAATCTTACCTTGTTCTTTCATATCATCAATCATATAGTCAAAGTCATCATTTAATAGACCTGTTGTGTCTTTGATCATAAATAAAACATAGACTTCTTCAAGTGCCTTTTCATCATTAACACCCTTTTCTATGCTAACAAGTGCTTTTATAAAGTCCTTGTAGTTATCATTCATCATTTCTTCTAAGTTTTCTCTAATATCTTTGTATTCCATAATTTCCTCCTTGTACTAAATAAGGAGAGCCTTTCGCCCTCCTCTATCTTTCTTGTCCTTTTTCACTTTTTTCTTGATTTTTATCTTTTTCTTCTTCTGATTTGAATTTGGATATTTGTCCCAATATTGATGGTTTCTCTTCCCTTGCGTGAAGATTATCCTCTACATCATAAGTTGATTCAAAGTAATCACTATCTTTAAAATCATTGTCATACCTATCTGGTATTCCATCATTATCAAGATCTTTTGCTAGTGGATCATAGAAGTTTCCATCATCATCTATTTCTAGTCCTAGAGCTTGTTTCAAATCTTCTTCATCTACTGATACCAGATCATCAAAACTTGACATCTTTATGGCTTCGGTCATATCTTTAATAGCTTGTGAATTAGATATATCTTCTTCTACAAAAGATTCTGCTCTAATAGCAACATTATCTACATACTGAGTCCATGTTTTTTCTTCCAAATTTACCTCATATTGGATAGAATGCTTACCATCTGGTGTTTCTGTATAGGCAAGTCCTATATGACTTAAATCAGGGTATAGTTTGTCAAAGTCTTCATAACTATTAGTTTCTGAAAACTCGTAGTTAGAATAATCGACTATCGCCCTCTTTAAATTTTCTAATAATGGTGATTGGTTTTCTAATTCTTCGACTTCTCCCATATCTAAAAGTTTATTAATCTCAGCTAGTCTTAGTATCTTATCCCTTAACTCATCTGCTTTTTCAAATGGTTTTGTCAATTCTACTTTGGCATTTTCTAAAGATTCTTTATAGTTTTCAAGATTTTGATTTAACCTTTCAAGTCTTACAGGCATTTTTTCAATGGCATTATCAAGCCTTGTTATATTACCATCAATAGAGTTTGAAAACTCTCCGAAGTATTCTGCTTTTCCTAGAAGTTTAAAGGTGTGAGTGTTAGTCATAAAGTTATATGAAACTTGTAAGTCTAAATTTCTATATTTACCAATGACCTTGCTATCATTTATCTTTACTTTTTTTATTTCTTCTAATAATTTCTCTCCAGCTTCTTTCTTATCTAAAATTTTATCTGTACCAAGACTGATTGATGTGAATTTGCTATCTCCTTCTCCTAATTTCTCAATATTTGCAATATCTTCTTTAACTGCTTTTATTTCCATTTCAGTTTTTAAAATACTTTGGGGATAAATTTTATTTACCTTATCTTCAAGCTTGTATTTATTAGACTTGTAGTTTGCTTCAAGCATTTTTAGTTTTGTAACTTCGTTATCTAAATCCATTTTTTCTTTAATCAGAGGATTACCAGTAGCTAAAGCCTTAATTTCTGAATAAGATAGACTTGCTTCATCAACATCTTCTGCTACACGCACAGGCGTCTTGCTTGTCATAATTTGAGATATGAATTTTTGCTTATTCTCTATTGTCTGCCATAAATAAGAATCAAAGGTATTTTCTGTTACATATCTAAAGATATTTACCTTATCATTTTCATTACCCTGACGAACAATTCTACCACTTCTTTGCTCTAGGTCAGACGGTCTCCATGGGACGTCTAAATCGTGTAAGGCTATTAATTTGTTCTGTACATTTGTACCTGCTCCCATTTTTTGAGTAGAGCCTAATAATACTCTTACTTCTCCTCTTCTTACCTTAGAGAACAATTCATCTTTTTGTTTGTCTGTATCTGCTTCGTGGATAAAGGCTATTTCTTCTTTTGGTATTCCCATATTCACTAGCTTATTTCTAATATCATCATAGATATTAAATTCTCCATCTCCTTTTGGTGTGGACATATCTGAAAATACTAATTGGGTCGATGAATTTTCTTTTGTCTTATCCCAGATCGAAAAGATATTTTTAACGCATACATTTACCTTTGAATTAGGATCATCGGGAAGTAGTGGATTTATTAATCTTTGGTCAAGGGCAAGTTTTTTACCATCATTTGTAATCTTTAACATATTATCTTCTGTTGGCTCTACTTGGTTATTTCTAACTGCGTCAGCTCTTTCTGAAATAGCTTCTAATATTTCTTTTTGTTCCTCAGTAGGTTTCGTTTTAATAACTTCAAAATTTGCTTCTGGTACTGGCAAATTTAACATATCTGAAGTCTTTATATCTGCTACTTCTTTAAACATGCTCATCAATTCTGGTAAGTTATAAAACTTTGAAAATCTTGTCTTTTGCCTATATCCTGTGCCTTCTGGAGATAATTCAAAAGTGTTTTCTGTTTCTCCAAAGGTAGAAGCCCAGGCATCAAAATGTTCTAATCCTCTTGCCTTTAAATCATCATATTGAAGATATCTTTGCATGGTATAAAGCTCTGTCATTGAATTTGATATTGGTGTACCAGTAGCAAATACAACTCCCTTTCCATCTGTCATTTCATCCATATACCTACATTTCATATACATATCTGAAGACTTAAAGGCTTCACTTTGACCGATACCTGCAACATTTCTCATCTTGGTATGCAAGAATAAGTTTTTGTAATTATGAGCTTCATCTATAAATAACTTATCTACTCCTAGTTCTTCAAAGGTTATTACATCATCTTTTTAAAGTCATCATTTAGCTTTTCAAGTCTTACCAAGAGTTTCTTCTTTGTCTTTTCCAGTTGTTTTACTGTGAAATTTTCTCCTCTATTTCTTTTGTTCTCATCAATAAAGGAAACTATATCATCTATTTGGTCTTGTATATGCCTTACCTGGTATTCCTTGGACATTGGTATTTTTTCAAATTGAGAGTGTCCTATGATGACTGCATCATATTCTCCTGTTGCAATCCTACCAATAAATCTTTTTCTATTTTTAGGTTGAAAGTCTTTTTTATCGGCCACCATAATATTTGCTGACGGATATAATTGCATAAACTCCCTACCAATTTGAGTGGTTAGATGGTTAGGAACTACAAATAATGATTTACTTGCAAGTCCTAACTTTTTAGATTCCATAGCAGAAGCTACCATTTCAAAAGTTTTTCCTGCTCCTACTACATGGGCAAGTAGTGTATTTCCACCATAAAGAGTCCTTGCTATGGCATTTTTCTGATGTTCTCGTAGTCTGATTTCAGTATTCATTCCATCAAAAGTTAAGTTAGAGCCATCAAATTCTCTATTTCTAATTGAGTTAAATTTTTCATTATAAATCTTTTCTAGCCTATATCTTCTATCAGGATCTTCAAATATCCAATTCTTAAATTCTTCTTTAATCAGTTCTTGCTTTTGACTTGCAAGCATAGTTTCTTTTTTGTTTAATACAGAAGTCTTAGAACCATCATCATTTATTACTTGGTCAAATACCTTTGTATCTTTTAGATTAAGAGCATTTTCAATTAGCTTGTAGGCATTTACTCTACTTGTACCATAAGTCATGTTAGCAAGGTCATTAGTCGAGTCAACACTTTTACCCTCAATATTCCATTCACTTGAGTGTGGCGAGAACCTAACATTTATATTCCACCTATCATAACCTGGTGTTTTTAAAAGGTTAAAAGTAAAGTCTTCTATATCTTTTTGAGGTATCCAGGTTGCTCCTAGCCTTACATTTATATCAGAAGCCGTAAGTTCTTCAGGCATAACTTCTTGTAATTTTTCTCTTTGATATTTGAGTTTGCCCAACTCGTTTAATAATGTGTCTTTCTTTTCAGAAGCTGCTAAATCTATTACATTTTCAATTTCTCCGATATATGAATTGAGGTAGCCAATTTTTTCTCTAATATTGCCACTTAAATACTCGTCAGCCGATACATATGAAAAATGAAATGGATCGTCATTGTCAAAGTTTTCAAAGGGCATTCTGTTATTTATTAGGTCTGTGTCCTTAATGTCTAAAAAAATCTCGCCCTCAAGCTCACCGATTAAAGTATCCCTATCTTTACTTGTGATAGATTCCATATATTCAAAATCTACATATCCCTTTTGTGAAACTGATAAGACTAAGGCTTCAAGAGAAGTATCTACATGGTCTACTACCTTTGCCTTTGTTATTGTTCTTTTTGAAAATATATCACTCTTAGCTTTGAAATTATCCTCATCATCAAGTATTTCTATTGATGATACCAAAGGAAAGTTTGAGTCTTCCTTTAAGGCTCTAGTATTTGATAAGGAGTTAATAAAGCCATGTTTTTTTGAAAAGTTATCATAGACTTCATTTAACTTTGCTTGCGACTCCTTTATTTCCTCGTCTGAAAAATCATCCTTTTGCTTTTCTATTACATCTTTCAAAGCATTCATTACATCAAGATAATCTTTTATCTTTTCTTTGTTTTTATCTGATATATTTTGCTTTATTAAGACTGAGTTTTCTCTTAGGTAGACCTCTTCATCAATAATGGTGTAAGAAAAATTCTTAACATCATCTGTTGCTGGAAGACTTAATTCTTCATCTTCCAATAGCTCAACCTCTTCATATTTTGAATTTGAAGATATTTCCTTACTTGCAAGATCCATTAAATCTTTTAAATTTTCATCTTCTCTTTCATCGCAAGTAATAGTATTTCCAAATCTTCCAGATACTTCTTTCATATCTCCTAATACCATCTGAGGATTATCTACAAAGTATTTATTATAAGTCAAACCCTTTTTATCAGTTGCTAGGTGTATCCAATCGTCATCTCTTTCAATAACTGAATCTCTCTTTTTTAAGAAAATAATATCCGAAGTAACTTCTGTACCAGCAAGTCCTTTAAATGTTGTATTAGGAAGCCTCATAGCTCCTAAAAACTCACATCTTGCATTAATATATTTTCTAACAGATTCATCTTTTTTATCCATAGTTCCAGATGAGGTTATAAAGGCAATAATTCCTACATTCCTAACCTTATCTATTGACTTTGCAAAAAAATAATCGTGAATCAGAAAGTTATTTCTGTTATATTCACGATCGTTAACTTTAAAATCTCCAAAGGGAACATTTCCTATAACTAAATCGAAAAAGTTATTTGAGAAGTTTGTTTCTTCAAAGCCTTTAATTTGAATATTAGCTTCAGGATAAAGCTCTCTTGCTATTCTTCCGCTTAGACTATCTTTTTCTACTCCATAAATTTTAGACGCTTTCATTTCACTTGGCATATTACCAATGAAATTACCGACTCCTGCAGATGGTTCAAGGATATTCCCAGTCTTAAATCCCATATCTGTTATGGTATTATATATTCCATCCATTACCTCTCTAGGTGTATAAAACGATGTTAGAGTAGACTCTTTAGCATTCAAATACTCTTCATTTGTTAGATTTTCCTTTAAAATATTCCTTGCTTCAAGCCATTGACCTCCCTTTTCTTCATCAAAGACATCAGCAAGACCTCCCCAACCTAGATAGTCAGCAAGATAGGCTTGTTCATACTCTCTTGGACTCCTATTTTCATTTTCAAGTCTTTTTAGCATTTTAATAGCTTTTATATTTTTATCTAACTTTTCTGATGGTGTTAGGTATTCCGAGTAGATATGATTTTTCAAGTCATAATTTCTAGCAAAACTTAACTTTTCCTTATTAGGTTCATATCCTAAATTTTTTAAATCTTCTTTACCCCTCAATAAGTTTTCGGCTGCTTCCCTAGGCACATTGTATTTATCCATCATTTGATCAATTTCAGGATTGTAGTTATCAATAAAGCTTTCTTGCTCTACTTGTCTTTCAATTTGTTTTTCATGCTCAGATAATTTGTATATCTCATAATTTCCACTATCTAAAAGATCATCAATCTTTCTACTTTCTTCAAATGTTTCACCCTTATATAAGGGAAATTCTTCTCCATTAACTTCTACTTTAGTTCCTGTTTCAATTAAGTTAATTCCATCAAAGGTATTCTCATCTTCTAAAATAAATTCTTTTCCAACTTTTACTGCTAGTTTTTCTCGTGTTTGACTTAGATTTTCAAAGATTTCTTCAAGGTATGAATCGTTTCTATATGGAATTACTTCCGAACCCCTAATCATACCTCCCATATATTCCATATTATCTCTGATAGTGACGGTTTTAAGTCCTCCACTTAGTTCATCAAAATCTGTAATGGTGAAGTCCTTATCTTTATATCTAACCTGATCACCTATCTTAAATTTAGGTTCTATCTTTTCCTTAACTTCTTCTTGTGAAGCTTTTTCCTCACTTAGTGCAACTTGTTCTTCTAAATATGAAAATTCACGCTCATTTACTTCTTCACCATCACCAAGGTCAATCCTATAGTGTTCGACAACTTCGCCATCTATATAGTGGTCAAAATAGAATTTGAAATATCCGATATAATCATCTGTCATTTCTCCAAATTCATTTTCTCCATGAGTTTGATTATGGTCTTTTACATCTATATCCTTTTGTCTTAGGATATTTATTAAGTCTTTAGTTACTATCTGCCCACTATAATCGGGAACTAATTCGTGGTTTTCATTAAATTCTACAATCCAGTAGTCTTTTCTATTTTCAGTGTTTTTGCCATCAAAAAAAGAAGCTTCATCAGCTTCCTTTTCTTGGCTTATTTCATTTTCTAAGCTTCCACGTATTCCTTGATTGCCATTTTCTTCACTGTTGCCATCAAGTTGTTCATCTGTCCTTGGTATTCTTCTGGATTCTCTCTTTTCATCTTCTCTGTCAATCCTTGTGCTTTCATCATCTTGATTTTCTCTCTCTTGATAAAGTCTACTGCCTGATTCTGAATTTCCTTCAGATGGTTCAAAAGTGTTTTCTCCTCGTACATTTTCTGAAGTTTCTTCCAGTTCTCCATGTCCTCGCTTCCCACTAGATAAGACAGTCTTAGAACTGCGTATGTTGGATTCGGAAATTTCTCCATAAATTCCAGATCCTTCTCCATCATGTCCAAGGTTTTCTCTTCGATCTTCATCGCTATTTCCTCTGTCGCTTCCATCTGTGAAAACTCGTCCATCTCTAATTCTTGACCTATCATCTCGTCTATATAAATCATTTTGACCTCCTCTATCTTCATTTATATTTTCTTTATCTCTATTATAGTCGGCAGCGGCCCTTTCTGTCAGCAGCCTAGCTCGATCCATTTCCTTAGATTTTTCTATTGTTCTATCTATAATATTTTCGCTAACCCTTGATATTACAAGACCTATCTGCTCTAAAGAAATTGTATTAATCCTAGAAAAATTATTTTTTAAATTTTCCATATCCATAGGATAGGCTGTATTAAACCTATTAGCTACCGAATAGGATATTGAGTCTCTCATAAACTTTTCAAAACTCAGTCTATCCTCTATATCTATTCTCAAATCAGCAAGAGCCAAGTTAATATATTCATCTCCATAAATTCGACTTAAAGAAAATATATTTTCATTGAGTGAATCACTAGCTTCAAATGAAAAATCACTTATTATTTCTTTTAAAGCCTCGTTATGGTTTTCGTGATCAAACTGCCATAAGCTAACTTCATTAATATTCCTATCCATTGATGTGGTCTGACTAACATCAAAAATATATGAAATTCTTTGATTTACATCACTTCCAACTAAAATTGGAATACCCTTTTGACCTCTCATAACAACTCTGCCAAAATATTTCTTCCACATATCAAAAGTCGCACAAGCTCTAGCTTCAGGTTCTTTGTTGTATATACTTAGTTGGCTAGAAAAATCATATTTCTGATTATTGCCTATAACTTTTAAGAGTTTTAAATATTCTTTTTCATCTTGCAAAACTTCATACTTTATTGCTTCTTGTATATTCTTAAAATCATTTACTTGCATTTCCTACCTCCATTCTATGAATTTCTTTTATAATAGCCATTAAAATATCAACCACAATAGAATTGCCGGCCTGCTTATATAGTTTGCTTGAAGTGCAATTTTTTCTTTTTGGATGTACTTCTTCTAGTTTGTCAATATCAATATCATCAAAACCCATAAGTCTTAAACATTCTCTTTCTGTTAAATACCTATACTGACCATTTCCAATATCTATTATTCCAGAATTAGGTACTCTCATCTGTTTTGTAGAAATAGTATAAGAAAAATCTTTAATCACTTTTAGTCGCCCTCTAAAACTGTTATCTATACCTTTATTTAAAAATTTCAGCATATAAGGTTGGGTCATTGTATAAAGTTCACTTACATTCTTTTCTAAAATTTCACTTAGTGGGCTTGTTTCTTTCCTCTCCAATTTATTAAAAGAAAAGTTATTTGCTCCAAGACATGAAACAACAAATATCCTATCCCTTTTTTGAGGTATCCCAAAGTCCATTGCATTTAAGATTTCATACTTGCTTTCGTATCCAAGGTTTTCTAGTTCTTTTAGATAAATAAAAAAGGAGTCCCTCATATTTCTATCAAGGACTCCCTTTACATTTTCCCAAATTATCCATTTAGGTTTTTCTTTCATTTCTTTAATTATTCTAATTGTTTCAAATAGTAGGCTTGATCTAGTTCCTGAATTCTTTACTCCTCCTTGCTTTTTTCCTATTCTTGAAAAGTCTTGGCAAGGACTTCCATGCATAATTAAGTCTATCTTCTCATTAGGTATTTTATATCCTACTACTGATTTTGGCTTATAGTTTTCTCCATAAAGTGCGTTATATGATTTAACACAAGCCTTATCTATTTCTACATAATCAACTACTTCATAAGGTATCTTCAAATTAATAAAAGCCTTTCTAATAGCACCTATGCCACCGAAAAGCTCTAATATTTTTACCTTATTCATTTAGATTATTCTTGTACCTATCTACAAGATCCCTTATACTATCTTCGATTTCTCGTAAAAAGTCTTCTTTATCAACCTCACCTGAGCTTATCTTCGCAAGTTTCATTTCCCATTCAGATGTTGTTTCTGCTGATTTAAACTTATCCTCTACAATTGATACAAGCCTATTACCTTTTTCTGTTACAAGTAGATTTTTCTTATCTCTTCTTATAAGATCCTTATGGATAAGATTTTCTATAATTCCAGCTCTTGTAGCTGGCGTTCCTAAACCTTTCCTTTCTACTTCTATGTCTTTCTCCAAAGACTCTACTCCTGCATTCTCCATAGCCTTTAAAAGTGTATCTTCATTATAATGACTTGGAGCTTTGGTAAATTTCTCCGATATATTTTTAGAACTTAGCTTAATTTTATCTCCAGTCTTTACATCTGGTAATTCATTTTCTTGTCTTTCCTTCCCATAAGGCTTTAAATACTTGGCATAACCTTCATCGATTATAGTCTTGCCACTTGCATTAAAGTTAAATTTATCATATTCATATCTAATTTTTCTACTAGATTCCTTTAAGTTATCCGAACATGAAGCAAGTAATTTATTCTTAATTAGATTATAGATTTTGCTTTCTTTATCAGATAAACCTTTGGCTTTTCCAATACCTGATATAGTAGGAATAATTGCATAGTGGTCTGTAACCTTAGATGAATTAAAAATAGACTTAAAGTTTGATTCATTTATCTTAAAATCTTCTTCAAGTCCTTCTAATAATTCTTTCATAGTATTAACCATGTCATCGGTTAAATATCTACTATCTGTTCTTGGATATGTGATTAACTTCTTTTCATATAAACCTTGTGCTAAGTTTAAAGTTTCGTTCGCTGAATATCCAAAATATTTATTCGCTTCTCTTTGTAAGGTAGTGAGATCATAAGGCTTATCTGGTTTTGTGCTTACTTCTTTATTTTCTACCTCTGTAATAACTATTTCATCTTCTAGCAAGTTTAATAGTTGTTCTGCAACTTCAATTTTATCAATTCTATCTGATACAAGTTTCAATCCTTCATAAGATAAGTCAACTGTATAATATTTTTGCTTCTTAAACAGGTTTATTTCACTATCCCTTTTAGCTATTAAATATAGAGTTGGTGTTTGTACTCTACCGACTGAATATGTTTCCTTGTAAATGCAAGAATAAAGCCTACTTAAATTCATTCCTACCAGCCAATCCGCAATTGCTCTTGCACTTGCCGATCTATATAAGTCTTCAAAGTTTTCTCCGTCTTTAAGATTTCTAAAGCCATCTTCAATAGCTTTGTTTTCCATTGAAGATATCCAAAGTCTTTGAATTTTCTTCTTACATTTAGCTTGATTATATACAAGCCTAAAAATAAGTTCTCCCTCTCTTCCAGCATCACAAGCATTTATTACTGTGTCGATGTTCTTATCGTTTAAAAGCTTCTTTAAAACTCCATATTGCTTTTTAGTGCTTTTAGATACTTCATAAATATAGTCCTCTGGAATTATAGGAAGGTTTTCTATTGTCCATTTCTTCCATTTTTCGTCTATCTTATCGGGACTTGCCATTTGAATTAAATGACCTACACACCAAGAAACAATGTATCCATTCCCCTCATAATATCCGTTTTTTCTTGTTCTTGCTCCAATTATTTTTGCAATTGTAACTGCTACACTTGGCTTTTCTGCTATTACTAACTTCATTAATACCTCCATAAATAAAAAAAGAGCGAAAGATTTCTCTCTCGCTCAAAATATTTCTCCCGAATATCGTATTATTTTCGGGATAATTCTATTTTCTTTTTTAACTTTATTTGTTTACTTTCCAATATCCATCTTTAGCACTACCTATATACTCGATTGTTTTTTCATCTGTGAGAATTTTTAAATCTCTTTCTATCGTGCTTACAGACACCAATAATATATGAGACAATTCAATTGTTGTTATATTTGAATTTTCTTTCATAAGTTTCACTATCTTATTTCGTCTATCTTTTGGTTTTAACTTTTTACCGTCATTTTGACCTTCATTTTCACCCTCATTTTGCCCCTCACTTTGACCGTCATTTTGAGTGGCATTTTGGGCGTCATAATTTAAATTCTTTAAAATTGTAGTAAATGAAGATTCTGTTGACTTAAACTCTGGTTTTAATTCTTCTTTATAATTTTCTTCAGCCTCATAAGCTTCTATGATTTTTCTAAGTCCAGATCCTCTCCTTTCCATTAAATCCATGCTAGCAAATACATCCGCTATAATTGGGTTTCTTCTTGTGGAAGATACATCTAGCGGATTTATATCTTGAATAAATGTACCATCATACATTCCTCCAGGAGAGTATATTTCCAGTCTGTCATCATAGATATCTACATGGACTTCACTGCCAATTACCGAATAATCTCTGTGGATTAGTGCGTTTACTAGAGCTTCTTGGACTGCCCTTTCAGGATATTCTGGATATTCTATTCTATAAACTGGACCTTTTTTCCACATCTTTTTTGAATTTCTTTTTACAAAGTCTAAAGAAGCTTTTAGCAGATAAATAATGTTGCCTTCAAATTCTATATCATCCAAGGCATCCATTCTCCCATTGGCTTTAGTAAGCCCATTCCATCTAGTACAGAATACTCTTGACTGATAAACTTGATAGTTATCTGCAAATAAATCTCCTGCTATGGTTAGATTTCCCTCATCATTTACAAGTCCAAAAGATTTCAAATCTTTTTCTTCAAAATTTTTTCCCGTTCTTTCTTTGTACTCGGTTTTAAATTCCTTAAAGCTTACATCTTCTAGTTTTTTCTTTGATTGAAGTGAATCATAACTTATATGTTCTCCCTTTAAAGACAAATTAAAAAGATCAATTCGACTTGCAGAGACACTTTGATTTCCTATTCTTTTGTAGGCTGTTCTCGTTCCACCATCTACTACAAAGTATGGAGTATTTTTTCCAGCAAATATACTTAAAATCAATATAACTTTTCCATCAATTTCCTTGATTTCCATATCAAATTCTGGATTCGGATCCATTTTAGTTTTTATGATTTCAGAAATATTTTCAGAAACTTCTTGATAGTCACTAAGTCCAAGAATTGTATTATCTTCTTTAACTCCAAATATTAACTTCCCACCTCTACCATTAGCAAAGGCTGACACAGATTTTAACCAAGACTTTGGTTTGTTCCTTTCTAATTTTTCTTTTTTGTCATATAGATTTGTTTCTCCTAGATAGTCTTTTAAGTTCAAAGTATCCCTCCTCTCTGGCAAATATTATACTTAATTATACCATATTTTTGTATTGTTTATTCGATAATAGGACTTGAGATTTATAATAGTTCATCATCTTCATCTAAAGATTCTTCGTGAGTTTCATCATCGTCATCATCTTCTGACTCACTAATATAATCCTCATCATCTTCTTCAAAGTCTTCCAACATTTTATCTTCCTTAGCTTTGACTACCTTAAAATAATATCCTGCTCCTACAACTCCTCCAATTACAAGTGCAACAATTAGAAATGAACCTATCCCACTTTTCTTTTCTTCTTTTACTGGAACAGTCTTAGGTTCTTCTTTTTTTACTTCTTCTTTCTTAGGTTCTTCAACCTTTATAGTATTTTTATCTTCTGATTCAATCATATTAAGTAAGTCTTGCTCTCCTACTTCTGTCAATAGCCTTACATTATCTTGATTTGATGAGTGATCCACTATTAAGTGCATAGTTTTTCCACTTTTGGTTTGAAATGTTAAAAATTGTCTTACATCTACTGGATTTTCTTTATCTTTTTCTGTATCTCCACTTGGTGTAATATCTTTTCCATTCCTATCTACATTTTCAATTACTGAACCTCTTGCCTTATTTTCCCCAGTTGCTAGACTATTTACTGCCTTTGTATTACCCCCTTTTACAAGTGGGGTTTTCTTTGGAGGATTATTTGAAGGCTTATTTGGTTCACTTGTATTTCCTGGTATTCTTGGAACATCTTGATAAGGAATTTCTTCTTTTGATGGTGTAAAAACATCATCTTTTAACATTTTTTCAAATTCTTCTTTTTGTGGTTCATAGATTGATTCGTTTTGACTTTCTATTTGCCCTTCATTTGTCATAGCAAATGTAGTTGCTGGTACTGTAAATGTAAAAAGGAGTAACGCTATGGCTACTCCTCGTTTAATACTCTTATTCATTTTTCTATCCTTTCTTATTTTACATTTTTAAATACATAGACTGCTTTTCTTGCATTATCCCATTCTATTGTTTGGTTTTTGCCATCTTTAATATCTCCATGACTTGCTCCAAAAGCTTTAGCAATATTTGAAATTGAAGCATGAATTCTTCCATTTATAATCACTGGCTTAACATCTGAATTGTAGACTTTTCCATCTGAATCTTTCATAACACCAGTATCAATATTTAGTCTTAATGTCTTTTTAGCTAGGATATTATTCTCTTTATTTGAGAAAATAGCTTCACGAGTAGAGTTGTCATACTCAACATTAAAACCTAGAGTATAAGCAATATATCTTACTGGAATCATAGTTCTTCCTTGATCCACATAAGTTTTTACATCCATATAGACTGTTGTCTTACCATCTTTGTTGATAATGTTATAGAAGTTTTTGTCTACTTGAAAAACTGCAAATTCTTTTTCATCTTTAACTTGTTTTTTGTCATGTTGTTTCTCTTGCTCTTTCATCCTATTAAGATCAAATTGATTTAGGATATTCTTGTCATCAGCTTTCAAAAGTTCATCCCACTTCTTATCTTGAGATTTCTTATCTTCTTTCTTCTCTTTGTTTTCTTTTTGGAGTTTTAGAAGTTCATCTAATTTCTTAGATAAGTCTTGGTTTAGATTTTTGTCTTTTTCATCTTTAGCTTGTTTCTCAAGTTCTTCTTTAGCTTTTTTATTTGATTCCTCAATTAATTTCTTTGCTTCTTCAATTTTCTTATCTAATTCTTCTTTTAGCTTTTTAATTTCTTCTTCAGAAGCTTTTTGTTTTTCTTCTAGTTCTTTAATCTTCTCTTCTAATTCTTTTTTCGTATTTTCAGAAGATTCTTTTAAGCTATCAATAGCCTTTTGAAGCTCTTCAATTTTCTTAAAGCATTCTGACTTAGAACTTTCTGTTTCTTTCTTTTTATTCTCTAATTCTTTTATCTTATTATCTTTTTCATCAAGAGCTTTTTCTAAGTCCTTAATTTTATTATCTTTATCCTCAATTTCTTTAGTCTTCTTTGCAAGTTCCTCTTCTAAAGACTCGAGATTTTCTTGCATTTCTTTGATTTTATTTTCGTTTTTGTCGGTCTTTTCTTTCTCAGCTTCTAACTCCCATTTTGTAGATGAATAATCTTCTTTTAGTTTTGCATTTTCATATTGTAATCTTTTTAGTTCATCTTTAAGCTGAGTAATTTCTGCTATTAGTTCATCATTATTATTAGAATTTTTAAGATCCTCAATTTCTTTATTTAATTGAGCAATCTTATTGTCTTTATCTCTAATCTCTTCTTCTAGCTTAGCTTTTTCTTGTTTTAGTTTCTCTCCATTATCTTTGCAAGATTCTAACTTTTCCTTTAATTCATCTATCTTTGATTGGTCTTCTTGTTTCTTATCATTTAAGTCTTTGATCTGATTTTCTAAATCCTTAATGTTTTTAGTTAAATCATCAATCTTATTGTCCTTTTCATCAATATCTTGTCCTGTTAAATCTGTTTGAGTATCAATGGAATATTTATTTGGATTGTAAATAGTCATCTTTCCTTGATACATATCATTGTTATAATCAAATTCAAGTTCTACACTATCTACATTCTTATCAAAGACAAACTCTCCATTTTCAAACATTAATCCATTAGGAATAGATTTGAATCCTTGATTTCCGTTGAAACCAAAATGATTTTCGTAAAATGGATTTTGTTTTGGTCTATACTCAACTTCTTGATTATGGAATACTCCCTTACTGTTAATATTTGGATTGCCTAAAACTTTTATAGTGTGCAATTTATTTCTTGAAAAAGCATACTGTTCAATTGTCTTCACAGACTTCGGTATAGTTATTTCTTGGAGGTTATTTCTTTCAAAAGCATTATGTTCAATATTTACCAAAGTATCAGGTAAAGTCACTTCTCTAAGTCCACAATTGAAAAATGCTAAACCACCAAGATAAGTTAGACTATTTGATAGTTTTACCTCGTCTATACTTGCATCGTAAAAGGCAGCATAACCTAAATGCTTAACAGAATCAGGAATAATTACTTTATCCCAATGTTTGCCACGTCCAAATTCTCTTTTATATCTAAGTTCATCGTTTGAATGACTTAAAGAATAATTTCCATTTATAGATTTCGTTCCTTCAGGAAATACTAGAATATTTGTCTTCTCTTTCTTTTCTAAGCCTTTATCACTAAAGGCAATTATATTTCCCTCAGAGGAATACATAAAATCATCTTCCGTCCAAGTAACATCAGACTTTGCAAATGCACTTGTATGCACAGTTGATGTTAAAACTAATAAAAGAGCCATAAAAAAGGCTCTTAGTCTGTTCGTATTAAATTTCTTCATTATGAATGTTCTCCTTTTCTTTTAATTTTTCTTCTCTTTTTCTATCATTGATTTTCTCCATTAATTCTTCCAAGCTAATATTGTTCCTCCTAAGAGTTACAATTATTTCTTCATTTTCAACTTGTATTTCTTCATCGCAAATTTCCTTGTATTTTGCATTTAAATCTTTTAATTTCTCTTCTATTTTTTCTTTTATTTCTAATACTTATAAGTTTTCTATTCACATAATGTCTCCCTTCTATCTTGGTCTTCCAAAACCATAAAAGTGTGATTTCCAATATTTTGAATTTATTGATGTGTATTGAATTGGATCTCCTGCGTGAATCATCATTCCGTTACCTGCATATATTCCTACGTGAGATATTGGTGTTCCACTGTTATATGTTGAGTGGAAAAATATAATATCTCCAGGTTGAGCTTCACTTGGACTTACTGGATTACAATAGTCTTTGTATATTCTCCATGCAGTTGTTCTTGGCATTCTCTTTACACCAGACTTTGTAAATGACCAACATACAAAACCTGAACAGTCAAAGTTAGATGGTCCACTTGCTCCAAACACATATCTTTTGCCTATATGTTTTTCTGCTTCATTAAATAAGGCTTTGGCAGTGGCTGAATCAAAAGCAAGACCAGGATTTCCAAAGTTTGGATTATCTACTATTTCTCCTAAGTCCCCATTACCTGATCCAAAAACATCTCCCATATTTCCCTTAGCTTCAAGAAGAGCTTCATAATGAACTACATTGTCTGGATAATCTTTAAATATTTCCCTAACAACTTCATCCATTTCTCTTTTCTTTAAAGTTACAATTAACTTTTTATATTCGTACTCTTCTTTTTCATAGCTAGTATAAGGATTACCACGACTATCATATCTAGTTCTTGCTACTGTTCTTGTTCTAATTTCAATTTCTTCCTTGAAATCAAGCTTATACATCTTATCGAAAAGTTCTTTTAAAATTCCTTTTACTTCAGATGCTGATTTTACTTCTCCGCATCTTGAAGTTACATAGGATAAAAGTTCATGGGTATTATGACCAATTTCTCCTTCTTTATTTATGATATATTCGTCATATCCAGGATGACTTGTTTTTACACTTTCGATTTGTGATTGTAGGTCATATTCCATTGATGAAAATTCTTGATTAACTTCACTTAGAACTGTATCTTGTGATAGGTATGTTGTTGTCATTACTGAGTTAACAGAGTTGCTTAATCCACTCATACCAACACTTCCACCACCAATCATGATTGATAGCATAAGACCTAGCCCTATTACTAGAAATAGAACCATCTTACTTTTTCTTACTATTAGCTCTTTAGAAGCCTTACCTAAACTTAAAATAGCTTTTTTAACTCTATCTACGAGTCTTGTTTCGTGCTTTTTAGCTATCATGCTCTTCATTTGCTTTCTCTGGTAAAACTTCTTAAATCTATTTTTCTTAATATAGGCATCTGACTTTTTTAAATCCTCCAAGCCACTTTTAAACTCCAACTTGCTTTTTCTCTTTCTTATTTTCTTATCAAGTTTAGATAGCTTTTTTAAGGACTTTTTCTTTTTTTCTAGCTTATATTTCCTTATTCCATGCTGGAGTTTAGAGCTTACATTAGCGACTTTTTCTCCAGTTTCTACACCAGTATTGTCAGATCCTGAACTTAAATAATCTCTCACTAATTCTGAAGACTTAGCTCCAGATAATAAAACCCCAGAAGATAGACTTCCTTTAGTTTTATTCTTTAAGATATTATCCTTTAGCTTACTTTTAGACTTTTCAAGCTCTCCAATCTTTTTATCTGAGATAAAATCTTTAACATCTTGTGCTTTCTTAGAATCTTTCGGTGTAGCTTTCTTAGATTCATTTTTTAAGTCATCAATTTTCTTTCGAGTGAATTTATCACTTTCATAATTTTTTCTCTTATAGTAAGTCTTCTTTTTATTAACTTTCTTTTGTTCTGAAGGTTTAAGGCTTGTTTCTTTTTCATCTTTTATAAATTCAAGATTATTGTCTTTAAACTCAGGATTATCAAAAGTTTTATCTGTATCAACTTCACTTAGCTTACTCTCTTTATCTATTTCTTTAGAAATTTTTCCCTTATCTCTAAACTTCTTTTCTTGATAAAGCTTCTGCTTTTGCTTTTTATCGATATTAGCATTACTCTCGTTCTTACTTACTTCATCTTTAACAAGCTTATCTTTTCTATATATTCTCTTGCTTTTCTTTGCTTCGATAGGTTTATCTTCACTTGTCTGGATTCTCTTAGACTCTTTCTCGTTAATTTTGTTTTGGAATTTATCCTTACTATGGATAAGTTTATCTTCGTAATTTTTGAGAACTTGTCTTTTACTTGATGCCTTCTTATTACTCATTGGTTGAGCCTTAGCTGAAATATCATCTGTTGTTAATTTATTAGAATTAATATTTCTATTGTTTCCACTATCAAAATTTACTTTTTTAAAGTCTACATCTAAGTCTTCATCAAGTTTAAAGCTTTCATCTGTCCTTATTTCAAGATTAGCTTGTTTTGTTTCTCCAGCCTTATTATTATCTAAAACTTCTTTTCTGATTCTTTCCTTGTTTTTAGACTTCTGAAAATCTTTTAATTTATCTTGTTTTTGATCTTTAGATAATACATTCTCATGAATAAGTTTAGATTCTTTTTCTGAAATTTTATCTCCGAACCTATCCTTAGTCTTAATTATCTTATTGGTATAATCATCTGAATGAACAAGTTTACTTTCAAGATTCTTTTCAGGAGCGTCCCTATTTCGTATAATTTTCTTTTGAAAATCTTTTTTTAGTTTTTTATCCATATCACACCTACTTAGCTTCTTCTGGTTTTGTTGTCATTAGCTTATATAACATGGTGTCTTTAGGGAATTTATCTATAAATGGAACAATAGTATTTCCGAAGAATAATAGTCCCTCACCTGCATTTGAATTAGTAATATAGTTTAACTGATAAGGCGATATTTTTAATTTCTTAGCAAGTATATCTCTATCTCCAGATGCTTGATTTAACATTAGAACAAAGTCTGTATTGTCAAAGATATTTTCAATTTCCTGACTTGTTAAAAGGTCTTTTACGTTTTGAGTTATACCTGTTGGAATACCACCCCATTTTCTAAATCTTTTCCAGATTTCTACTGAATATGAAGCAGTTTGTGGGTCTTTTAATAAAAGGTGGAACTCATCTATATAGTATCTTGTAGACTTGCTTCCTCTATTAAGGGAAACCTTGTTCCAAACCTGGTCTTGAATTACAAGCATACCTATTTTTTTAAGTTGTGTTCCTAGCTCTTTTATATCAAAACAGAGCAGTTGCCTATTTAGATCAACATTTGACCTATTATTAAATACATTAAGACTTCCCTTGACATAAATTTCCATTTCTGTTGCGAGTTTCCTACCAACTCTCTCTTCTTGAGATAGGAGCATGTCGTATAAATCTCCTAATATAGGCATATTTTCTGGCTTTGGGGTCTTCAAAATATTTTTGATATATCTTTGGTAAACACCTATCTATAACAGATTTTTCTGCAGCAGTAAGACCAGATCCTCCTACTACAAGTTCAAGCATAGACATTATGAAGTTTGCCTTATCCTTTAAAGGCGCGTCCCCATCTCCATAGTTCATATTAATATCTAGTGGATTTAGGTAGTCCTTTGACTTTGCTGAAACTTTAATAACTTCTCCATTAAATTGATTTACAAGATTTGAATATTCGCCCTCAGGATCACAAATAATTACATCATCATCTGTGACAAGAATTGCATTTGCCATCTCTCTCTTTGCCGAGAAAGATTTACCAGAACCTGGTGTTCCTAATATTAGTCCGTTAGGGTTCTTGAGTTTCTTCCTATCTGCCATAATCAAGTTTTGGCTAAGGGCATTTAATCCATAGTACAAAGAATTTGCCGAATCAATAAATAGCTCTTCTGTTGTAAAAGGCATAAATACTGCCGTTGATGATGAAGTTAAAAATCTTTTTATCTCGACTTGGTTAACTCCTAGAGGTAAGACAGAAACAAGTCCTTGTTCTTGTTGATGAGATAATCTTTTTACCTGACAATTATGTCTGTTAGCAATTGATGATATTTGAGCAATTGTATTTTCTAATTTTTGATTAGTTCTAGCAAAATTCATCATTACTATGGTAACTACAAAGAGCCTTTCATCTCTATTTTGTAAGTCAGATAACATGGACTTAACATCAGCCCCAAAAGTATTTATATCTGAAGGAATAATATCCATATCATAGCCTGCACGAACTGCTTTCTTTTGTTCTTCTATTTTCATTCTGTCTAGGTCTGTGTTCTTTCTCTTAATAAGTTTTATAGCTTCTGCTTGTTCAACTACATCTATATGAAAAGCTACATAAATATTGTCATCAATGTCTAAAAACTCAGATAACATTCTGTCTGATAACTCACTTGCAAGTATTTGAAAATGACTTACTGCTCCAATGTATTTCCCAAATTTAAAATTATTTGCTGGTGCAAAATTAAAGATATTGGGAGTTATATGTGATTTTGTAGACTCTTTCTTCTTCAAATCTTTATATGAAAAACCAAAGTTCTTGTCTGGATTTAACATATCGTGAACAAGTCTTAGCCTTTCTTCGCCATCAAGGCTTTCTGCTCTTACTCCCATAGATTTAAAGTTAGATAAAATATCTACTTCAAGTCTATTTAACTTTGCTCTTGCTTGCTCTAGGTTATCTGCTTCTGTGGTAAAAGTTATATACTTCATCTTTTTAAGTCCGTTATTGCCCTTTGCAAGTTGAAGCTTTAACATTTCCCTAAACTCTTTTCTTACATCGTCATAGAAGTCTCCCTTATCAGCAATTTTAATTGCATCTTGTAGGTCTTTATTTCTTCCTAATTGATTTACATATGAAAGTTCGATGTGTACACTTGGATCAAAAGAATTTAAAAAGTTGGCAAATTGGTTAAAGATTAAATCTCTATCTTCTTCCAATGCCAACTGGTAATTTATATCTTGAAATGAAATTGTCTTTGAATAATTTTTTTCATCTAACTGGCAAATGCCCTCTGGTAACATTCTTATATATGGAATTGTATCCTCAACAGTAAATCTCTTCTTCTCTTTATTTAAAAGTACACTTAGAAGACTATTTGTTGGATCTTTCTTTGTTTTTAGCCTTCTTACTTCCTTTCGGTCTTTTTTTAATTGTTTTTCCCTTAGATTTAAGTCGCTGATTTGCTTTTTTCTTTGCTTCAAGGTATGCCTCCTTTCTTATTCTCTTAGTTGGTTGATAAAACTTATGAAGATAGAAAAATCTAAAATACTTTTCAAAAGTTAAGGTGTCTTTTTCATATAAGGTTATAAAAAAGATTGGCAGGGTTACTATTAGCATTACAATGATTGAAACATCATTAGGTAGATATTTCTTCATAAATAAATAGATTGGTATGCCAATTAATCCTGCCACAGAAAAACCTATAAGTTGTCTTTTAGTTAAGTTAAAGGCAACCTTTGTTTTAATCTTGTCCAAATCTTTTGGTATTGGTACATACGCCATTTTAATCTCCCTCTACTTCTTCTTTAGAAAGTTCAAGTATATGGTCATAATTAGATGTTGTTTCTTCTTCTAGGTAGCTAATTCTTTCTTCTAATTCTTCTTGTTTTTCTTCATTTCTGTCATTGTATTCTCCTTGATACATAACAAATTCATTGTGACATCTTCCGAGTCTGTTTATTCTTTTCTTTAAGTTTCTAATCTCTTCATTTCTTTTCTTCTCTTTTACGATTTCATAAGTTCCTCCCAATAAAATTCCAAGTCCTAATAAAGCACAATTTTTCTTTTTTAACATTTATTCCTCCTAGTGCGTATTCATAATACTTTTTGCAACTGTTCCACTCTTAAACATCATAAGTCCAAGTAGTAGAGCATATCCTAATATACTAAACAAGCTTGCGTGAATATCTGTAATCTGTACCGTTCTTATTAAAACGGTGTAGATACCTAAACATATCATCAAAAACAAACCTTGTAGTCCCAAGGCAAAAAGTCCCTTGATATAATTTGTTCCAATCTGACCCCATTCTTTATTTCCCATAGTCGCAAATGGTATGGATGATACTGATGAGTAGACATATATTTCAAACATACGCCCATATACTATTAAGGTAATAGTTAAAGATATACATTGAATGGCAATCCTCACTAGGCTTGTTTCAACTAATATCATTAAAAGCTCACCTATTTCTTTTTCTTTTAATGTATCAACCATTGCAACTATCTGATCTCCTGAAACAGTGGCAGAAGTAGTGATTACCCCTGCCGCTTTGTTTACAAGATTTTGTGCCACATCAAAGACTTCCATTGAAAATTCAAAGGCATGGCTTGCAAGGTAGACTGCTATAAACATCTTTATAATGTATTTGAAAAACTCAAAAGTATCTGTATCGTGCATATTATTCTTTTGCATAACCATATTTATGAGTTCAATACATAAAACTGCTGTTATTATAAGACCAGCTATTGGAACAATAACATTATCATTAATGTTTTTTATGAAGTTATATACTTCTCCATTCCAACCCATTGGTGTTTTACCAACATCAGTTGCAATAACTCCTACCTTGTCATTTATATCTAAGAACATGGACTCAAGATTTGCTTTGATACCTCCGAGTAGCATATCCTTAAAAAATTCAGTTAGCTTGTCAAAGATACCAAACATAGACTTTCTCCTAATTTAAAGCATTTGCAAGTAGTGGAATTAATTTAATACCGATTAGTACAATTCCCCCACCAGCCATAAGCTGCTTAATACCTTGAGATTTAGCACCAGGGTTATCATTACCATAACCTTCCATTAAGTTAATAACTCCCCATGCTCCTAAACCTGCACCAATTGCAGTTACAAGTGTCTTTAAAACTCCAACTCCAGCTGTAAAAAATTCCATATTATTCCTCCTCGTTTTCTTTCTTATTTTCTATTTTGTTTAGTGATTTAACTATAAAATTTTTGTAGACCTTATCTCCTTTTTTATTTTCTTTGAAATATCCAAAGACATGGATTAGATCTCCTTTTTCAAATTCTTTTACAATTTCTACCTTTTGTCCATATACTGAGCAATTTGTATATTCTTTGCCCTTTCCATATTTTTTAACAAGAGCAAAATTTGCTACTTGAACACTTTCTCCATCTTTTTCAAATTCTGAAAATTCAGCTTCCTTAACTAAATTTGCATTAATATTTATCATTTCTCTATCCATTAATTTCTTCTCCTTAATCCATAAATTTCAATTAAAAAAGCGACTGAACTTATATTTCAATCGCTAAATGTCTTATATATTAAATTGTTTTAAGTGGGGCTTCTTATCCTTACCATTTTGACCTCCTAATTTTGAGCATAAAAAAAAGACGACAGAATTATTACTTTCTATCGCATAACATCTATCTGTATTAATTTTTTTCATTCAAAAAAATAGTTTCTGTTTACTTGTGATAGTCTTCTATTTTATCCTCATATTTTTTTATAAGTTCTCGTGAATAAACTTTTTTGTTTTTTGAATCTCTGACTTCTTTCCAAAGAATTGCAGCTACTTGTATTTTATTAGAGTAGTTACAACTAATTTCGTCTGCACAAAAATCCTTTAAAAATTGATTCCATTGACAAACCGAATTATCATACTTAGCATAATCTGATTTTCCATAATAAACTTTGAGCATATCTTGAATTGTAAAACTCAAATCATTTTCTCTTTTTACTTTTCTCCAAGCAGTAGCCATATCAGCAGTAAATTTAAATGGCGAAACATCGGTTAAAATTGAGAAATACTCTCTGAAATGTGTGTTAAAGGAGAACCCGCATTCAAGTAATGGAGTATCTAAGGTAATAGTTTCTACTTGTTTCTTTTCATTTTTTATTGATGACTTTTTAATCAAATCACCCTTAAAGTACTGTTCAATAATATAATTGAGTTCCTGTTTTGTACCTCTGTATTCTAATCCTAATGACTTGCATATCTGTGAAAGTTCTTCACGATACCAATAGTATTTATTAAACTCATCAAACAATGTGATTTTATCAAACTTAGGTCTTCTTTCTATCATTGTTTTATCCTTTCGAAAAGATCTAAATATATGAATAGGCTACTCCAATTTATCTATTTCATTATTTTCATAACACTTGAACATGACTTGCTTCTTCACAATTAAGTGCTTCCTTCAAATCTTTAAAATACAGTTTTTGTTGGTTTCTTAAATATAGTCCTACAAAAGGTTTAAATATAAATTTTTTAGAAATAATATTTTCTGTAAAATCTAATGTTGTTTTATCTCCATTCGAATAAAATTTTCCTATCCAAGTTCCTTTTATATTTGCGTTTTCAATTTCAAAAGACCAGCATTGATGTTTCGGACATTCTATAACTTTAAAATTTGTTTCTATCCCATCTTTTGTAATCTCTACAAAATTCTTATCATCAATAATTTTGATATCTTTGATATCACTTCTCCAACCAAAATCACGAAGGTCAGTAACTTTATCCCATACTTTTTCTATTGGGCAATTTAATGTAACTTTGATATTTGCAACTGCCATAAAATCCTCCTAAGTAAACTTATTTATACTTTTCTATCTATAGAACTAATTTCTTCCATTTCCTAATCTTAGTCCTAAATGTTCCAAATGGCGCTACTGTATTTACATGAATAAATTTATATACTTCCCAAGTAGCAGTTTTGGTTGCTTCATCTGCCCATTTTCTCATATGTGGTTTAAATAATTCTTCATCTGTTAATTCATCTATCATAAGATAAATTTTTTTTACATTTTCTGTTAGTTGTTCTTTTAGTTCATATAGAGATTTATGGGCATAGTTCTCTGTAAACCATTGATATAATTCTCCAAGTTGATTCCACTTGAATTTATCTGATGGTGTTTTAACATCTATACCTTTTTTCTCATCTTCTTCCCATTTTAATACTAAAGTCGTCCAGCCTACTTGATAGGCAAGATTTTCTGCTGGTGTCCTATCAAATTCTTCTAGTCTTTTATCTTTTAGTTCTTCTGGTATATTGTCAAACTCTGAAATATATTTTTCAAAAGTTTTCTTTATCTCATTCTTTAATTCTTCCTTACTTTCATAAGACCTCATATGCCTACCTCCATGGTTTATATATAGATATTATACCAAAAATATTTTTATCCTTACGTTAATTCATAATCTTGTAATCAAACTGTTCCTATTTATTTTTATTTTATCTCTGTTTTTCAAAAACTCTTCCACATCAAATAAATTCTTCTTATCATAATCTTCCAATAACTTATAATTCTTATGTTTTGTAATATCGAATTTATAAGACAAGAAAGGTCTTACTCCTCTTAGTTGGCATAGCATTTATCACCATCCATACAGTTATTTCATCTTGACACATAAGTTTATTACCTGTCTTTTAGGTAATTTAGTCCAAAAGATTTTTGATTTGATCTTGTTTCTGATTTGTTATTTAGGTCTATGATTTCTTTTCCTTCTAGAAATAGTGTGGAGTCACAGTTACAACTATTGTATCTCATAATCTTTATAGATTGCTTTTAATTGAGATTGTGCTTGCAGTATTATGCTTACTGATATTTATCTTGAGAGTTTTTAATGTCTATCGCCTATTAATACCTTATTTCTAGTCTTCTAAAATCGATACTTCAAGGTCTATCGCTTTAAATGTAACAGTTATTCCTACTTCGTCCTTTACCGTTTTTTCAAATAGCTCAGCTATATCATATGGGGACATATCATATATATCTTCATACCATTCATTACTTTCATCGTACATTGTCTCACATATTGCTTCAATATAATTTTTTTCATCCCTTGTGAGTTCTGTATCACTTTCTAGAATAAACTGCTCACCATTTATATTTAATATAATTAAAGATGATTTTCTATTTTCACACATTTTGCTTTCTCCATAAACTCAAATGTTTAACCTATTTATCTTATAACTTGATTTTAACTTTACCTTATCTCTATTTGTTAGATACTCTTCTACATCAAACAAGTTTTTCTTATCATAATCTTCCAACAACTTGTAATTCTTATGCTTTGTAATATCGAATTTATCAGATAAGAAAGGTCTTACTCCTCTTAGCTGGTATATACACTTACCACCATCCATTACAGTTATTTCATCTTGGCTCATAAGTTCCTTGCCAGTCTTTTGATAATTTAGTCCAAAAGATTTTTGGTTAGATCTTGTTTCTGATGTGTTATATAAGTCTATGGTTTCTTTTCCTAAGGTTTCTGATAACTCTTTTACTGTTGTTTTTTCTTTTCCTCCTAAGAAAAGTGTTGAGTCACAGTTACCAACTATTGTATCTGCATGGTCTTTATAGATTGCTTTTAATTGAGATTGTGCTTGCAGTATTATGCTTGCTGATATTTCTCTTGAACGAATTGTTGCAATCAATTTTTCAAATTTAGGAATCAAGCCTATATTCGCAAACTCATCAAGTAGACATCTAACATGAACTGGAAGTCTTCCACCATACACATCATCTGCCTTATCACAAAGTAGATTAAATAATTGGGAATACATTATTGAGACTACAAAGTTAAAAGTATCGTCAGTATCTGATATTATTACGAATAAAGCAGTTTTCCTATCTCCAATTTTATCGAGTTCTAATTCATCTTCACTCATTAGCTCTCTAAGCTCTCTTATATCAAAAGGTGCAAGTCTTGCTCCACAAGATATTAGAATTGACTTGGCAGTTTTTCCTGTAACAACTTGTCAAGGACTTTCTAATCATTTTTGTCGACTTTTTGATGTTTTTCTCTCTCCATTTCTCTAAGCATTATGCGTTTTAATTTGTCTTGCATTGTTTCCGTTGCATTTTCATTAAAGTGAACAACAACCTCATAGGTTGCTTTACCAATTTTCTTTATAGTTTTTGTTCCTGTATTCTGTTTATTTTTATTTTCGTGCATATATTTTCCTCCTGTTTGTTGCAATAATAAAAGGCGATTAGATTTTTAATTTTCTAATCGCCTTTTAAGTGTCATATTTACATTTTTATTATCTCTGGCATACTTTGATACCTTTTTAGACTTAAAGTCTTTAATAATGCCTTTCCACCTCTTTTTATCTATAAAGATTCTCCTACGTCATAGTTCATTTTTTTATTTAAACCTTTCTGTCTTAGTTTGTCTTTATCTTCTTCATACCAATTAAGGATTGTTACATAATGGTCTTGATAGTTTTTTCCTGAACTTTTGATATATCTTGATAGCTTTTCAATCATTGTATCTGTATGACTTTGAAGCTTATCCTTTAGCTTATGGTATTCTTCTTCAGTTAATCGAACATTTTGATATTTTCCGTAAAAAGAAACTGGGGCTGATTGGTTTTCTTTTTCTCCTCTCCCCTTATCTATACTAACCTTATCTAATCTACCCTTACCTATACTATGCGGACAAATGGTTGACACTTGGTTGTCATTTGGTATACCAAGATTTTCAAGTTTGATATATGCTCCATTTTCTGTTTGTGTTAAGCTTTGTTTTTCTGTAATATACATCGTTTCTTTTCGCCTGTCATTCCTGATGTAGTTATTTATCTTCCAATGAGTAATTACAATAATTCCCCTTTCAAAGACAATTACAAAGCCTTTTGTTATTAAGATTTTTAGGTCATCTTCATTTGCTCCTATGATTTTTATTATCTTCTTTGGATTGTCCACAAAACCATCATCATCTGCCCTCATTGATAGATGAAAATACAGACATTGACTACTTAGTGGCATATCCAAAAATAAGTCGCTATCTACTATCTTTAGTGAAAACATTCTTTTATCTGCCATGCTCTCCTACCTTTCTTCAAATAAAAAAAGACGATAGTTTTTACTTCTATCGCCCTTTGTAAGTGTATATAGCTATTTATTTAATAACTATTTGCCATTTTCATATTTTATTTTTCTGAATCTAATTCTTTTATAGACTCTTCTATTTCTTCAATAGATGGTAAGCTGCTTTTATATTCCTGCTCGAGTAGTTTGCTAATTTCATACTTACTTATTCCTATTGGCTGTGAGATATTTTCAAGCGAATATTCAGCGACTACATTATCTTTATCTCTGCAAATTAGTATTCCTATGGTTTGATTATCACTATTTGATTTCATATTCTTATTTACAGCTGTTACATAAAAATTGAGTTGACCTGCAAATTCCGGCTTAAATTTTTCTGTCTTTAATTCTACTACAACATAGGAGTGTAGTTTAACATGATAGAAAAGTAAGTCCATATAAAAATCACTTTCTCCAACCTTGATATGGACTTGCCTACCCATGTAAGAAAATCCTGTCCCAAGTTCCAAAAGAAAAGAAGTTATTTGATTTACTAATGCTTCTTCCAACTCTCTTTCATCATATTTATCTCTTATTGTTAGAAAATCAAAGTTGTATGGATCTTTTATTGTTTGCTTAGCTAATTCAGATTGGACAGCCGGTAATCTATTATCAAAATTAGTAACTGCATTCCCAACCCTTTTATATAAATCTCCATCAATCTGATGTTCCAAAACCGTCCTGCTCCATCCATTTTCAATAGTCTTATCTATATAAAACAAAGCCTCTTTGACATCTTTACACTTATACATAATCCTTTGATTATGTCCCCAAGGAATACTTTTTATTCTTCTTTCAACATCCGATAATTGGGTTACAGCTTGTAACCCAATTAGGTAATCATTATAAAAGATATACCAATATCTTATGTGTTTTAAGTTTACGGCTGAAAATCCTCTCATATCTGGAAATTCTTTTCTTAAATCACTACTCAATAATTTTAGAAAACTATCACCCCAAGAATATTGCTTTTGTTTTTCAACAATTTCTTTTCCCAAGTTCCAATACAAATCAAGCAACTCATAATTAACTTTTACTGCTGCTTTTAATTGACTGCGTCTAACTTTTTCCTTTAAATCTAAAAGTAATTTTTTATATTCACTATCTCCTATAATAGCTAAATCTTTTTTATCCATTCTAATCACTCCAATCTGATTTTTTATTTTATTCTATTTCTAACGCCAATGGTGGGAGTTTTAATCTTTTTATCATAATCAGCCTATGGTAAACAAGCTCATTTTATCATTACACATTTAGTTTAATTAATGTGATTATACCAAAAATGTTAAATCTTTTCTATCTCTCCCTCTATCTCTTTCTCTATCTCTATATCTTTCTCTATCTCTATCTCTTGTCGGACATGGGTTGGACTCATTAAGGACAATGTCCTCTGTTTATTTTGTCTGTATCTTCTTTTTTTCTCTGCCCAGGCTGTTTCTGATCCTATTAAGTTTGGTATTTCAGTTAAATAGTATTCATCATTTTCTGTTACAACTTCTAGTAAGCCTTGATTGATTAAATAATTAACTGTGACCATTACATCATCGTCTGTTTCATCTATGGTTAGTGCTAACTCTTTTATAAAATCACTTTCTACTCCGTCATAATAGAGTTTGCCCTCATCTTTTAGGCTTAGTAGTAGAAGTTTTAGGTAGATTATCGTGTAGGTATCTCCTCCCGATATTCTCCTTAGTCTTTTTATCCTTTTGTCTGTGAAAAATTCTTCTTTCAATTTTATCCAATAATATCTTTTGTTTGTTGCCATATCTGCTCCTTTCTTGATTTTCGATAATCGAAATTCTTGATTTCCGATTTTCGGAATTCTGGACTTCTGCTTTTCGGAAGTCTTGTTATTATGGTTATTTAAGGGTGTAACTTTTCGTTACTCCCTTAGATTTCTCTGGTCATATCTTTTTTGTTTGGTTTTACTTTTTCTTTTACTTTTCTTTTGACTTTTTCTTTTGTCTTATCCTTGTTCTTGGATAGATTTTTATATTTCTTTATTTGTTTTAGGATACTTTCTTTTTCTCTTTTATTTTCTTTGGCTATGACTTGTTTAAAGGCATATTCCATTACTTTTATGTCTTTTGCTTGGAAAAATACTTCATAGTTTTGGTTTTCTTTGTTTTTCATTACTGAAAACTTTACTCCAATTTTGTTTAGTTCTTTTTTTAAGTCTTTTAGGTCGCTTTGATCTATGCTTATGTTTTCTAGTTGTCCTTTCTTGTAGAGGTCTTTTATTTTTATTTCATCGCCCATAAAACTTTTGAGGTTTCCGTTTGCTTTTTCTAAAGTATCATTCATCTTTTTTCTTATTTCTTTGTCTAAGTTGATTAATTCTTTTGCTGCCTTTATTGTGTATGATATTATGGTTTGTGCTGCTTGACCTGCTTCTTTGCTTATTTCTTCGTTTATCATGTTTTATCTCCTTTGTTTGAATTAAAAAAATGGAAGTATAGGCTTTAATTTTTCTATACTTCCCTTTAATTGTTTTTATTTGGTTGTTGGCGGTGGTGGAATGCCTTATTTTGATGTTTATATAGCTTTCTTAGGTCTTTATACCTTTTATACTTTTAAATAGCTTAAAATATCTTTCCACCTTTAATAGTTTATGTGTGTTCTTTGGTCTGATAGATAGTTTTTCATGTTAGAATATATAATCTGTATTTCTTCATTGTTCATTGCTTTTATTTCTTCTGTGCTTCTATATGTTTTGTATGTTCCATCTTGATCTGCTTTTATGAGTTCATCTATTAGCTCTTGCCTTTTATTCATCTCTATTACCTCCTAGATCTGCCTTTATTTTCTTGGTCATATTATAGCTTGGATAAGATATTTTTACCAGGTCTTATCTTTCTTGATTCATTTTCTTGTTTTTCATACTTTCTCTGTATTCATTATCTTTATTAACTTGGTCTTGGAATTTTTTAATCTGTGCTATTACACTTGGTTTTTCACCTTGTTTTATTAGCTTATCTATTTCTATGGATAAGTCTATACCTAATTCTTTGTTTACAAAATCTACTGAATATTTTATATGATTAATTTCCTGGTATTCATCTTTTATCTTGTCTTTCTCTTTATTTATTTCTTCAAGATTTGCCATTAAAAGATTTTTTTCTTCATTCCATTTTTTAGGACTTAGTTTTTCCTTATCTGATAGGAGTTTTTTTAATTTCCCGCTTACTACTTTATATTGGTCTATGTCTTTCTTATGTTTGTTATAGAATGTGTCTTTTGTGAATATATTTTTCTTTTGATATTCTTCATAAACTTCTTTTTTGGATTTGTAGATTTCATAGTATAAAATTTTCTTTTCTACATCTTCCATTTCTTTATGGATTGTCTTTGCTTTTTTATTTAGTTTGTAGCTATTAGACTTTAAAGATTCTATTTTTGTTTGTAACTGACCTATGGTTTCTATGTCATTTTTTCTTAAATAACTATATGCACTTGTTAGCTTTTTGAAGTCATATTTTTCTTTATTAGTTTTTGCATATTCTCTTAGATATTTACTTTTTTCTTTTTGAATTTCTGAATAAGTTAATAGATAATTTGTTAGATTGAAAAGTTTAGGGTTGTCTATTACCTTATCTCTTTCTATATCCTTAAATTTTTCATAAGCAGTAGATAGATTATCTAATAAATTTCCTATCCAACCCTTTAATGTTTTTATCTCTTCTTTTATTGTTTTTACAAGGTTATTATATTTTCTTATTTCTCTATTATAGTTTCCTTTGTCAGTTTCTATTCCCTTTCTTTCCATTGCACTTGCTGCTGATCCTAAATGGATTGTCGGTAGATAATCTGAATTTTGTCTTTTAAAACTCCTATGGTCTACTCTTTTTTCTATCTTGTTTTTTGCTAGATATTCATTGCAAAGGTCTGAAAAATTTTCTCTCCATTTTTCTACATTGCCCTTATCATTCCAGGTTGTTAGTTCTACTTTTCTTGTCTTTGGTTTTCCATTTTTGTTTAAAATCTTTTCTCCTTTTTCATCTAGGATATATTCTTTTTTTGACTTTGCTAAGAACTCTCCTTTTTCGTTTATGGGTCGCATTATGGTCATTATATGACAATGGATATTTCCATTTTTGTCTTGACTCTCATCATGGATTGCATAATCTACTATCATTCCTTGTGATGTTAGATTTTCTTTTATAAATCTTTCAACTAGGTTTTTATTTTCACTTAAAGTTAATTCTTTTGGTAGTCCTATTATGAATTGTCTTGCTAGTTGTGCATTAGAATTTTTTTCTGCCATTTCTACTTTATTCCATAAGGTCGACCTATCATTAAATTCTTTTGGTATATGATCAGGCAATATTATATTTTTTACTAATACTTTTTCTTTTCTTGTATAGTCATGGGTTACTCCGTCCCATTCATTTTTTATTTTTTCTCCACTTATATATGCTGCACTTGCTACTGCACTTTTGCCTTTTCCTCTTGATATTATGTTTACTGAAAAATGAAAACTGTCTACCATTTTTATCACTTCCTTTCTTTTTTTTGTTGTTTTAGGTGGAGGCTTAATAGATTTTTATATCCACTTTGTGAATGAGCATTTTGAAATGATAGAATAGAAAAAGCCGACTACTGAATTAATTTTTGTTGTTTCAGTATGTCGGCTTAATTGTTACTTTCATTTCAAATTTTAAAAATCAAGGGCGAGCGTTAGCGAGTTTATTTACCCTTGACTTTTAAAAAGCGAATGGTTGTTGCTCCCTGCAAGGGTTTGGCTCCGCAGGACGCAAGCACCCTTTAGGGTGTATAATTGCGCCCTTAGAAAATCTAAGGGAGATTTGATTATTTTATTTTTCTTAATTTTCTCTCATTATTTTTAGTGTTTCTTTAAATTCTTTTGTTTTTGTTGCTTCTTCTAGTAGAATTTTTATTTCTTCATCTGTTAGCTCTTCTGCATTTTCTATAAGACTTTCTAAGATTGCTCCTCTTGTTATGAGCCTATGAGTTCTTTCTTTTCTTTTTTTTACTATGTCTTGTTTTAATATCTTCTTTTCTTGATTTTTTAGTTGCCTTAATCTTTCTTCTGTATCATCAATTTTATCTTTTATTTCTTTTGACTCTTGACTTATTTGTTCTAGTTTTTTCATACTAATCTCCTTTCTTGTATTAAAAAAAGACGATGAAGATATACTCTCCCCGTCTTTAGGTTGTTCTCTACTTAAATATTAAATTTAAAATATTTATATCCTCCTTTTGTATTTTTAGCAATAAAAGTGGCAAAGAATTTTTTTCTTTTCTTAGCCACTTTTATCAATAATTAATATTTTTAATTAACACTTATGTTAATTATATTTTTAATTTTTTCGGTAAGGTCATTTTCTGTAATGTATGTTCTAAATACTTTGCCATTTTCATAACATTCTATATAAGTATTGTCACTTTCTGCATAAATCAACAACTTAGTTTTACCATCACTTACAATTTCAATAAATTTCATTGGTTCTATCTTTAACCAATCATCTTTATCTAACTCTTTAATATCATTTGCAATTAAAAGATCAGACAGTTCTTTTTTTATTTCTTTTGTAAACTTGACATTTTTATATGCATCTCCATCACTAAAGTCTATTTCATAATAATTTTCTGGTAAAATTTCTCTTATTTTTTCATAGCTTTTGTCATTATTAAAGTATAAAAATATAATAATAACAGCAATAAAAGATATTATAGATATGAGTAAAACATTCTTTTTATTTATAACCATTATAGTTTCTATTTCCTCTGAATCTTATTGGACAATATTCTGGTACTGCATCCGCCGCTTTCAAAGCTGCATTTCTAACCGAAATATTCTTATCAAGTTTTTTCCAAAGTTGTACTGAAAAATCATAAGAAAGCTTTTGACCAACACTTTCATACCAACCTAAAAATGCCTTGTTTGAAGTTGTTCCATCATATATACCAAAGGCATTCGCCCAATCACTATTTTTTCCAGTATTACATGCATCTAAATAAATAAACTTATAATTTCCAGATGGAACATTATTTCTATGAAACTGTCTATCTTTATTATCTTTATCCTTTTTTGAAGATATAACATCAGTACTTCCATGAGAACAAGAGTAGAAAGCTTTCACACCGCTTTTCAAAATATTTGGTACTTCTGTTCGAAAATTTTGAGAGTTTTTTGATTTAATTGGAGTATATCCCAATTTTGATAATCCTTTTTTAGCAGCATTTATACTTTCTATTGTATATGTTAATTCTGGAGCACCAATTATGCCACCAAGTTCTTTATAAATATCTCCGCCTATACAATCACCAGTTTTAGCATCTATATAAATCTCTCCAATTGAGTTTTTAAACACATATGCAACTTTTATTTGACCCACATCTACATTCATACCTGTATATTTTTCAAACATCGCATTAGTTTTTACTGTTTTAATTCTATCAAAATTTAAATCACTTTCTATTCCAATTTTTTCAAATACTTTTATTGCAATACTCTTCGCATCATTATAATCAATAAAGTTATCCTTTAATCCAATATCTGATATGTCTCCAGATCTATGAAAAAGAATCAATTCATTATTCTTTTTATCTATTATTACGTTTATATAATTAAACGTATCTTCAACATTGTCGTCTACATAATTAAATTTGAATAATACTGTTGAATCATCAACATCATATTCATTTGTAAGTTCATATTTTTCATTTTTAATTAAATTATTTTTCACATAATCTAAAGTTTCCATAGTTGAAGTAAAATTTATTTTTTTATTGTTTTGAATTCTCTCTAAACTATCATTTGCATTTTCTGACAATCTATCTATATAATTTATTAGATTATCTTCAACAACTGCATATGATGTATTATTAAACTTTACTATGTCTCCCTTAACATCACTCGGTATATCTACATTTGATGTATTATTAAAATTTATATTGCTTTCTTTAATATTACTTAGTGTATTAACATCATTAGTGTCAGTATAAAATTCAGAGCTTTCAAAATTTGCTCCTAAATTTTCTAGAATAGTTACATAATCTAAATCATCCTTTGATTGAGCATATGCTGATGAAGCAAATACATTTGTTGCCATTGCTGTTAACAGCATTACCATGGCTATTAATAGAGTAAATCTTCTCTTCATTTCTATCCTCCTCATATAATTTTGTCCTTCCTCAATATATTTGACATTAAAATCAAATATTATCTATTTTTCCAACTGTTGTTTCTAGCTATATTATAAAATATAGCATCTAAACTAATCGCCATTACTATATCTCATAGGATTTAAATCCATTATTTCACCTCCTATCTATCTTACATATGAGTTTATCTTTACCTTTCCTGATAATGTTTTATTTGATTCATTATCAATCGTAACAACATATCTACTTCCTCTATTAGCCTTAACATTTAATATTGAGTCTGAAGAAAAAAAATTTGTTATATATAATTTTTCCATCTTCTTCAATAATTACCTGATATTTAATTTCACCTGAGCAAGACATATCTTTTAATCTAACTGTAAAACCATCATGAACTGGACCTGTCCAGGTATCCATGTTAAATTCATAGTCTATCTTATCAAATCTACTTAATCTTATATTCTCATCAACATTTGCTGCTCTAAGACCTGTCCTCGATACTTCTCCTAATCCTAACTTTTGATACTCTTCGTCACTTATTATTTGAACCCTATCTCCTAATAAAGTTTAATTAATACTATATCTATTGTTTCGTTTGACATTTTGAGCATCTGTATCTACCTGTACCATCCAAGTCAAATATTTGGTATATACAAACGACCAAAGCATTTGCTATATCGTTAGCAGTTTTAAGGCTCGGAATTGTTTTCCCAGTTTCTATTTTATTTATACTAGTTCTTGATATTCCCACTTTTTTCCAAATCTATGTTGCGATTAACCTAAAGGTTTACGGTATTTCTCAATATAAGTAGGTAACCTATTATCATAACCACAAAATCACTTAAGCATATTTTTTTAACACTTTACTCCACCTTTAATATCAGCATTATCCGATACCACATCATTCTGTAATTTGTAGAGGTTATAATATAACCCCTTATTTTTAATTAACTCATTATGGTTACCAATCTCAATAATATGACCATTATCTATAGTTATAATAAAATCAGCACTTTCAACTATTTTATTAAATCTATGTACAATTACAATTTTAATTTTTCTTTTGAATCTTCTGCAATTGTATTAAATATAGCATTTTCCGAAACCAAATCAATTGATGCATTCGGTTCATCAAAAATATATAAATCTCTATCACTTACCAATGTTCTACCAAGTGCAATTTTTTGCCACTGACCAATTGATAATTGCAATCCTTCATTAAATTGATATCCAAGCTGTTGATTTTTCTTCAATATCAAATCATCGAGTTGTACTTTTCCCATTACTTCATCAATATCATCTTTTTTATAATTAGCATCAATTTTACCATATCTAATATTGTCACTAATACTTGTTTCAAACTTTATATAATCTTGAAATAGCACTCCAACTTTATTTCTATATGAATCTAAATTTATATTTCTCCTATCAATGTCATTAATTAATATTTCACCTTCATAATCATTATATATACCCATGATTATTTTCATTAAAGTTGATTTCCCTGAGCCGTTATTACCCATAATTATATAAGTTTTCCCCGACTCTATTTCTAAGTTAATATTTTTTAATACATACTCATTCTGATTTTGATATTGATATGAAACCCCTTTAAATTTTATTGTATTAATTTCGCCTATAACAATCCCATCCTTATTAATATCTTCTTCTTCAATATTAAAAAATTCTTTGATTTGTTCAATCATTGCAGAATTTTTGTACAAAAATGAAAGTTGCGAGAACATTGATAAAACGCTGCCTTTTAGGCTATCAATTGAGTTATTATATAATACAAAAAAACCAATTGAGATAATATGATTAAAAGCTTGGATAATTATAAATACTGTAATCATAAAATCTACTAATAATTCAAATAAAGATATTATCCCATATGTTATTGCTCTTTTGTTATGTAATTTAATAAATTCTATATTACATATATTCTTGATATTTTTATATTTTCTTATAAAAAAGTTAAATAAATTAAACATCTTAATTTCTTTAAAATGTTCGGCATTAGTTAATATGTGGGATATGTACGAACACTTTCTTAATTTTTCTGTATTTTGTTTTTCTACCTCATACTCTAATAAATTATATTTTTTCTCAAATAAATATCTTACTATGGGTAGAACAATTACTATGAAAAATATTGCAATATTATATTTTAGAATAATTATCATATAAGAGATTGTACTAATTACAGATGAAACTAAAGAAAACAATGTCTTTACACTTCCTAAAATCCCAGCATTAGCATCATACTGTGTCCTGTTAATAAGATCATATGTTTTACTTCTTTCAAAATCTTTACAGTCCAGTAAAGAAACTTTAGTTAATATATTTTCTTGAAAATAAGCATCAAATTGCAACTCATAATTTTCTATCTTAAGTTGTGTGAAGATTTGAAATATCGTTGATAATAATTCGAAACATGATAAAAATACCATCCATATAATGACAGTTCGAAAATCTCCAGTTCTATACTGTATGCAATCAATTACCTTTTGTATTATTAATAGTAGAATAATTGGAGTCACTCCACTCAATATTGAATCTATACACAAACATATAAAATATCTTTTACTGTAACAATATACCCTTTTTAATGACCAAAGAATATTTAAAAACAATCCTTTTGTAGTTACATCCTTTTTCTTCATTATCATATATCTTTATCATCTAAACTCGATTTCTGACATTGCTTTTTTTAATCTTTCAGGATCTCTTTCAAATACTGTAAAATAATTAACGAACATATCTTTTACGATTCGTCTCGATGTATCGCACATTCCATCAGTTTCATACCTATTTGAATCGTCTGTAGTTATTGAACTCTCATAACAAACGCCACACATCATCCTTGCCCAGCAATTATTGCATTTTTTTACGATAATTTTTCGCATATTCATCAATATAAATTTTGTAGATCCTATCATAATCATATCCATCAAAACAATTCCCTAACGGAGGAATATTTCCAACTTTTTCACATGGTCTAAAATCTCCTTGTGTCGTCACGTATAATCGTCTTTGTCCTGGCAAACAGTTTCCATGTAAAAACGACCTATCTATTATATCATCTGATTTTATTCTATCGGCAACCCTTACAAGTTCTTTATTGATCAATCCGAAATATTCAGACGAAACACCATTGGTTTCAAAATCTTCAACTGCAATACCTTCAAGCGGACTAATTTCTAAATTCTTATTCTCTTCCACTACATTATTTTTGTCATAATCAAATACCATATCACCTACATCTACATACGAATAATTTATGTTTATTTCTTTTGGTACTCCTAGTTCAGTCCTAAAATAATCACTTATTTTATTTAACTTCTCCTTTGTATACGGTGGTGTAATAACGCAATTTATCATCAATGTCCTTCTATTATCAGGATTATAAAAGTTTTTTAAGAGTTTACAGAAATTTTTGGTCGCAACTTCATATGAACCTGTTCCACTAATATTACATCTATATTTATCATGGAATTTTTGGGGTCCATCTAAACTACAAACAATCTCTAAATCTTCCAACTGACTAAAATAGCTTATCATATCATCTGTAATGAGAGTTAAATTAGTCGTAAATCCGAAACTCTTTTTCACTTTAGGATAATTATCTTTAAAATATTCAATGGTTTTTTTCATAAGCTCAAACTCAACTAACGGCTCTCCTCCATAATATGTAAGGGCAAATTCATCCCCATCATACTCCTTCATTAAATAGTCAATGCTTTTCTTTGCTATATCAAAGTTCATTGTCTTATTAGAAAATCCTCTATGATCTGGATGATGATCATTGTATATGCAATATCCACATCTTAAATTACAAGCTTCAGTCAGTTCAAGTACTATCTGTTCACACTTTCCTTTTACTGAATCTTCGAATTCTTCTCGTGTAGGAATTACAAAATCCCAAGAACTATTCTCATTAAATAGATTTTCTTGTCTTACAAACTCTCCAAAAACTTTATTATTTGAACACTCGTTTTTTAAACTTGTTTCGCCAGACAAGATTCTATCAATAATTTCTACTTCTGAGTCATCACATAAAACAACCTTACCTGTCGCAGTGTCATAATAATATTTATTATCTTTTGTTTGAAATATCATGCCATATTTTTGAACATTCATCCCTTAATCCTCCTATCGTTATCATGTTATTACGGCGGAGGATAGTTTCTGTAAACTACAGCCATCCCCCGCCAGTATTAAGCTATTTTAGAATAATTAAACTGTTAAGCATCTTTTGCCTTTTTAAAATTAGCATTGTTATTCTCTGTATTTCCTTTTATACAGCTACAGTTGCAATTCCAAAATGGTTGCCATGGACCTCTTGTACTTTTCCAACCACTGTCGCATACACATCCTGCTCTTCTAAGTACAGGTGTTCCTGTTGAATCATTAATAATCTTCATTGTTTTTTCCTCCTTTGTTGAGTTAATTTATATTCCCAATAATCAGTTATATTTACAATATTCGCTTGCTACTATGCTCAATATATGCATATAGGATCCCTAATTGGCACTGCAACAAGCTACATACCACTTTATAGCTGATTATTTAGAAACTTAGTTTTGACAACATTTGCTAAATGTTGAATAAACAAATGGAATCGTTATTATTACAATAATCGAATACATCACTATTATCATAGGTATCTGCATAACTACTTTCCCTAAAACTTGATACAATAAAGGTATCTTAATACAGTTATATACATTTATTAACTGATCTGGTGTTATGTTGAAAAAGCCATCAAAAGGTAATACTCTACCAATAAATGGAGATACCACAAATAATATCATAGGAACGCATAAGCTTATAAGTGGTGAATGTGTTTTAGCTGATACAAGCATTGTCAACACACTTGAAAGCAAACTCCCTACATAACCCGCAAGCATAATAACAAAATATCTTTCTAAAAATGTATAGTTGTACATGCAATAACTATATTCAATTTGAATTGGTGAATTAGCTCCACTGACACCCATAAATGCAAAGGATATAATTGAAAGAATAAGCATTGCTCCCCAATAAATAATTGTCGCCATAAACAATCCTGTTAGTATCTTAGTCTTAGTCCCTCTGCTTCTACCTAATTTTGTACTAAAGAATACAGACTCTGCTTTCAGTTTAAAATCTTCAGAAAATATTCCAGATGTAATAAATGATATAGATATAATCAATATTATTGCATATGTTGTTGAATATAGCCCCATAGTAATCCATGAATCTGCAGGTGCGTAATCAAATGGAGTAACAAGCTTTGAATATTGTTTCTTCAAAAATTCTGTTTTCTCCTCTGTAGTCCCATATTCGTTGATTAAGTGAACAATATTATCATCTCTTATAGCATACATATTTCTTGCCATATCTGAATCTAATGCATCAAATCTTGTATAGTCTATATCCCCTCCATAAGATATAGTGCTAACCATAAAATCTTTTATATCCATATATTTTTGCATATTATCAGCATATATGTTCTCTGGGATTTTGTTTCCATATTCACTTTTAATTTGCTTATCTGTATTTACTATATCTTCAAAAATATCAGAGTTTAACTTCCCTGCATACTCAGCTTTAGCTTCAGTTAATTGCCTTGCAGCAAATAATCCATTATGTGTAATCCCATCCTTATCTACATAACTTACACTCCATACAGCAAATATACTTAAAACTACTGCCACGACCAATAAAAATAGTAATACAAGCCTATTTATACGATTACTAAATACTATATTAATTTCATGTTTAATCATATTTATCTCCACCTTCTATCCCAAAGTAATAGAAAAACAAATCTTCAAGTGTGGCATCAACCAACCTAGCATTATCATCCGGCTTATTTTCTGATAAAATTCTTAGTTCTGTATATTTCCCATTATTATTTATTGCACTGACAGAACTTTTAAATCTGCTGATAAATCCTTCTGCTTCATCAGTCTTTAAACAATACAGCCAAACCTTACAAGGAATGTTTGAACACAATTCTTCAACTGTACCTTCTTTTATAATTTTCCCTTCCTTCATGACAAATACTTTCTTGGCAATAGCTTCTATATCGGAAACAATGTGTGTAGATAAAAGTACAATCTTACCTTTTGCAAGTTCACCTAATAAATTTCTACATTTTATCCTTTCAATTGGATCAAGTCCAGCCGTAGGTTCATCAAGTATAAGTATTTTAGGATCATTTAATAATGCTTGAGCAATACCTACACGCCTCTTCATTCCTCCGGATAGTTCTTTCATTTTTTTAAGCGAATGTTCCTTCATTCCTGTTGTTTCTAGTAAAATATCAATACGTCTTTCTGCCACTTTATTCTTTAAACCTTTTAAAGAAGCAATATAGGCAAGATACTTTTTTACGCTAAGATTGGGATAAAACCCAAATTCTTGTGGAAGATAACCTATAATATCCCTATATTGAGCATCCATATTAAATATATCCATACCATCATAACATATAGAACCTTCTGTAGGCTTCAAAACGGTACATATCATTCTCATAAGCGTAGTCTTGCCTGCACCATTTGAACCAAGTAATCCATATAGTCCTGCTTCCATTTCAATCGAAACATTGTTAACAGCCTTCATATTTCCAAAACTTTTTTTTACTTTATTCAAAACTAAACTCATTGATTTTCACCTCCAAGTGACTAATGTTGTTGTGCAAGGCTTTTCTAATATAATAAATTGTTAATAAGATACTTGTACTAAACATCACCACCCAAACAAAAGGAGTTATTTTTAAATAGATATTCTCGTTTAATACAATTATCATCCAAACCATATTTACAGCAATACATATAATCATTGTTATAAGTTGGTTAAAATATTTTCTTCCAGAAAATGCCTTCATACAAATCATTGAAGCAATCATAATTGGAAATATAAATTGCTTTAAAATATCTGCAAACATGATTTCTTGCATCTGCACAGCATAAATACAAAACAGTGTCAAAATAGTAGTATCAACAAAACCAAAAGCTATAAGTTTAGCTGCATATATTTTTTGTAAATTGAAAATTGAAGTTTCCTCAATCTCTATTGACTTATTCTCAATATTCCTCCATAACTCAGGAATTACGAGTATAACAAACAATGAGGCTATTATGCTTAATCCTCTTTGTACATAAGCTTCACCATCCGAAATAGATAACCATTTTGCTGCAATAAAAAGCAAAAATGCTTGTGCAAGCCACCACTCTTTTTTCATGATTCGGACTTGTATAATAATAAATTCAATAAATCCAATTCTACTTTCGTTATCTTTGCTATTTATCAATTCTCTAGCTTTGAGAACTAAACTATCTATTGCTTCCTTAGACGGTTTCTGCTCATTTTGTTTATTCATATTTTTGAGAATTTTTTCTAGTCTATCTTCAAAAAAATTCATCTGTTTCATATTTCACCTCCTAAATACTTTTTTATCATTTCTTTACCTTTCCTCAATCTGTATTTTACAAGTTCTAATGAAATACCGCATATATCAGCAATTTCTCGCTGTTTCATATCAAGAAAATAATACATGATTATAATCTCTCTAATATCTGATGGTAGTTTTTTAACTGCTTGCCTAACATATAAAGATTCTATTGTTCTTTCGGATTCATTAAAACTTGATGATACCTCATAGTCAATACATTCAATTGAAATATCTTTATTACTTTCTTTTTTTCTCTCATCAATACACTTATTGCGAGCAATCGTATATAAATAGTTTAAAAGTTTACCCCTATGTTTATATTGAGTAATTTTCTTTAAAAAAATCAAAAATACCTCTTGTGTTAAATCTTCGGCTGTATGTATATTCTCGGAATGATACTTGCAGTAATCAAAGACTTTCTTATAATATTTTCGAATTATTATTTCTGCAGCCTTATCATCACCATTTCTAATGCGACAGACAAGAAAAAAATCTATGCTAATATCTAACAATTCTCCTACCTCTAAAATAGCCTTATATAATATATAACGATTGTAATACAAAAAAAGATAGTTTTTTATATCTTGAAAAATATTTTCTTATCTCTTGTATTCGTACTGTTCTTCAAGGTTTTATTAACAATAAATATATCTCATATTATTTAACAGTCTCATCATTTCAGCAATACTAAAATCATCTTGCAAAAAATGGTTAATATTTTTTTAGAATATCAATTAATATTGGTAAAATTAGTTTACTATCTTATTGGTATTCCTGTTTTTTAAGTTTTTAGTTTTTTCTGTTCTCTCCTTGCCTTATACCTTTCCTCATATTCCTGTTGTTTCCCATTTGCTTTACGCTTTAGATAATTTTGATGAAGTCTGTCCCTTCTCTCATTAATTTTTCGTTCTTCTTCCTCAAGTTTTGATCGTTCTTCTTCGCTTAATTCTTCTTTTGGAACTTAATAATTTCCGATGAAGTTAAAATATATTTCTATCTTTTGCTTTGATGTTTGACTGCCTTTTCTATCCCTTTCATGAATGATTATCTTCTCTACAAACTCATTTATCATTGTGTTTGTTAGATCATCAAAGTTTTCATAACGACTAATAAGGGACATGAATTTTCTTACCCTATCTGTTTCATTTTCATATCTTGATATTTCAAGTTCTAAGTCTCCAATCTCTTTACTTAGAGCTCTTTGCTCTGTTTCGTATTGGCTATTAAGTATCTCATATCTACTGCTTGGTATTTTTTCTAGTATCATATCCTCGTAAATACGGCACATAAGCCTTTCTAACTCTTGTATCCTCGACTTATTATTAATTAGCCTTACTCTTTGTTTTTCTATCTCTACTTTTTCCTTTTCTTCCATTTCATTTTGAATGGAACGGGTAAAGGCTTCATTATCTTCATCAAGATAATTTTTTATATCTTTTAATGTTTCTTGGATAAGGTTTAAGACTACTTCTGCTTTTATCCTGTGAGCTGATGGACAAAGTGTCCCGCAAGGCACTTTCTTATAATTACTGCAAACATAATAAGGAATATTCTTATAGTTATTTGTCCTATGAACATACATCTTGCTCCCGCAATCTGCACAATACATCAATCCTGTTAGTGGGTGATATTCTCCCCAACCATCAGGATACCTTTTTACATTTCTTCTTATCCTTTGCACATTATCAAAGGTTTCTTGGTCTATGATTGCTTCATGAGTATTTTCAAAGATGAGCCATTTATCTTCGGATACATATTTACTTTTCTTATCCTTGAAATGCTTTCTTGTTTTAAAGTTAACTGTATGCCCTAAGTATTCTTTTTTCTTTAAGATACTGGCAATTGTTGAACTACACCAACGATACGGATATTCAAAGTTTTTGCTTTGATGTAATCCATATCCCATTTTTTGCTGATGATAAGCGGGTATATCTATCTTATCTGCTTCCAGTATCTTTGCTATTTTGTATGGTCCCGCTCCGTCCATTGTAAGATTAAATATTCGTCTTACTATCTCGGCTGCTTTTTCATCTACAACCCACTTATCTTTGTCTTTTTCATCTTTGATGTAGCCATAAGGTGGAGTGCTTGCCGTATGCTTTCCGCTTTCTCCTTTTGATCTAAATGTAGATTGTATTTTTCTTGAAGTATCTCTTGCATACCATTCATTCATAATGTTTCTAAAAGGGGTAAAATCATCTTCTCTGTAAAAACTGTCTACATTGTCATTGATAGCAATCAGTCTTACGCCCTTTTGTCTTAATATCTCCATACATTGACCGACTTTGAGATAATCTCTACCGAGTCTACTCATATCCTTTACGATGATACAACCGATATTTCCAGTATTTACTCCATTCATCATTTCCATAAAGCCTGGTCTATCAAACTGTGTCCCGCTTATTCCGTCATCTGTAAAATGGATGATGTTGGTTAAATTATTGTTACTTGCATATTCTTCAAGGATTTTCTTTTGATTAACGATTGAGTTACTTTCTCCTTCAAGTTCATCATCTCGACTTAATCTCTCATAGAGTGCTGTTATCTTTTCAAAATTCCTCACTTTTTCCTCCTTCCTCTTAATTTCTTAAATAAAAAAGAATTAAGAAGTCCATATTTCACTAAAACAGTGATTAAGTGTTCTCCTTAATTCTATTACTCCTGCTGCCAGTTTATATTTCTTATATTGCTTAACTGCAAAATGACTTGGATCTTTCTTTTCAAGAGCTTCAAAGAGCCTATCAATTGGGTTCATATAGGTTTCGTCATCTTCTCTAACTTCACTTGCGTCAATCATATCTAAAAGCGTTTTAAAATTCTTTTCTTCTTCTGGTGCTTCATAATAAATATAACCGATGAGGGCAGTATAATATAACTTTTCAGCCTTTACCCAGAAATCTTCTCCTGCCTTTTCTCCATCTCCCTTGGTGTTAGCAATTATGGTTTGGACAAGCTTTAAAATATCTTTTTCACTTCTCAAATATGCAAAGGGATTGTATTTCATAGACTTTTTAAAGTTTATTGTGTTTAAAATCTTTATATCATATCCATTTTCGTAGAGCATTTTCCCACACTCTAACACAAGTGTCCCCTTAGGGTCTGTTACTACATAGGAAGAGTGCATTTGCATTAGATTTGGCTTTACATAAAATCTCGTTTTACCTGATCCAGAACCACCTATTACTAATACATTTTTATTCCTAGCGTATTTAGGATTTTTAGGTCTTGAGTTCATTGTAAGTCTTTCGGTATTAGTTATAAGAACATTATTTTCAAACTTAGGGTCAATATAAGGAGCAATATCCTTACTTTCTCCCCATCTTGCAGATCCATACTCTTTACCTTGCCTATATTTCTTTTTGTTTTTCCTTTACTATAAACAATTAGCTTAACAATAGCAGCAACTGAAATACCTACCAACAAGTCCCTTGGATTAAGGCTTGGTATATAGGATAAAGTTCCTATATCAGAAATTCCCACCATTATTCTATCAATAATATCTCCTCCTACATAAGAATTTATGTGCTTAGAAAAGATATTTCCAATGTAGAAAAAGGATAAATAAGGAATGTTTGATAATATAAATTTCTTTGGGTTGTCTATTTTAATTAAGTTTTTAATATCAGAAAGAATAGCTTCTAATACCTTATTCATCGTAGAAACCTTCACTATCTAATAAAATTAGTAGGTAGTGTCTTCCCTTTGGTGTTATAAATGTTTGTATTCCTACAAGTGTACCTAGTGGATCAACCCATTCTTTTACTTTAAAATATCCCTTGTTCTTATCTGCATAAGGTAAGAGTTTCTTTTTCTTATCTCTATAAATTAATCCCTTATCCATTAGAAAACTTATAAACTGATTTTGTGGTATTCCTAACTCCTTGGCAGTATTTCTAAAGTTTGTAAGTAGGTTGTAATCTACTAATTTGTCATAATAGTCTGCCTTTGGTCTTAATTCTTCAATCTCTTCTTCTCTTTTGGCAATAATTCTATTGGCTACTAGAATTGCATCTGCAAGTAGCTCTTCGTTAGTTTTCTTTTCTTGACCAGCTATATATCCTCCATTTTTTCTAATGCTCGGTAAAACTTCTCTAGTTACCCAAGCTTTGAATATTTTTGCTTGTGGTAGTTTTGATGAGAGGATAAGTGAATACAATCCTGACTCATTAATTATTGAAATATTCTGTATTCCTCCAAGGGTGTTCCATTTCGTTACACCCTTATCTTCCTCGTCTACATGGTCATAAACAGCTTTTCTTGGATTGACATATCCTAGCATAGTTGCTACTTCATTTGCTATAAAGAAAAACTCACCATCTTTTTCTATAACAGTGAGTTTCCCAAAATTCTTATTTTCAAATGTTTTTAAATTACTTATCATAAGCTTTGCTCCTTATGTTTATTTTTAACTTTATCTTTACTAATGGTGTCCTTAGCCATATCTTTAAACTTATTTATAGTATTCGTTATTGAATCTTTTCTATCGGCCTTTCTTTCAGAAGCCTTAACTGCTTTTTTAAAGGCGTGTTCCATTACCTTTATATCCTTAGATTGAAAAAACACAGAGTGGTTACCAGTTTCCTTATCTTTCATAACAGAAAACTTCACTCCGTGTTTATTTAAAATTTTCTTTAGTTCTTTTAACTCAGGATCTTTTAGATTAATTTCTTCTAACTGTCCCTTTTTAACCATATCTTTTAGTTTTACTTCTTCTCCGTTATTTTTTATTACATTTTTCAAGCCTCCTTGTTCTTCTATTTGCTTGTGTACTTTCTTTAAGGCATCAAGAATTGCTTTACTTGTTGCTTTTGCAAGTCTTACTTCAAGATTAAGACTTGACCTTGATACTTCTTCATTAATCATCTATTCCACCTCCATATAAAAGTAACTCTTTGTATTTTCTTAACTTCTCTTGATGGATTTTTCTTCTAAAATCTTCTCCCGTAACTTTAACTGGTATTGTCATTTCAAGTATTCTTGAATATATTCTCTGATACTCAAGGTCAATATTAGGATTTTGAATAATTTCCAATGATAAGTTTGTAGTAAAAATTGTCGGCTTACCCTTTAAGTATCTTGAGTTTATAATGTTATATACTTGTTCTCTTGCATAAGATGTATCTCTTTCAATTCCAAGGTCATCTAATATTAACAAAGGAATATTAGAGAGGTTACTTATTATTTCATTTGAATCTAGCTTAAATGCTGATTTTTGTATTTGGTTTATAACCTGAGATAAATTCATAATCTTAACTTTAACTTGCTTTCTTTCGATTAATTCATTTGCAATAGAACAAGCAAGATAAGTCTTTCCACTTCCAACATCTCCATAGAATAAAAGTCCAACATTATCTTTTTTCATTTGTTCAAAGCTTTTAGCATAGTTGTAAGCAACCTTATAGGCTTGACCTTTTTCATTTAAGTATTTCTCAAAATTATATTGGTGTTGGAGTGGCGATGAGAAACAATCTCTTTTTAGCGATGATATTTTCATCAGTCTTTCTCTTTCTTCATTTTCCTTATCTCTTTTTATTTCACATTCACATTTAATTCTGGGAATAAACTTTGTAAATCCAAGGTCAAGTAATTCTCCATCGACTCTTTTACCACATAGCTTGCAATAGATATGTCCATTTCTTTCAACATCATTTTCTCTTAATACAAAATCTTTTAAGTTCTTCATAAACTCTCTCCTATATCGTAATTCATTTTCCTTGTTGTATTATCATTAATGTTTTTTGCCTGATCATTAAGATACCAATTAATTATCGTTGCCTTGTGATCTTGATACTCTCTGTTATTTGCTTTCATATACGATGATAATCTATCAATGTACTCACTAATTCTGCTCCCCAACTCATTTGTTAAGTCTTTGTATTCTTCATCAGTCAAAAATATATTTTTATATATTCCATAAGGCTTTTGCCCTTTACTAAAATTATTCTTTCTTAACTCATTATTACTAATATTGTTATAGTTACCTTCCGATTTTCGAAAATCTTGACTTTCGATATTCGAATCTCTTGAATTTCGATTATCGAACTTCTGGAATTTTGTTTTTCGAACTTCTTGATTTTTTAATTCCATATTATTAAATATGCTCATAAAGTCTTTAACATAAATTCTGTTAGGCTTTCCCAGTCCTTGTCTTTTCTTCTCAATCAGTCCTATTCCTGACTTAATATCAAGTTCGGCTATTAATTTATTTGCTTTTTCACTTGCACAATTAAATTGATCTTTTATACTTTCAATTGTGTAGTAAATAAAGACTTTTCCATCTTCATCTATCCAGCCATTTTTATATGAAAGACCCATTCGATTAAGCATATATGAATACAAAACTTTAGCTTCAATAGAAATGCTCTTAAAAATCTCATCTTCCATTAATACCATAGGTAACCTAATGAAGTTATACATCTCAGATTGCCTATTATAAAAATAATCAAAATTCATCCTTACCTCCTTTCTTTGAAATAAAAAAGACGATAGAATTATTACTTTCTATCGTCTACGATTGTCTAATATTTATTTTTCTTTAAATTGATTTTATTGTATAGTTTAATAATTCTAATAATCCAATAACATATACACCTAATTTAGGTAATCCAAATGGACTAAATAAAAATGCTAATATTAGTGCTTCAATTACAATTTGCTTGTCTCCTTGAAAAATGCTAGCTAATCCAATTATAAAAATCAAAGTAGAAACTACGCTTAACAACGCAGTACTCAAACTTAATATGAAGGTTAAAAAAGCTATGAGCAAACCCAACACTAATCTTATCGGTAATAAAATTATTCTAATTATCCATCTCATACATACTCCTAAAAATTAAACTGGGATTCATAACAAACCCCAGTTTCATAATTAGCGTGTCCTTTAATATAATTTTGATCCTGCTGGAATATTATCATCCAACATTATTAAGTTAAGTTTTTCTTCTCCGTCGTACTCACAAATTGCAGATATAATCATACCTTCTGAGTCGATTCCCATCATCTTACGTGGAGGAAGATTACAAATCGCAAGCAATGTCTTTCCAATTTAAGCTCTCTGCACTGTAATATTCCTTAATACCAGATAAAATAACTCTTTCTTTTTCAGAACCATCATCTAATGTAAATTTCAATAGTTTTTTTGACTTAGGAACTTCTTCGCAGTTTTTGACTTTTACAACTCTAAAATCAGATTTTGAGAATGTATCAAAATCAACCATATCTTCAAATAATGGCTCTACTTTACTTTTGAAAAGTCGATTTTTCTGTCGTAAGTTTGTCGTAAGTTTCGTAAGTTTCTTTTGACGAATCCCCATTTTCTGCCTTTCTAAGCCTATTGGCTTCATTGTTGGGAAAAGTAGGACGTCTCTTATTGAATGTTGACCTGTAAGAATCATAATTAACCTATCAATTCC
>NZ_ABXA01000001.1 GCF_000173355.1 Anaerococcus hydrogenalis DSM 7454
CCAAGTAAAGAAACACCTGGAGCAGATAAACCATCAAATCCAAGTACAGAAACACCTGGAGCAGATAAACCATCAAATCCAAGTACAGAAATACCTGGAACAGATAAACCAGAAAACCAAGTACAGAAACACCTGGAACAAGTAAGCCAAATAATAAAGACAAAGCAAACAATACAAAGAGCTTAGGTCAAATAGGTAAAAATATACAAACTGGCATTGAATCTGTAGAAGGTTTAGCAGGAATTTTAATGACAGCTATAGGTGGATTATTTGTGAGTAAAAAAGAAAAAAATAATATAATTTTTTAATAAAAAGTGATGAAACAGAATAGATAAGTGATATGTACCCTCTTTACTGGCAAAACCAGTAAGGAGGGTATTTTTATGAAATATAGCTATGAGTTAAAAAAGAACTGTATAGAATTATACAAGCAAGGTAAATGGGCTGATACACCTAGAGCTATCAACAAATATTACTTCCGTAACTACATAATAAGATGGAATAATTTAGTAGAAACACATGGAATTATTAAAGCATAAATCTCATAACAATAGTTTTTCAGTAGAGGATAAATATAATAGTGTATTAGAAATTGTTAACGGAAAATCTACTTATCAAATTTATATTGAATTAGGAATCAGTGAAGGGAATATTCAAAACTGGGTTAACAATTACAAAATTTATGGATATAATGGTCTTGTAAACAAAAAGAAAGGTCGTAAATCTAAGAATACAAGCATGGAAAAAATAAATATCCATAAAGCAAAAAAACTTAATGAATCTGAAAGAGAAGAGCTAATAAGACTTAGAGCAGAAAATGAATATATAAAGGCAGAAAATGAAATAATAAAAAAAGAAATCGCCTTGAGAGAAAACAATTACGCTGCGCAACTCAAGGCGAAAAAGCAGCGATTGTCAAAAAACTCAAAGAAAAAGGCTACAGACTAAAATATCTTTTAATAGCTATCGATTTACCAAAATCAACATACTACTATGAAATTAATAAAGTTGATGCTGTTAAGATTAGAAATAAAAATATAGAAAATAAAATATCTGAGATATACAAAAATCATAAAGGAAGATATGGTGTAAGAAGGGTATATAGAGAATTATTGAATCAAGGATATACAATAAATCATAAAAAAGTTCAGAGAATAATGCATGAATTAAAACTATTTGGTAAAAGACCTAAAGAAAAATATCATTCATACAAAGGCAAAGTAGGAAAGATTGCTGACAATATAATAGACAGAAATTTTAAAGCTGATAAGCCATTACAAAAATGGAGCACTGATGTATCTCAATTTAACTTTCCATGGGGTAAATGCTACATTTCACCAATACTTGATATGTATACAAATGAGATAATCTCATATGACTTATCCTTAAGTCCTAATTTAAAGCAAATATCTAATATGCTAATGAAAGCATTTAAAAAATTTTCAAAAAAATTTAAAATAAATTTCACATTTTCCTTATAATTCCATTTTTATATTTTCAAATATTATTGGAAATTCAAGAAAAAAATAGTCAAGAAAAAAATAGTCAAGAAAAAATCTTGACAAGATATAAAATTATTAGTATACTTTATAGGTCAAGAAAATAACTTGACGGGTGAGAATATGGAAAAATTAGTACAGGTTGCAAGATTGTTTGACACTTATGGATCTCTTTTGAATGAAAAGCAAAAAGATGTCATAAATTGTTATTACAATGAAGATTTATCATTAAATGAGATAGCCCAAAATAATAATAAGTCAAAGCAGGCCATATCAGATATGATACAAAGGTCAGTTGATAAATTATTTGAGTTCGAAAATGAGCTTTCTTTATTGAAGAAAAAAGATGAGTTAAGAGATGATTTATCTTTATTAAGAGAGTTGATCGAAAGTTCAAATGAAGATAAGGCTATTGAAAAAATAGATCAAATGATAAATAAGATTTAGGATGTGAAAATATGATTTTTTCAAATCTTTCTGAAAAGTTACAAGATACTTTAGGTAAACTTACAGGAAAAGGAAAATTAAGCGAAAAAGACATCGATAATGCAGCCAGAGAAATAAAACTTTCCTTGCTTGAAGCTGATGTTAACTACAAGGTAGTTAAAAATTTCATCAAAAAAGTTAAGGAAAGATCGATGGGTCAAGATGTCATGGAATCTCTTACTCCAGGTCAAACTGTAATTAAGATTGTAAATGAAGAGCTTACAAATCTTATGGGTAAGGAAAATTCTAAACTTGAACTAAAGGGATCTACCCCTCATGTTGTTTTGATGGTAGGTTTACAAGGTTCTGGTAAGACAACTCACTCTGGTAAGCTTGTTCGCAAATTAAAAAAAGAAGGCAGAAATCCTCTTTTAGTAGCTCTTGACGTTTATAGGCCTGCAGCTATTGAGCAATTAAAGGTTGTAGGAGGTCAGGCTGAGGTTGAAGTTTTTGAAAAAGGAAAACAAGATCCGGTAAAAACTGCAAATGAAGCCAAGGAATATGCTAGAAGAAATAACAATGATGTTGTTATAATGGATACGGCCGGACGTCTTCAAATTGATGAGGATTTGATGGATGAGCTAAAAAACATTAAAAAAGCTGTTAAACCTGATGAAATTTTATTGGTAGTTGATGCTATGGTTGGTCAAGAATCTGTAAATGTAGCAAAAACTTTTGATGACTACCTTGATATAACAGGTGTAATTTTAACAAAGCTTGATGGTGATGCAAGAGGTGGAGCAGCCCTTTCAATTAGACAAGTTGTAGGAAAGCCAATTAAATTTATTGGTACCGGAGAAAAGCTTGATGATCTTGAAGCCTTTCATCCAGATAGGATGGCATCAAGAATTTTAGGAATGGGAGATGTCTTATCTCTTATAGAAAAGGCAGAAAAGCAAGTTTCTTTAAAAGATGCAAAAGAGCTTGAAGAAAAAATGCGAAACCAAACCTATACCTTAGATGATTTTATTGAACAAATAAATCAAATAAGAAATATGGGACCGCTTGAGGATTTACTTTCAATGATTCCTGGAGTAAACAACAAGATGTTAAAAAATGTTAATGTTGATGAAAAGGGATTTGTAAGGATTGAAGCTTTAATATCTTCTATGACCAAAGAAGAAAGAGAAAAACCTGAGATTATTGGAAAAAGCCGTAAGGAAAGAATTGCCAAGGGATCTGGGGTTGATATGAACGAATTAAATAAATTATTAAAGCAATTCAAAGAACTAAAGAAAATGATGAAACAATTTACTAATATGAAAAAAGGTAGAAAAGGCAAAAGAAAATTTAACATGCCTTTCTTCTAAAAAATACGGAGGTTATGATGGCAGTAAAAATTAGATTAAAAAGAATGGGACAAAAGAAAAGACCATTTTACAGAGTAGTTGTAGCAGATTCTAGAAGTCCAAGAGATGGAAAATTCATCGAAGAAATTGGAACATACAATCCAGTATCTGAACCAAAAGAATTTAAAGTTGACAACGAAAAAGCTAAACAATGGATCAAAAATGGTGCAAAACCAACATCAATAGTTGAAAAATTATTTAACGACAACAACGTTTTAGCTTAATAAAATGAAAGAATTAGTCAAACTAATAGTTACAGAACTTGTAGAAAACAAGGATGCTGTAGGAATAATATTAGAAGAAGACAACGGAGAAGTTGACATAAAAATTAACGTAGCAGAAGCTGACAAGGGAAGAGTAATTGGAAAAGGTGGAAATATTATAAATTCTATTAGAACTATTGCTCGTGCTTGTGCAGTAAAAGAAGATGTTAAGGTTAATATAAGAATATGAAGATAACTGTAGCAGAAATAATTACAACTCATGGGATAAAAGGAAATCTTAAAATAAAATCTTTTTCTGATAATGAAAAAAGATTTGAAAAAGGATCAAAACTTTTTCTTGATGGGAATTTAGTTACAATTGAATCATCCTTTAAGCACAAGGGTAGTATTATCATAAAACTCAAGGACTATGATGATATTAATGAGGTAGAAAAGTTTATTGGACACGAACTTACTATCGAGGATAAAGACTTAGAGAAATTAAATAATGGTGAATATTATTTATTTGATTTAGTTGGCCTAAAAGTTTATGAGAAAAATCAAGAACTTGGTTTTATAAAAGATGTTATAACAGGAGTTTATCCAAACGACATCTATGTAATAGAAAAAGATGGCAAGGAAGTTTATTTTCCAGCCCTAAATGCTACAATTAAAAATGTTGACTTAGAAAATAAAAAAATAGAAGTGGAAAACTTCAAAGATTATGAATAAAATAACTATACTTACACTTTTTCCAGAATCTTTCGAATTTCTAAAAAGCTATGGGGTAATAGGAAAGGCGATTGAAAAAGGACTTATTGAAATTAATCTTGTTAACATAAGAGATTATAGCAAGGACAAACACAATAAGGTTGATGATACAGTCTTTGGTGGAGCAGCAGGAATGCTAATGAAGCCTCAGCCAATTTATGATGCCCTAATAGCAAATAAAAGCTCAAAATCAAAAGTAGTCTACATGTCTGCAGCGGGAGAAATCCTAAACCAAAAATTAGCAATCAAATTTGCAGATTTTGAAGACTTGGTAATACTTTGTGGTCATTACGAAGGAATTGATGCAAGAATTACCAACCACTATGTTGATTATGAAGTTTCAATTGGAGATTATGTTTTAACAGGTGGCGAAATCCCTGCCATGGTGTTAATAGATTCTCTTTCAAGATTTATTGGAGGAGTTGTTGGAAAAAAAGAATCTTTAGTTACAGATTCACACTACAATGGTCTACTACAATATGATGAGTACACAAAACCTAGAAATTTTAATGGCTATATGGTTCCAAAAGAACTTTATAGTGGAAATCATAAATTAGTAGATGAATGGAAAAAGAAATCATCTCTTCAAAAAACTAAAAGAGTAAGAAGAGATTTATACGATAGATATATCAAGGAGGATCACGATGGAATTAATCAAAAAAAATAGAAAATGAACAACTACGTGAAGATAATCCAGACTTTAGAGTTGGAGATACTGTAAGAGTAAGCTACAGAATCAAAGAAGGAGATAAAACAAGACTCCAAGACTTTGAAGGTGTAGTAATCAAAATAAATGAAGGAAACCTTGGAAAAACTTTCACACTTAGAAGACTTTCTTACGGTGTAGGAGTTGAAAGAACATTCCTTTATCACTCACCAAGACTTGAAGCATTCAAAATCGTTAGACGTGGTAAGGTTAGACGTGCAAAACTAAACTACCTTAGAGGGCGTCAAGGTAAGGCTGCTAAAGTTAAAGAAAAACAAATTATTAAAAATTTTGCCCCTTATGGGGCTTTTTTTTAATTTATTTTTACATTGAATTAATTTAGATTTAGAATATTATAATATAAGCTTTAAGAATTATTTAATTAGCTTATTTAGGAGATATATTTTATGAGAAAAAAATACAAATTGAGTAAAGAAGAAGTTCATGAGGAATTAGTAAAACTCTTAAAAATTGTTGATGAATTTTTAAGAGAAAATGATATAGAATACAGTATTTCTTATGGAAGCTTGCTTGGAGCAGTAAGGCACAAGGGGTTTATTCCCTGGGATGATGATATTGATATTTCTATAAAAAGATCTGAGTACAATAAATTATTAGAAATACTAAGAAAAAACAATGAAATATCAGATGGAATAATTTGCCAAGGTGTTGCTCTAGATAATGCAGATATCCCTTTCTTAAAGGTACTTAATACAAATATTGAATCTAGGGAAGAGTTTGAAGGTGGATATATTGATGGATATTTGTGGGTTGATATTTTTCCTGCAGATAATGTGCCAAAGCATTTTAAGAAATTATTTTTCTTATGGATTTATAAGGTTTTAAGAAAGAATTATTATTTTGCAAGGTGCCATGAATATGGATGGGAATCTAATGCAAAAAAATGTTTAGCAAATACTATAGCTATGAAAATTGCTAAAAGAAAAAGCGGAAAATATTATGCAAAAAAACTAGAATCTTTATCATCTAGAATAAAAGAAAGTGGATATATATCCAATAATGTATTTGGAACTTCAAGTAGTAGGGTTTTACCAAAGGAAATATTTGATTCATATAAGAACTACCAATTTGAAAATATTACTGTTAAGGGTGTCAGTGATTATGATACCTACTTAAAAATTAATTATGATGATTATATGAAACTTCCTAAGGAAAGTGAAAGAAGAGATCACGGATTGAGTGCGTGGAAATATGAAGACTAAAGTTACCCTATTAAATTCAGTATCTTCTTTGCTGTTACAGATTGTAACTATAATAAGTGGATTTATAATTCCTAAAATACTTTTAGTTTATTTTGGTTCTTCTGTTAATGGTTTGGTATCTTCTATAGGTCAATTTTTAAGCTATATTGCCCTAGTTGAAGGAGGAATAACTGGAGTTATATATGCAAATTTATATAAGCCGCTTTTAGACAAGGATTCAAAAAAGATAAGCCGTATTTTGGTTACTTCCAAAAGATTTTATAGGAATATTGGCTACATTTTTATTGCTTATTCCATAATTCTTGCCTTTGTTTATCCTATATTTATAAATAAGGATTTTGGTTTTACTTATGTATTTGTATTGACTATTATCTTATCAATAACCTTATTTATACAATATATGTTCTCCCTTACTCTTAGAAGTTTATTAATAGTAGATAAAAAAATATATGTAATTTCTTTTACCCAAATAGGTATTAGCATATTAAATATAGTCTTTACCTATCTTAGTGCAATAATTTATCCTAATATACATATTTTAAAATTTGTAAGTGGAAGTATGTATATAATTCAGCCTTTAATTTACAATCATTATATTAAGAAAAATTATAATATATCTTGGGATGAAAAATATGATAATAGACTTTTAAAAGATAGGTGGAATGGTTTTGCCATAAATGTAGCAGCCTTTATCCACACAAGTACAGACATAACTATATTAACTATTTTTGCAAATTTAAAAATGGTATCAATTTATTATGTTTATGCCTTGGTTACAAATGGATTGGGTAGTTTGGTTAAGTCAATATCCTCAGGAATCGAACCTGTAATTGGCCAAGCCTATGCAAAAAATGATCCAGAAGACCTAAATTTTAAACTAGATATGTATGAATTTATAATATTTTTTCTAGTTGGAGGACTTTTTACAGTAGCAGCCTTGCAAATAAGTCCTTTCGTTAGCCTATATACAAAAAATATTACTGATGCTGATTATTTTCAACCAATTTTTGGTTATATAATTGTATTATCAGAGGCCCTTTATTTAATAAAATATCCCCACCTTAATTTAGCCTACAGTGCAAATAAATTTAAGGAAATAACTATACCAGCCTATATTGAAGCCATAATTAACATTCTTGTATCAATAATTTTGGTAAATAAAATAGGCCTTGTAGGAGTGGGTATTGGTACCTCTCTTGCTATGACATATAGGATGATCTTTCATGTAAGATATACAAAAAAAATTGTTGAAGGAAGAAAGCAAAGTATTTTTTACAAAAAATTATTTTTAATAATAATTTCCACAGCTTTGTCTATAATTATTTGTCAATTTTTCAAAATTAATGAGCCAACTTTTTTTGCACTTTATTTTAGGTGCTAGTATAGATAGTTTGATTGTCCTAGTTGTATATGGGATAACCGCCTTATTGTTTTTTAAAAAAGAATTATTTTATACCCTATCCTATCTTAAGATTAGAAAATAAATTATAAAGATCAATCTCCTTGGAGGTTGATTTTTTTGTATATAAAAGTAAATGCTAAAAAAAATTTTATATTATGTATAATTAGCTTAAAATGGTAAAATATAATAGATTAAAAGGTAATTAGATAAGGAGGATATATGAATATAAATTGGTATCCTGGTCATATGAAAAAGACCAAAGAAGAAATAATAAATTCCCTAAAACTCGTTGATATAGTTTTGGAAGTAATAGATGCGAGAATCCCAGAATCATCTAGAAATCCTTTGATTTCAGAAATAACTGAAAAAAAAGATAGGATTATAATAATGAATAAAACTGACTTATCAGATCCTATTGAAAATGAAAAATGGATCAAAAAATTTGCAGATAGTGGAATTAAAGCTATAAAGATGAATTCTAAGGAAAAAATTAATACAAGGCAAATTTATAATATAGCCAAGGAAATTTTAAAAGAAAAATTCATAAAAAATGAAGAAAAAAATATAGAAAATGAAAATATTAGGATGATGGTGGTTGGAGTTCCAAATTCTGGAAAATCTACCTTTATAAATAATATTGCTAAAAGAAAGGGAGCAAAAGTTGGAAATAGGCCTGGGGTTACCCAACAAAAACAATGGATAAAAACCAAAGAAAAAATTTTACTTTTGGACACTCCTGGTGTTTTGTGGCCAAAACTTGAAGGAGATTCAGGTCTTCACCTATCTTTTACTAATGCAATTAAGGATGAGATTTTAAATATTGAAGAATTGTGCTTAAAATTTTTGGAATTTATGAAAGAGTCTTATCCAGAAAATCTAAAAGAAAGATATAAGATAGACCCAACTATGACCCCTATAGAAATTTATGATCAAATTGGTCTTAGAAGGGGGGCAATTATTAGAAAGGGCGAGGTAGACTATACAAGGTGTGCAAATTTAATTTTTAATGATTTTAGAAGTGGTAAACTTGGAAGGATAACAATTGAAAAAGCCTAGATATTCTGAATTTAATGATGAAATTAAAAACGAAATACATGAAAGATATGATTTGATTGCAGGAATTGACGAAGTTGGAAGGGGGCCCTTGGCAGGTCCTGTTGTAGCCTGTGCAGTAGTAATGAAAAAAGATTCTCATATAGAAGGAGTCACTGATTCTAAAAAATTATCCAAAAAAAAGATGAAAGAACTGTATGGAAAAATCATTGATGATTCGATTTCTTATTCTTTTGGATATGCAAATAATGTCCTTATAGATAAAATCAACATAAAAGAGGCTACAAAACTTGCCATGAAAGATGCCCTTGAAAGGCTAGAAAAGACCCCTCAAATTGTTTTGATTGATGCTGAAAGAATTGATACTGATATCAAGCAATTAAATATTGTAAAGGGTGACTTGTACGAATACGCCATCTCTTGTGCATCAATTCTTGCAAAAGTTAGAAGGGATAAGATTATGGAAAATTTTTCAAAAATTTATCCCTATTATTCTTTTGAGACCAATGCAGGCTATGGGACAAAAAAACACTACCAAGGTATAGAAAAATATGGAGAGTGTCCAATTCATAGAAAAACTTTTCTAAGAAAATTTTACCAAAGGCAGCTATCTTTTATATGAAAAGTAAAAAAAGATCAATAGGAGATTTTGGGGAAGATATAGCCACAAGGTATTTGGAGAAAAAAGGCTATAAAATTTTGGAAAGAAATTTCCTAAAATCTTTTGGTGAAATTGATATTATTGCAATAAAGGATGATATTTTGACCTTTGTTGAAGTTAAAACTAGAAAAAATGATAAGTTTAAACCTGCAAGTTTGGATGTTGATTATTTTAAACAAGAAAGAATCAAAAAAACAGCCCAAGCTTATTTAATTGAAAAAAACTTGGGGGAATTTTTGATCTCCTTTGATGTTTGCGAAGTATATCTTGAAGAAAAGATGATTCATTACATAAAAAATGCATTTGGTGATTAGATGAAAAAGAAAGAACTACTCTTATATTTTAATTTTATAAATTTATCCAACAAGGTTATTTTGGACTTTTGTGAAAATCTTGATATGGATAATTTTTTTGACCTTGATAGGAAAATTTTTGATAAGTTGACTAAGAAAAATAAAGAAAAGATTTTTTCTAAGAAAAATTTAGAAAATTTTAAAACTTATAAGGAAAAAGTTATCAAGGGAAATTACAAAATTTGTACTATTTATGATGAAAATTATCCCATAAATTTATCCTTTATAGATGATAGGCCTGCTCTTTTTTATTACAAGGGAAAAATTGAAAAAGAGGACAAAAACGCCATAGCCTTTATTGGGGCAAGAAAATGTACTGACTACGGAAAATGGGCCTGTAAAAAAATCGTTGAAGGCTTTAAGGATACAAATATAAGGACAGTTTCAGGCCTTGCCTATGGAATAGATGCAATTAGCCACAAGGTAAGCCTTGAAAATAATATAAAAACTATTGGGGTAATTGGATCAGGTCTTGATATAATTTATCCTAAGGCAAATAAGTATTTGTATGAAAAAATTGAGGAAAAGGGCTTAATTATTTCAGAATTTCCCCTAGAAACTCCTCCAAATGCTTATAATTTTCCAAGAAGAAATAGGATAATATCAGGACTTAGCAAGGGAGTTTGTGTGATAGAGGCAAAGGAGAAATCAGGAACTATGATTACAACAAATTTTGCCCTTGACCAAGGCAGGGAAGTTTTTTGCCTACCTGGAAATATAAATTCTATTTATTCAAAAGGTTGTAATAAATTAATTCAAGAAGGATCAAAGCTTGTCATGGATGCATCTGATATAATTGATGAAATTGAAGATTTTAAAAATATAAATAAGAAAAAAAGAAAAATAAATCTTGATGGACTTGATAAAGATACGGCAAATGTAGTAAAGTATATAATCGACAAGCCATCATCGAGCGCAGATGAAATTTCTCAAAATCTTTCTATGGCAATTGAAGATGTAAATTATATTTTGATATTTTTGGAATTAAATGATTATATAGAAAATATGGGAAATAATGAGTATGTATGTAAAGGGGATTAAATGGCAAAAAATTTAGTTATAGTAGAATCTCCAACCAAGGCTAAGTCAATCACTAAGATGCTAGGTTCTAATTATAAGGTAAGGGCAACTTATGGTCATCTTAGGGATTTGCCAAAGTCAAAACTTGGAGTAGATATAGAAGATAATTTTGAACCAAAATATATAAAGGTTCGTGGGAAGGCAAAGACAATCAATGCCTTAAAAAAAGAAGCAGAAAGCGTAGATAAAGTTTATCTTGCAACAGACCCTGATAGGGAAGGTGAAGCTATAAGTTGGCATTTGCAATATCTTTTGGGCCTTGATGAAAATGAATTAAACAGGGTAGAATTTCATGAGATTACCAAAAATAATGTAAAAAGTGCTATCAAAAATCCAAGAAAAATAGACCAAAATTTGGTAGATAGCCAACAAGCAAGAAGAATAATGGATAGGATAGTAGGTTATGAAATTTCTCCAATTTTATGGAAAAGAGTAAAATCCGGTCTGTCAGCAGGAAGGGTTCAATCAGTTGCCCTAAAATTAATAGTAGATAAGCAAAAAGAAATAGATGCTTTTGTTCCTGAAGAATATTGGACAATTACTGCAAAACATAAAGAAAGTAAAATTGAATTTGAATCTGAATTTTATGGATCAAAATCAAAAAAAATGAAAATTTCAAATGAAGATGGGGCAGAAAAAATCCTAAATAGAATTGATAAGGATAAATTTGAAGTTGTTGATATTCAAAAAACAAAAAAGAAAAGAAAGGCTCAAAAGCCTTACACAACTTCAACTCTCCAACAAGATGCTTCAAATAAATTAGGATTTTCAACCAAATATACCATGTCGCTTGCCCAACAATTATTCGAAGGAATTGATTTAGGTCAAAAGGGAAGAGTCGGTTTAATTACTTATATGAGAACAGATGCAACAAGACTTTCAAATGAAATTATTGGAGAAAGTTTATCCTATATTAAGGAAAAATTTGGTCAAAAATATGCATCAAAAGGAAATTCTTATTCAAAAAAAGCAAAAACAAGTCAAGATGCCCACGAGGCAATTAGGCCAACATCAATTTATAATGACCCTATAAGTGTAAAAGAATATTTAACTGATCAACAATATAAACTTTATAAATTAATTTGGACCAGGGTTGTAGCAAGCCAGATGGCAGATTATGAATACTTATCAACATCTATCTCTTTCGATACAAATGGGGTAATATTTAAAACAAATGGAAAAATCACCTTATTTGATGGATTTATGAAAGTTTTAAATGCAAAAGAAAATGAAAATATCCTACCAGATTTAAAAAAAGGAGATATTATAAAGGCTATTGATATCAAAAAAGACCAACACTTTACCAAGCCACCAGCAAATTATACAGAGGCAAGTTTGGTAAAAACCTTGGAAGAATATGGGATAGGAAGGCCATCAACCTATTCATCAACAATAGCTTCAATTATTTCTAGAAATTACGTAGAATTTGAACAAAGAAAAATCCTTCCAACAAAACTTGGAATAAGGGTAAACGACTTTTTGCAAGAAAGTTTTGACGATATAATAAATGTAAAATTTACAGCAAAAATGGAAGATGAGCTAGATAAAATTGCCCAAGATGAAGTTTACTGGAAGGATGTATTGAAATCTTTTTATGAGGGATTTGAAAAAGATATTAAAAAAGTTTCAAAAGATAGGACAGATTATAAGGTAAAGGATAAAATTTTGGATGAAAAATGTCCAAAATGTGGTCACCCTCTTGCAGAAAAACATGGAAGAAATGGAAAATTTATAGGCTGTACAAATTTTCCAGAATGTGATTTTACAAAATCAATAATAAAAACAACAGGGGTAAAATGTCCAGAGTGTAATGATGGGGAAATTATAGAAAAAGTTTCAAAAAGAGGTAAAAGATTTTACGGTTGTTCAAACTTCCCAAAATGCGATTATGCAACATGGGACCCACCAACAGGAGAAAAATGCCCAGAATGTGGCGACCTTTTAGTCCACAAAAAAAATAGGTCAACTGATGAAATAAAATGTAATTCATGTGATTATGTTAAAGAAAAAATAAGATAAAATTTTCCATAGAAAAAGCAGGCTTTATGCCTGCTTTATTTTTTTAAAATTATTTAATTTCTTCAGAAAATCCTTCAAGCTTTGATGTACAATGAGGGCATCTTGTCGCTTCTATGTCAATTTCACTTTTACAGTGAGGACAAATTTTTGTTGTTTCCTCTTCAACTTCTTCCTTTTTAGTCTTATTTAAGGTTTTTACAATTATAAATAGGAATAAAGAAATAATTAAAAATGTAATAATTGCATTAATCACATTACCTATTTGTAATTTTGCCCCAAAAAAATTAAGAACAATATCTTCATAATCAACTCCAGCTGTAAGTCCTGAAATAATTGGCATCAAAATTCCATCTACAACAGCTTTAACTATTGCAGTAAAAGCAGATCCCATAATAAGACCTATAGCTAAGTCTACAACATTTCCTTTTGAAATAAATTCTTTAAACTCTTTCCACATAATAACTCCTTTTTTTATTCTTTTTCATTATACTAATTATTTCGAAAATATCCATGATAGAAAATATTTTTAAAATAGTATAATGATTATAAAGATTATATATAAAAATATATTAGGAGTTCTTATGATAAATTTACAAGTTGACGATGAATTTTATAAAAAATTATCCAAGTATGCAGTTTTTATTCCTATAATAGATATTGATGGCAAAGACCATATTTTATTTGAAGTAAGAAGTGATATTGTTTCACAAAAAGGTGAAGTTTCTTTTCCGGGTGGTGGTGTAAATGAAGGAGAAAGCTTTGAAATGGCTGCAATAAGAGAATGCAGGGAAGAGCTAAATTTAGATGAAAAAGATATTTCTTTGAAAGGCTATTCTTCTATGATTTTATCTTCTTCTGATAGAATTATTAAGGCTTATTTTGGTAGGATAAATAAAAAATTTGAACATATTTCTTATAATGTTGAAGTTTCTTCTATCTTTACAGTTTCTATAGATTATTTGAAAAACAATCCTCCTGAAAAATATAGGGCAAAAATGATAATGGACTTACCAGATGATTTTCCTTTTGAAAAAATTCCTAATGGTAGGGATTATAATTTTTGGCAAAGATATCACACCTTTTATTTTTATGATACCAAACCTGTAATTTGGGGAATGACTGCAAAACTTTTGAATGATTTTATAAAATATAATGCCTTAAAATGATTTCTTATTTGTGGTAAAATTAAAGTATGAGATTATTTTATAAATAAGAGAAAGATGTGGTTATGAAAAATTATATTATAGAAAAATTTAATGATTATTCTAAATCTAATGATAAGGTTAAGGCAATTTATTTTGTAAAAGAAGAAAATAACAATGAACATTTTGCAAATATTTATGCTGTTTATAGTGACATTATAATATCAAAAATAAAAGAAGATTTGGAAAATATTTTTAATGATTATGCTCTTATAAATAAGAGGAAAGATTATTTTAAGCATGATAAAAAAAATCAACAATTTACCAAGTTTGAAATTTATACCAATGATTCTACAAAAATTGGACTTACAATAATTTCCTTTGACTTGGCAGGTGATTTTATCAAACTTTGCCCTGGAAATATTGAATTTATTAGTGATCAAATAAATTTAAAAGAAGAAGTTACAGATAATAAGGAAGTTTATAAACTTCCTAGGGGATTTGAATTTGATGAGGCTAGTAAAAACTTCTACTCCTTGGCCTTGGATGTATCTTTTTATTTGATGTCAAGAGATATGATAAGTGCTGGTTTTAAAATGCAAGCTATGAGAGATGAGCTTTTTAAACTTTTAAATTGGTACATAATTGATAAATTTAATAGGGCTAAGGATGCTGGAGAATTTGGAGAAAATCTAATCCATACTTTAGAAGCTGATATTAAAGAAGATGTTCTTATGACATTTGGAGCAAAAGATATAGGAGATATTTATAATTCTATTTTTAAGGCTTGCCAATTGTATAGGAGAATTGGCATGGAATTAGCTAATAAATTCGACTTTACTTATCAAAAAAGAGATGATGTTTATACATTAAAACTTTTGAGAAAAAATTATAAAAAGATGGAATCTTTGGAAGTCTAGGAGGATAAATGAAAAGAAAATATAAAATATCTGCTCTTATCTTGGCAATTTTATTTTTGTTTTCTCCCTTAAATGTTTTTGCAGATGAATCAATAGCAAAAGAGGGAGATAATGTAGTAGGAGCCGATAAAGATGTAAGGGCTTATTTGATAGGAAACCAGGAAAGTGGGGATATTTTTTATCAAAAAAATGCTGATAAGACTTATCCAATAGCTTCTATGAGTAAGCTTATGACTTTTTTACTAACACGTGAAGCCATTGATAGTGGAAAAATTTCTTACGATACAAAAGTAAAGGGAACAAAAGAAGCAGAAGACTTAACAGGACCTGAATATTCTTCTTTGGGAATAAAAGAAGGGGAAGAATATACCATAAAAGAATTAATAACAGGTTTAATTGTTGTAAGTGGAAATGATTGTGCAAATTTATTGGCAAGTAAAATTTCTGGAAGTGAAGATAACTTTGCAAAAGAAATGAACAAAAAGGCCCAAGAATTAAATTTAAAAAGCCAAAAATACTATAATGCTTCTGGAGTAAATACAGAAGATGATACCCAAAACTCATCATCTGCCAAAGATTTGTTCGAATTAACAAGAATTATTTTGAAAAAATATCCTGATATTTTAGAATATTCAAATATGGATGGGATTGATGATAATAAAAAAGATATTCACAAAAAATCTACCATTCCTTTAAAAGGTGATATAAAGGGGGTAGATGGACTTAAAACTGGTACAACAGAAGAAGCTGGATCTTGTCTTATAACAACAATAGATATGGGAAAATTTGATCCTAAAAACGACTATAGGGCAATTTCTATAGTAATGGGCGCAAAAGACCATCCAACAAGAGATGCTGCCATGACAGATTTAATTTATTATGTTTCAAGATATTTTAACTACAAAAAATTGGCTGATAAACAAACACCAAGTGATTTTGTAAAGGTAAATTCTGTAAAGGAAGGATATGTAGAATTATATCCTGATCAAGATGTAGGGTTTATAATAAAAAATAAGTCAATGCCAAATGTAAAAACAGATATTAAAAAAGATATAAAAGCTCCAATCAAAAAAGGAGAAAAACTTGGAAAAGTTTATATTTCTTACGAAGATAAATCTTACCAAGTAAATTTAATAAGCAAAAAAGATCAGACAAAGGCATCTAATTTTACAAGAATAAAAAGAACCATATCAGATGCTTGTAACTTTTTAGTTGAATGCATAATAGCAAGATAAAAAATGAAAGAATAGAAAAAAATTTACATTTTCTATTCTTTCTGCTATAATAAATTGGTAGGTCCTGGTAGCTCAGCTGGATAGAGCACCGCCCTCCTAAGGCGGGTGTCGGAGGTTCGAATCCTCTTCGGGACGCCAGAAAAAATTAAGATCATTGCAAAAAAATATAGCAATGGTCTTTTTTATTGTAAAAATATATTTTGAGAGGAAATTTATGGATGATTATTTTTATATGAGAGAAGCAATAAATGAAGCGAAACTTGCAAGGCTTGAAGAAGAAGTTCCCATTGGCTGTGTGATTGTAAAAAATGGAAAAATAATTGCCAGAAGCCACAACTATACTTATAAGGGAAAATCTGCCCTAAAACATGCAGAAATACTTGCCATAGATAAGGCTAGTAAATATGTTGGAGACTTTAGGCTAGAAGATTGCACTATGTATGTAACGATGGAGCCTTGCTCTATGTGTGCTGGGGCAATAATAAATTCTAGAATTGATAGGCTGGTAATTGCCCTTGCAGATGTTAAAAGAGGAGCTTGTGGATCAAATACAAATATAACAGGAGATAGGAGCCAACTTCACTTTCTAGATGCAGAATTTGGTTTAATGAAAGATCAAAGTTTAGAAATTTTACAAAGTTTTTTTAAAAAATTAAGAGATAGAAGAAAAAAAGAAAAAAAAGATTCTTGCAGTTAAATATGCAAGAATCTTTTTTTTAATTTGTAGCAATAATATGCCAAACTACATTATATTTATCAATCAAGGTAGTAAATAATTTCTTATTAATTTTTTGAGGTTGCATCAAGACCTTAGATTCTTTTTGTAACTTGGAATAAGCCTTGTACAAATTTTCACTATTTGTTTCGATAACAACTCTTCCATTATTTCCACTTACCCAATGTTTATCATCAGTAGTGTCAAATAAATATACATTATTTCCATATATTTCAAGTTTTGAATTATAAATCCTATCCCTAACTTCTAGAGGAAAATTATATTGTTCAAAATCTGAATATCTAATTAATTTCTTTGGAGGCTTTATGTCAAAAATATCGCAATAATATTTTATAGCTTCCAAGCATTTTCCGTTTTTAAATGATAAGCCAACTGCCATAATAAATTCCTTTCTTTATTTAAATTTAACATAAAGGTATAATAATATCAAGATGAAAAATTATTAAAAAGATAAAGTTGGAGGTTTTGATGAAAATTTCTTTAATAGATCCATTAATGGTTGATAATGAAATTATAGAAAAACATAAGAAAAAAATTGAGGGTTTAGGCTACGAATTTCAATATTTTAACCAAAGTGCAAAAGACGATGATGAAATAATTGAAAGATTAAAAGATAGTCAAGTGGCAATTATTACAAATAATAAATTTTCAAAAAAAGTAATAGATAATACAAATTTGAAATTAATTGATGTAGCTTTTACAGGCTTTAATCATGTGGATATGGCTGCTTGTGAGGAAAATGATATTATAGTTGAAAATGCAAGTGGATATTCTGATGATTCTGTAGCTGAGCTTGTAATTGGCCTTACGATTGCTGTTATGAGAAAATTTGACCAAAATAATAAAAATATTTTCCAAGATGAATCTTTCAATCTTCTAGGTCAAATCATTAAGGGAAAAACTGTAGGAATTATTGGAACTGGAAAAATTGGTACAAGAGTTGTTGAGATTTTTAAGGCTTTTGGTGCAAATATTTTGGCATATAATAGAAGTGAAAAAGATCAGGTTAAAAATCTTGGAGCAAAGTATGTAAGCCTTGAAGAGCTTTTGAAAAACTCAGATATTGTTTCAATTCATCTTCCTCAAAATGATGAAACTATAGGTTTTATTGGAAAAGATCAACTTGATTTAATGAAGGATAAGGCAATTTTGATAAATTGTGCTAGGGGTCCTATTGTTGATAATACTTATTTAGCAAAATTATTAAATGATGATAAGTTAAGGGCAGGAATTGATGTTTTTGATATGGAACCACCTCTAGATAAGGATTATCCATTAAGAAATGCAAAAAATGTCCTCCTTACCAATCACGTAGGATTTTTTACTGAAGAAGCTATGAAGATAAGATGTGAAATTGTTTTTGATAATTTATATAAGTTTCTTGATGGTAAAATTGTAAATAGAGTGAATTAAAATGGATACTAAAATTATAGCTATAGCTGGCGGATCTGCCAGTGGAAAATCTTCAATTGTAGAATTTATTAAAAATTATTTTTCTAAAGATTTGTATGTCATTGGCCATGATAATTATTATAAGGCCCATGATGATTTATCTTTTGAGGATAGGGAAAAATTAAATTATGATAAGCCTTCATCTTTTGATAATGACATCTTTATAAGAGATTTGTTAGATTTAAAGGCTGGCAAGGATATAGATATGCCAACTTATGATTACAAAATCCACACAAGGAGTGAAAAGACAATCCATGTTAGTCCCAAAAAAATAATTTTGATTGAAGGAATTTTGGTCTTATATGATAAAAGAGTTAGGGATATTTTGGATACTTGTGTTTTTATTGATGCTGATAGTGATGTTAGGCTACAAAGAAGAATTTTAAGAGATACCAAGGAAAGGTCAAGAAGTTTGGAATCAGTCTTGACTCAATATATAAAACAAGTTAAGCCTATGCATGAAAAATATGTAGAACCAACCAAAAAATATGCTGATATTATAATTCCCAGAGGGGCAAAAAATACCAGAGGAATTGAAATTTTAATTAAGCATATTGAAGATTTGATTGAGGAATAAAATGGATGTTAAATTACTAGAAGTAGATTATAAAAAAATAGAAGACTACTTAAGTGGAAACTCAAAAATAGGCCATGAAATTTTTGGAGCTATAAAAAAAGATGACGGCTATATTTTTAGGATATATGCTCCTCATGCTGATATGGTTTATATCAAGGGAGACTTTTCAAATTGGAAAGAAGTATCCATGTTTAAAAATCATAAATACGGATATTTTTATAAGTTTATAAGGGCGAAAGAGGGAGATTATTATAAGTATGTAATTGAAAATAAGGGCTACAAATTTGAAAAATTTGATCCTTACGGAAATTATTTTGACGAATCTCCAGAATTTGCGACAAAAATTATTGATACTTCATATAATTTTTCTGATAAAAATTGGCTTAAAAAAAGAGAAAAAAATTTGGACAAGCCCCTAAATATTTATGAAATTCATATAGGGAGTTGGATAAAGTATAATTCCATGCCAAATTTTTTGGACATAGTTGATAAGTTAATTTCTTATGTAAAAGATATGGGCTATACTCACATAGAAATAATGCCAATCACAGAACATCCATATTATCCATCATGGGGTTATCAAGTTTCTGGATTTTTTGCTCCTTCATCAAGATATGGTTCCATGAAAGATTTGCAAAAATTTGTGGACCTGTGCCACCAAAATGATATAGGGGTAATTTTTGATTTTGTAGTTGTACATTTTGCAGAAGATTATTATGCTTTAAAAAATTTTGATGGGCAAAGTTTGTATGAATCTGATTATAAAGATTTGCAATATTCTGAGTGGGGAAGTTTGAACTTTGATTACTCCAAAGGCCATGTTAGAAGTTTTATGAAATCTGCTATAAATTTTTGGATTGAAAAATGCCACTTTGATGGGATAAGAATTGATGCAGTTTCAAATATGATTTATTATGATGGAAATAAGGATAGGGGAGTAAACCACCATAATATTAAATTTTTAAAAGATTTAAATAAGGATCTTTCAAAAGATTTTCCAAGCTTTATGAAAATTGCTGAAGATTCTTCATCATATGAATTTGTAACAGAAAAAAATGGAAAAGAAAGCTTAGGTTTTGATTATAAATGGGACATGGGGTGGATGAATGATACTTGCAAATATTTTGAAGTAGATTCTATGAACAGGCACATGTATCAGGGAAAAATTAATTTTTCTATGTTCTATTTTTACAATGAGAATTTTCTTTTACCTTTAAGTCATGATGAGGTCGTTCACTTAAAAAAAGCTATGATTAATAAGATGAATGGTTTTTATGAAGATAGGTTTAAACAATTAAAACTTTTAAATACCTACCAAATGACCCACCCTGGCAAAAAATTAAATTTTATGGGAAATGAATTTGCAACTTTTGATGAATGGAATGAAAATGTATCTTTAAATTGGGACATTTTAAAATTTCCTATTCATTCAGCCTTCAAAAATTATGTAAAAGATTTAAACCATCTTTATAAGGATAATCCTAGTTTTTACAAGGATGATTATAAGGAAGAAGGTTTTTTGTGGAAAGTTGTAGATGATAATGAAAATTCGGTCTTTGCTTATGAGAGACTTGCCAATGATAAAAGATTTTTGATAGTATTAAATATGACAAATACTTATAAAAAATCTTATCCAATTTCCTATGATGAAAATTTAATTTTTGTTGAAAAAATTAATAATATGTGGGAAAAGTATGGTGGTTATAAGTATAAGAGAGAAAATATAAAAATTAGTAAGGGGGAAAATCTTAAATTAGAGCTTTGGGAGTATGAGGCTGTAGTTTTTGAGATAAAGGAAAATGAGTAGAAACAAAGAAGCTATCAACCTTTCTTGGTTGGTAGAAAAATGGACAATTTGGGATAATTTATATTTGAAAAATATTTGGTTAAATCTTGATACCCTAGATTTAGTTAGGATAAATGATGACATGGATAACAATGATGACATAGAAGAATCTTATATTGATATTGAAAATAATATGGATGAATTTGTTTGTATGCCAGGTCGTGAGGCTGTAAATAAAAAACTTGCTAGGGAAGTTTTTATGGATTACTTAGATAGCCAAGATAGGGACAGACTTTTTGAAAATTATAACCAATATTCAGCTGACGAAGAATTTTTAGATTTGATTTATGAACTAGGCCTTGAGGATAAGCTTCAAGAATTTAGGGAAAAAGTGGCAGGTTCAATTTTATTAAATTGGGCCCAAGAAGAAGATATAAAAGTTTCAAAGGATATGGAAGTTATAGATTTATATAATAGGGATTAAGTTTTGAATAAAAAAATAAAATTAACAATAGTAGGGCTAGGCTTGTGTTTAGCTCTATCATCATGTAATAAAAAAGTTGAAAAAGTAAAACCAGAAGCAAAGAGTAAGGTAGAAAGTAGTATTAGCACAGAAAATTCAAATCAAGAAGTTAAAAAATATGAAACTACAATCTATGATTATTTTGATACAATAACTACCTTTTCTGCCTATTGCCAAAATGAAGAAGAATTTAATAAATACAAAGATTTGGTAGAAAAAAGAATGGCAGAATACCACAAGCTTTTTAATAATTATGATAAATTTGATGGGGTAAATAATGTAACAACCCTAAATGAAAATGCAGGAAAAGAAAAGGTAAAGCTTGATAAAAAAATTATTGATTTATTAAATGAAGGAAAAAAATGGTACAAGGAAACTGATGGAGATATTAATATATGCTATGGTAGGGTTTTAAAAATTTGGCTTGACCATAGGGAGGCTGCCTTGGAAGATGAAAAAAATCAAACAGCCTATATTAATGACAAGGAAGTTCAAGTTGATATTGGTGGAATTGGAAAAGGATATGCAACAGAGCTTATCAAAGATGAATTGATAGAAAAGGGATTAAAATCAGGAATTTTATCAGTAGGTGGGGATGTCGCAATAATTGGAGAAAATCCTACAAAAAAAGATGGAAATTTTAAAATTGCTGTTCAAGACCCATCACTTTCAGAAGAACACCCATATTCTTCCATAGTTGCAATAAAAAATACTTCCCTTGTAACAAGTGGGGATTACCAAAGATATTTTGAAATTGATGGCAAAAGATATCACCACATTATAGATCCTAATACAAACTATCCATCAACAAATTTTAAATCTGTATCAGTAATGACAGATGATATATCAAAAGCCGATGCCCTTTCAACAGCTCTTTTTATAAAGAATTTGGAAGAAGGAAAAAAATTGGCAAAAAAATATAAGGTAGAGGCCTATTGGATTGACCAAGATGGTAATACTTTTAAAACAGAAAATTGGGATAAATACGAAACAGAAAAAAATTAGGTGCAAATTACGCACCTATTTTTTTATAAAAAATATTCAAATTTTTTTTCATCTAGTATATAATATTATCTATGATTAGGAGGTAAGAATGGTAGAGAAAGCTTTTAATAATGATAAATATATAAAAATCCAATCTGAAAAGATTGAAGAGAGGATAAGAGAATTTGATAAGTTATACCTAGAATTTGGTGGAAAATTATTTGATGATGCTCATGCATCAAGGGTTTTGCCAGGATTTTTGCCTGATTCTAAGTTACAAATGTTAAAAAAATTAAAGGATATTACTGAAATTGTAATAGTAATTAATGCAAATGACATTGAGTCAAATAAAATAAGGTCAGACCTTGATATAGGTTATGATAGCGAAGTTTTAAGATTAAAAACTTCATTTGAAGACTTGGGATTTTTCGTAAATTCAATTGTAATAACCCAATTTGATAACCAACCTTCAGCAATAAAATATGGAAAATATCTTGATAGTTTAAATATAAAAAATTATAAGACCTATGATATTGAAGGATATCCAAATAATATTCCAAACATTTTAAGCAAAAATGGTTTTGGAAAAAATGATTATATAGAAACCCAAAGAGACTTAGTTGTAATTACAGGACCTGGTCCAGGAAGTGGAAAGCTTGCAACTTGTCTTTCACAAATGTATCTAGAAAATGAAAGGGGAATAAATGCAGGATATGCAAAATTTGAAACTTTTCCAGTATGGAATCTTCCTTTAAAACATCCTGTAAATATTGCCTACGAAGCTGCAACAGCAGATTTAAATGATGTAAATATGATAGATCCTTACCATCTCGAGGCTTACGGAAAAACAACCGTAAATTACAATAGAGACGTTGAGGCTTTTCCGATTTTAAAACAAATGTTTGAAAAAATTTCTGGATCATCTCCTTACAAATCCCCAACAGATATGGGTGTAAATATGGTTGGATTTTGTATAGATGATGAAGAAGAAACAATAAGGGCTTGTAAAAATGAAATTATAAGAAGATATTACAATGCTCTAGTTGATTTCAAACTTGCAAAAACTGATTATAAGGCTGTAGAAAAAATTGAGCTTTTGATGAGTAGCTTAAATCTTGAAGCAAGTGATAGAAAAGTTTCTATAGTAGCAAGAGAAAAACAAAAGGAAAAAAATGCAGAAATTTTTGCGATAGAGCTTTCTGATGGAAAAATTGTTACAGGAAAAAAATCAAAATTAATGTCATCACCTGCAGCTTGTATTTTAAATGCCTTAAAAGAAATTTCAGGTATAAATGACGATATACCACTAATATCTCCACATATATTAGAACCGGTTTTAAAATTAAAAGAAGAAATTTTAAAAGAAAGAGATGAGTCCCTTTCAGTAAATGATGTGCTAATTGCCCTATCAATTTCAGCAACAACAAACCCAGTTACCCATCATGCCCTTAAAAATTTGAATAAATTAAATGGACTTGATGCCCATTCAACAATAATTCTTGATGAAAGTGACAAAAAAACATTATTAAAAATGCACTTTAATTTTACCCAAGATCCAATACTTGACCAAGCTTATTTAAATATTTAGAAAATTCCCTTCGGGGAATTTTTTTAATAAAAATTTTTAAAAGTCCCATAATTCTATTTACTATATTTGCTTGACAAAAATTAATCAATGTTATAGTATAAATTTATAGAAAGCGTTTTAAAAAATATCTTAAAGGAGAAAATATGAATAACGTAAAAGTAGATGTGAAAAATGAAATTGCTTATGTAACTATTGATAGACCAAAGGCTTTAAATGCTTTAAATTCAGAAACATTAAAAGAATTGAATGAAACTTTTTCAGATATTAGAGAAAGAAAAGATGTTAAAGTTTTAATTTTAACTGGTGGTGGAGAAAAATCTTTTGTAGCTGGTGCTGATATTTCCGAAATGGTAAATGCTACACCACAAGAAGGAAGAGCAATGAGCATGCTTGCATATGAAACATTTAATATGCTTGAAGAGATGCCACAAGTTACAATTGCAGCTGTAAATGGATTTGCCCTTGGTGGTGGATGTGAAATTTCTATGGCTTGTGATATAAGAGTTGCATCAAAAAATGCTTTATTTGGTCAACCTGAAGTAGGTCTTGGAATAATTCCAGGCTTTGGTGGAACACAAAGACTTCCTAGACTTGTAGGAAAGGGAATTGCAAAAGAATTAATTTTTACAACAGATTCTATAAAAGCTGATGAGGCTTACAGAATAGGTCTTGTAAATCATGTTGTCGAAAAAGAAGAGTTGATGGATTATTGTACAAAAATGGCAGAAAAAATTATGTCAAAAGCATCTTATGCAGTAACTCTTGCAAAACAAGTAATTAATTTAGGTCTTGAATCAGATCTTCATACAGGAATTCAATTAGAAGCAAATACTTTTGCATCAACTTTTGAAACTCATGATAAAAAAGAAGGAATGACAGCATTCTTAGAAAAGAGGAAAGCAGATTTATCTGATTTTTAATTAAAAGATCCTAGCCCAGTTTAACTGGGCTTTTTTTAAAAGGAGAATTTATGAAAAATAAATTAATATACTTACTTTTTTTATCCTTAATTTTTACAGGATGTTCTAAAAAATCTACTAGAATAATAGAAACAAGTGATAATTTGGAAAATTCTAATATTTCTTCAAATGTTACATATAATAACATATCTAATAAAGTATCAGATGATCCATCATTTATTATTGAAAATATAGAAGAAAATAAATTATCAGAAGAAGATTATGAACAAGACAGTAAAGTGGATGATAAAAATCTATTAACATCTTATGGATCTTACGGCGCAAGCTTAGTTGATAAGTCGAGAGAAGGTTGGGAAAGAGGATATGTTGATTATGTAAAATTTGAAAACGGATATTTAATATTTTCCGGAATTTTAAATTATAATGAAGAAATGACAGGATCTTTTGGAGATTCAACTTTTGATGAAGGGGTTTATAAATTTAAGCTTGATCCTAATGTAAAAATTATGGCAAAAAGTGGACTAGCTAAACCTGAGATGATGAATGAAGAAGAATTTATAAATTATTTGGAAAAATGTAGGAGAAGTGGGCTAGGATTTGTAGTTAATGTAGATAATTCTATGGCTTATGAAGTTATTATATCAAGCTAAAAGGACATTTTAAAATGTCCTTTTTATTCATCCTCATATTCTACATAAGAAAAATAATGGTCTCTTTCATTTAAGTCTTCATTTTCGTAAGTTTCTACTACTTCATTGTTGATTGATTTTACTAAATCTACAATATATGACCTTAAATTTGCCCTTCCTAACATTTTTTTACCTATATTTTGCTTGATATTTGTAACTTTTTTATAAGAAATTATATATTTTACTAAGTCTACTCCGTTAACCCTTCTTTTTTTCAAAATAAATTTAGATATAAAAGTTATCAAGTCATACAAATTGTTTGATTTTCTTTTTAAATATCTAATTAGACTTCTAAAAAATAAGCCCTTTATTGAAATTAGCTTATCAAAAAATTTATCTTTGGACCCATCAATTTCAAATCTTATATTCATAGTTAAAAATTCAAAAATCTCATTAATTTCATCTTGGCAGTAATCTATAACTTCCTCAGTTATTGAGTAATCTGGATTGTTTAATTTTGCTAAAAATTCAACTACATAAGATGGGGTAGTTTTTTCATCGAGGGCCTTATATTGGTAAATATAATTTGAAAAGTCATATAAATTATGTTTATCAGTTGAAATAGGCATTGATAGGGCTTTTTTTACTAACTTATCATAATAATAAATCATATTATCAGTGGTCATTATTTTTTCTTCAAATTGCCTTATCAAAATTTCTATGCATGCTTCTAAATTTCCTGCCTTAATTAGGGCATGAGACTTGTAAGAATCTACCTTTATAAAAATTTCCCCGTCAGCATCTATAAGATTTACATTTCCAAATTTTTCTACATAGATAGGAAATTTAAAAGAAAATTCTTTTAAAATTTCCTTTACATACCCCTTGTTTGAAAGCTTTAAATTAAGATTTGTATTTAGCCTTTCTATAAGAAATTTCTTAATATCCATTTGGGAAATTATAGGATTTTTGGCCATAGAATGGACATAATTAAATAAAACATCCTTTAAGGATAATTGATTTTTTAAGGCATAGGCTATAGAATTATCAATTTTTATATTTTCTCCATTTAAATTTTCATACTCAAATTTTTTTATTAATTGGGTTTTCATATCTATAGAAAATCCAGAAAAATCTTTCAAGTCATCATATATATTTATATGCCTAATTGGAAGGGGGTAGGTTACAGTTGAGCCTGTTTGTATATTAAATATTTCATTTTCTAAAATTGATTTATATTTTGCAGTTCCATTTTCATGCAAGTGGCCAGTAAATAGAAATTTAACTCCACAATCTGCCAAAACTTCTATAGGAAGTTTGTTGTTTATCCTAGGATCTTTATCTTTAAATTTTTCATTCCAATTTTTAATTATAAAAGGTCCAAGAACTAGCCTTTGGTCCCTAAAATTTGGGATAAAAGCATGGTGAGAAATTACAAAAACCATATCAGCTCTTTTTTTAGCTTGGTCAATTTTTTCAATAGCCCATTTTAAAACATTTTTATCACAAGCTCCAACTACATTATTCTTACCATCCTTGTGATTTTGCTCATAGTCACATGAATAAATTGATGTATCTATAAAAATTAAAGTTAGAGAATTTTTTTCATCTAAATTCGGATTTATTCTTGCTAGATAAGATCCATATCCTTGAGCGTAATAAGAATTTTCAAATTCTCTTTCATATTTTTTATTTATTTCGCCTAGGTAGTTCTTATAAATTTGACTATCCTTATAATATTCTAAAACAGAGTCCTTATATAAAAAGTCATAAATTTCAAAAAATTCTTTTGGTTTTATATATGGGGTATTTTTAAATTTTTATAATCAAAAGCACTCTTATTATTTATATCGTGATTTCCTGGAATTAAAAATATTTTTCTAGACTCATCTTCATAAGTCCATTCTTTTAGAATCTTTGAAACTTCAAGGTGGGATTTTTTTTCTCCATCTTTTGTTAAATCTCCAGGAATTATTATATATTTACTTTCATTTTCACTTGCAAGTTTTAAGGCAGATCTTAAAAGTCCTTCTCCTTCAACCAAAAATTTTCTATCATATTTGATTGCCATATTAAATTCTTTGTTATCAGCCATCAAATCTCTTGCTAATATATGGGTATCAGATAAAATACTAAGTTTTATATTTTTATTTTCCATAATATTCCTCTTTTCGTCTTATTTTAAATATACCATATTAAAAATAAATAAGAAAATTTCTTGAAGTTTAAATAAAAAAAGATTATGATATTAAAAAGATTGAAAAAAATTTGCAAAAAAATTTAAAAAAATCAAAATAAACTTGACCGATTTAGTATGAATTGTATAATTAATTTTGTAATAAAAAAAGACATGGAAAAGAAGAGTAGGTTTATCATACTTTACAGAGAGGTTATTTAGCTGAGATTAACCAAGTTAAAATAAATTGAAATGCATCTTTGAGTTCTACACCGATATTAGGCTGTAGCGGCATCCACCGTTACCAGGATAAGGGTTAATAGACCCTGAGAGATTTTTGTTATTATAATAAAAATAAAAAGGTGGAATCACGGTAGCTCGTCCTTTGTTGGACGGGCTTTTTCTATTGTTTTTTAATAAAATGTTTGGAGGAATTATGAAAGTTAAATCAAAAATTGTAGGTGTTTTGTTGATTGGATCTCTTGTTTTTACAGGATGCAAGAGCCAATTAAATAATGGTGAAAATAATTCAAGTGAAAGTATGTCAAATGTAAGTGAAAGTAAAAATATTAAGACTGAAGATGTACAAAAAATTGCAAAAGAAAATGCAAAAAAAGATATAAAAGAAGAACCAAGATATAAGGATAAAATAAAATTAGGATATTCAGGAGATCTTTGTTTAGGTGGACCAAATATTGCAAATCTAAATGGATATTTTAAAGACCGTGATGTTGAAGTGGAATTTGTAAATACAAAAAATCCTAAAGATGCTTTAGGAAGTGGAAAACTAGATGGATTAGTTGGAGAATTTGCAGGAATGGTTGTTCCAGCAACAAAGGGACTTGATATAGTATTTTCATCAGCATCTCATACTGGATGTAAATCTCTTTATGTTTTAAATGATAGTGAAATTACAAAAACAAAAGAACTTGAAGGAAAAAATCTTGCTATAACAAATGGAATTGGAAATTCAAACCACAACACAGCATTGAGATTTTTTAACCATGATGATGTTAATCCTGATAAGGTAACTTATAAACAAGTTGACAATGCAGCAGTCATTCAAGCTATGAAAGATGGAGAAATAGATTCTGCTGTTTTGGATGATCAATTTGCAAAACAATTTGTAGATAAGGGAGAAATTAGATCAATTAGATCTATGACTCATGATGATGACTTTGGAAAAGAAGTATGCTGCGTACTTGCCTTTAATGGAAAATTTGCTAAAGAAAATCCACTAATAGCTGATAAGGTTGCTACAGCAATTCAAGAAGCAAATGATTATATGCAAAATAATCCAAAAAAGGCTACACAAAAATTATATGACAACAACCTTGCTAGTGGTGACTTTGATGCAGGACTTGACCTTATAAAATCATATGATTATTCAGTGAAAAATGACCTAGCAGAAAGTACTTTAAAATCAATATTTACAGATTATAAAGAAATTGGATTAATAAAAGATCAAAGAAGTGTTGACCAACTAATGAAATCATACTGGTTACCTATGGGTAGTTTTTATGATGAAAAATAAAAAATAATTATAGAAAAGGAAAGTATTATGGATAATGAAAAAACTAAGGGTGAAAAAAATTCAATAATTAAAAAAATATTACCAATAATTTTTGGAATTTTTGCAATTTTGGAATATTTATATTTTCCAAATCACCAAAAAAATATGAAAGCAACTCCTGTTTATTTATATTTTTTGATATTTTTACTAGGTCTTTATCTGGTGTTTTTTATAATATCATTTAAAAATGAAAAAATAAGCGATAGGCTATGCTATAAATCCCCCTTATATGCCTTTGTCTTTGCTATTTTAATAATTTATGACCTCTTAACCTTAAAATTTGCAGTTTTGCCCCTACCATATTTTGCATGGCTTGATATGATTATGAATTCTATGATTGCCGATAAGGGATTTTTGTTAGAATCAACCCTTGCAAGTTTAAAATTATTATTTACAGGATATTTTATTGGGGCAATTCTTGGAATAATTACAGGAATTTTGGCAGGATATTCTAAAAAAGTTGATTATTGGGTAGACCCATTTTTAAAATTATTAGGACCAATTCCAACAACAACTTGGATACCTGTAGTTATGGTTCTTGCTACAAGTCTTTTTGGAGGAGCAGTTTTTATAATAGGACTTGGAGTTTGGTTTCAAACAACTCTTGCTACAATGACAGGAATTAAAAATGTAGACAAGTCTTATTATGAAGCAGCCAAAACTTTAGGAGCAAATGAAAATGAATTGGTAAGAAAAATTGCCCTTCCATCAGCAAGTCCAAATATTTTCCAAGGATTAATTTCAGGTATGAGCTCAGCTTGTACATCCCTAATAGTTGCAGAAATGCTTGGAGTAGAATCAGGACTTGGTTGGTATATTACATGGAAATCTTCTTGGGCTGATTATTCTTCAATGTATGGAGCAATAATAATTTTAGCTTTGACCTTTATTATAGTAAATATGATTTTAAAAAAGATTTCATCAAAGGCCTTAAAATGGCAAAAGGAAGTGTAAAATGAGCAAATTAGAATTAAAAAATGTTTCAAAAGTATTTGAAAAAATTGAAGAAGACGAAAAAACTCATGCCCTAAAAAATATTGATTTATCTATTGATAACAATGAATTTGTTTCAATAGTTGGCCCTTCAGGATGTGGAAAATCTACTATGTTAAGGCTTATCTCAGGCCTAATTAGACCAAGCCAAGGAAAAATTTTATTAGATGGTAAAGAAATTGAAAAACCATCTTCAAAAAAAGGAATGGTGTTTCAAAAACCAACACTTTTTCCTTGGCTAACAGTTGGTCAAAATGTTGGATTTTCTGGATCATTAAAAAATGAAGAAAAAATCGATGAGAAAGAAATCGACCTCATGCTTAAAAAAGTTGGCCTAAGCGAATTTAAAAACTCATTTCCAAAACAATTATCTGGAGGAATGGCCCAAAGAGTTTCTCTGATTAGGACTATGATTGCAAGGCCAGAAGTTTTCTTGTTAGATGAGCCTTTGGGAAGCTTGGATGCCTTTACAAGGATGAATATGCAAGATGAAATTTTAAATTTATGGCAAGAAATAAAAAATTTAATGATAATGGTAACTCACGACGTAGAAGAAGCTGTCTATATGTCATCTAAAGTTATAATAATGGAGCCAAGACCTGGAAGAGTTAAAGAAATTGTAGATATAGATCTTCCTTATCCTAGAGATAGGACAAGTGATAAATTTATAAATTACAGGAATAAAATTTTAAAAATTTTAAATTATTAAAGATAAGCTAGCCTAGAATTATTTAGATTCAGAACTTAGACAAACCCTCAAGCACGAACATCTAACTCCAAAAATTGTTGATTTCTAAATTTGAAATTCTAAAATCGCAAACTCGCTAATGCTCGAGCAGTTGCGATTTTTAACGAATTTTCAAATTTGAAATCAAATCAATTTTTTCGTATGATATTCTTTGCATGAGGATTTGTATACTTTGTCAACAGTCTGAGCCTAAAATTATTTAGGTTAGCTTTTTTTTTCTAAAAAATTGTATAATCTATGTGATAATCTTTCTAAAAGAAAGGATTTTTATGAATGAATATTTAAATAAAATAAAAAAATAGCTAGTATAATTTTTGGATTGATAAATGTATCTTTAGCATTTTTATCATCTTATTATTTGATATTTGCATTTTTTATTCCAATTTTTACAGCTATAAAATTGTACGAGATGAATGATAAGAATAAAATGATATTTTTATTCACTTCAGCATTGTTTTCTTCTATTTTTAATATGGAGATATGCTTATACATAATGTTTCCTATGATAATTTTTGGAAACTTCTTGTTTGATTTGATAAAGAAAAATAAGACAGATAAGTATAGCATAAAAACTCTTACTGTAATTTTGTCAGTTTTATCTTTGTCAATAATTGGGTATCTTTACTATAA